>DASZRM010000174.1:0-2941 GCA_035549135.1 Rhizomicrobium sp. | reverse complement strand
GACGCCGGGCGCGCTTTCGAGCGCAATGACTTTGGCTCCGGGCGCCAGCGCCGCCAGGGGCTTGATGAGATAGGTCTCCAGATCGGGCCCGATCTCGAAGACGATGCGCGCGCGCGCGATCTTTTCCGCATCCGAGGGTTTGAGCGCATAGGCGTGCTCGGATTGGGCGCCCTCGATGAGGAGCCCAGGCGCCCCTACGTCCGCCATGACCGCCGCGGCGAGCGAATGGACAGGCTTGATCGTCGCCAACACCTCGGGCGCGGCTCGCGCATGCGTCGCGAGCAGGGCCGTCATGAGCGCGACGACGACTGTTGGGCGATAGTGATGCACGCTATATCCTTCTCCATGAGCCATAACACGGAAACGCCCGAATACGCCGACGTCGAAGCCGCCGCGAGGCGCATCGCACCCTACGCCTACGCGACGCCCTTGATCGAGAACGTCCTTCTGAATGAAAGGTCTGGGGGGCGCGTTCTATTGAAGCTCGAATCGTTGCAACGGACCGGCTCGTTCAAGATCCGCGGCGCCGGCAACCGCATTGCGCTCATCCCCGAACGGGCGCGGGCGGGCGGCGTGGTGGCGTTCTCGTCCGGAAATCACGCCCAAGGCGTGGCGGCCGCGGCCGCGATTTACGGCATGAAGGCCCTGATCGTGATGCCCAAGGACGCGCCGCGCGCCAAGGTCGCGGGCGTCAAGGCGTTGGGGGCCGAAATCGTCTTCTACGATCGCGCGAAGGACGATCGCGAGGCGGTCGCGCTGGGAATTTGCGCCGAGCGGAATGCGACGCTGGTCAGGCCGTTCGACGATGCCGCAGTGGTTGCGGGCCAGGGAACGATCGGGCTCGAGCTGGCGCGCCAGGCCGCCGCCCTCGGCGCCAGCCTCGACGCCGTGCTCGTGCCCTGCAGCGGTGGCGGGATCGCGAGCGGCATTGCGCTGGCCCTTTCCAAGGCAAGCCCGTCGACGGCGGTCGTGAGCGTCGAGCCGGAGCGGTTCGATGGCCTTCGGCTCTCCCTGATCGCTGGAAAAAGGGTGGTGGCTCCCGGCGGCCCACTGTCGATCGCCGACGCGCTCATGGCGACAATGCCCGGCTTAGTCCCTTTTGCAATCGCGAAACGCCTCATGGCTCCCGGACTTGCCGTGAGCGACGACGACCTTAGGACGGCCGTCGCCTATTCCGCATTGCGGCTGAAATTAATCATAGAAACCGGCGGAAGCGCAGGACTTGCCGCGATTTTGGGCGGGAAGTTCGACGCGCGGGGAAAAACGGTGGCAGTGGTTCTGACCGGGGGCAATTGCGATTTCGAGACCGTGTGCGACTGCGTTGAGCGCGCGGGCGAGATTTGAAATTTTCATGACGCGCCGTCCCCAGGTCCGCTTGCGCTTTGCAGCGGCGGTCCGGTCCGCTATCGTGGAAAAAAATAGTCTGCGGCGTTGGGGGCAACATGGCGGAGGGGGCAGGCGAAACGCACCGTTACGCGAGGCTTGCCGTCATCATGACGATCATGCTCTCGCTCGTCGGCTGCGGCGGACTTGGGCTCTTGTCGCAGCGCTCAGATCTTTGGGAAACGCGCGCCTTCCGCAATTATGACGAAGTTGCGCTCGCCTACGCGAACGTCGTTCCCGGGCGGACGAGCGAGACCGATCTCGCGCGGCTCGGTTTCAATCCGGCCACGCAGCCGAACGCGCGGAAGATTTCCTATCTCGGCCTGCTCCAGCGCATAATGCCGAAAGACTCCACGCAGTTCGATCGCCTCGATGCGCCGGTTCGCGGCTGCATCGAAGCGCGCGAAAGATGCTCGGCGTGGGTCTTCCATCCGCAGCATCTCGAGCGGCGTCCGACAGGCAGCGTGGTCCTCGATCTGCTTGGCTTCAACCGCACCACGGTCGACCGCGGCTGGACGGCGGAAGTCGTTCTGCTGATGGAGGACGGCCACGTCATCTACAAGACGATGGCGGGCAAGCCCCATGTCGAGGGTTATCACGACGATATAGGTCCGCCCAGCGCGCTCCGAGGGTTGGGCGCCTGAACGCCGGTCAGCGCGGCGCCAGCACCATCATCATTTGGCGGCCTTCCATCTTCGGATATTGTTCCAGCTTCGCAAACGTTTCCGTGTCTTTCTGGATTCGTGTGAGCAGCGCCATGCCGAGGTGCTGATGCGCCATTTCACGGCCGCGGAAGCGAAGGGTGACCTTGACCTTGTCGCCCTCGCCGAAGAAGCGCTGCATCGCCTTCATTTTGGTCTCGTAATCGTGGTCGTCGATGGTGGGACGCATCTTGATCTCCTTGATCTCGATGGTCTTCTGCTTCTTTCGCGCCTCGGCGGCCTTCTTTTGCTGCTCGTATTTGTATTTGCCGTAGTCCATCAATTTGACCACGGGCGGCTTGGCTTCCGGGGAGACCTCGACGAGATCGAATCCCTTTTCCTCCGCAATGGCGCGGGCTTCATCCGCGCCGATCTCTCCATATTTCTGCCCGTCGTCGCCGATCAAGAGCATGGTGCGGGCGAAAATCTCCTCATTGACGCGCGGACCGTCCTTGGCGGGCGGCGGCGCGTTCATGGCGAAACGTCTGGGTGCTATGACTCTCTCCTTCGTTAGACTCGCGCCAAGCCGCCGCATCGCGAGGGTTTTGCCCGGCCTCGCGAAACGTTGTTACGGTTCATTGCCAGGGCTCGATCCTCGTGAAGGGCGATCCGCGCGGGACCGCTTGCGAGGCAGAGAATAGGTTGGCCGCGGCGATTCGCAAGGGCTAATCGCCCACATCCTTGCGAGATTCTGACTCGGATTTGATCCGGGCTATGAAATTTTCGAGCGGCATGGGGCCCAGGTCCTTTCCGGAACGCAGCCGGACGGCGACCTTGCCTTCCGCCGCCTCGCGCTCGCCCACCACAAGCATATAGGGAATCTTGCGAAGCTGGGCGTCGCGTATCTTCTTTTGCAT
>DASZRM010000173.1:0-18834 GCA_035549135.1 Rhizomicrobium sp. | reverse complement strand
TACACCGCCCGCCTCGTCGCCCGCGTGCTGGGCGAGGGATGAAGGGTAACGCCTGCGTTGCCCACGTGCGACGCCGGAAGACGTGGACCATCGGCGTTATCGACGCCCACCCTACGTGTCGCGCTCCAGAACACATAAAGATTCCTTTATGTCGCCTTTGCGCCCGTGGCCAAGCGTGCTAGACCGCGCGCCACGCCACCTCAAGCCCGGAGACCAGCATGGCTGCCGCCAAGGATTACGTCGTCAAGGACATCAAGCTCGCCGATTACGGCCGCGCCGAGATCGAGATCGCCGAGACCGAGATGCCCGGCCTGATGGCGACGCGTGAGGAATATGGCCGCGCCCAGCCGCTGAAGGGAGCGCGCATCGCGGGCTCGCTCCACATGACGATCCAGACCGCGGTGCTGATCGAGACGCTGAAGGCGCTCGGCGCCGATGTGCGCTGGGCCTCGTGCAACATCTTCTCGACCCAGGACCACGCGGCCGCGGCGATCGCCGCCGGCGGCACGCCGGTCTTCGCGGTCAAGGGCGAGAGCCTCGAAGACTATTGGGAGTACACCCACCGCATCTTCGAATGGGCCGACGGCGGCGTTCCCAACATGATCCTCGACGACGGCGGCGACGCGACGCTGCTCGTCCATCTGGGCGTTCGCGCCGAAAGCGGCGATGCCGCGTTTCTCGACAAGCCCGCCAACGAGGAGGAAGAAGTCCTCTTCGCCGCCATCAAGCGCCGGCTCAAGCACAAGCAGGGCTGGTACGGAAAGGTCGCGCAGAGCATCAAGGGCGTGACCGAGGAGACCACCACCGGCGTCCATCGCCTCTACATCATGGAGAAGGAGGGAAAGCTTCTCTTCCCGGCGATCAACGTCAACGACAGCGTCACCAAATCGAAATTCGACAATCTCTATGGCTGCCGCGAAAGCCTCGTCGACGGCATCCGCCGCGGCACCGACGTGATGATGGCCGGAAAGGTCGCCATGGTCGCCGGCTTCGGCGATGTCGGCAAGGGCTCGGCCGCGTCGCTGCGCCAGGCCGGCTGCCGCGTCATGGTCAGCGAGATCGATCCCATCTGCGCGCTGCAGGCGGCGATGGAGGGCTACGAGGTCGTGACCATGGAAGACGCCGCGCCGCGCGCCGACATCTTCGTCACGGCCACCGGCAATGTGGACGTCATCACCATCGACCACATGCGCGCCATGAAGGACCGCGCCATCGTCTGCAACATCGGCCATTTCGACAGCGAGATCCAGGTCGCCGCGCTCAAGAACTTCAAGTGGAAGAACATCAAGGATCAGGTCGACGAGATCGAATTTCCCGACGGCAAGAAGATCATCCTGCTCAGCCAGGGGCGGCTCGTGAATCTCGGCAACGCCATGGGCCATCCGAGCTTCGTGATGAGCGCCTCCTTCACCAACCAGACGCTGGCGCAGATCGAGCTGTTCGCCAATCCCGGCCGCTACCAGAAGAAGGTCTACACCCTTCCCAAGCAGCTCGACGAGAAGGTGGCGCGCCTCCATCTCGACAAGATCGGCGTCAAGCTGACCAAACTCTCCAAGAAGCAGTCCGACTATATCAGCGTGCCCGAATCCGGCCCCTTCAAGCCGGATCACTACCGCTACTGATCGCGCGGAACCGATTCATGTATGTCTGCGGCCTCGTCATCCCCGTTCCGTCGGACAAGATGGAGGCCTATCGCAGATGGGCCGAAAACGGCGCGGCGTTCTTTCGCGAATATGGATGCCTCGAAATCGTCGAGTGCTGGGAAGACTTCATCCCCGACGGCCAGCAGACCGATTTCCGCAAGGCGGTCGCCGCCAAGCCGGGAGAGAAGATCGTTCTCACCTGGCAGATTTGGCCCGACAAGGCGAGCTTTACCGCCGCCGAGGAACGGATGCACCAGGATCCGCGGATGGATTCGGCGGGGGAGCCTCCCTTCGACGCCCGGCGCCTCATTCTGGGCTGCTTCACCCCTCTTATTGCGGTCGGCCGCGCGTGACGCCGTGCTGACACTATCCGGTCGAGCCTGCGCTATGAACCGCCATTGCAACGCGTGAGGACCGGATGATCGAAGGTCGCTGCCACTGCGGCAAGGTTCGGATCGAGCTCGACGAGGCTCCGCGGGAGGTGAAGCAATGCAACTGCTCCATCTGCCGCCGTCTCGGCACGCTCTGGGCGTACGATTCGCCGAAGCGCATCCGCATCGTCGAGGCGGCGCCGACAGACACCTATGTCTGGGGCGACCGCGATCTCACGCTGCATCGCTGCGCCGATTGCGGCTGCGTCACGCACTGGATCGCCACCGATCCCGCCTATGACCGCATGGGCGTGAATGCGCGCCTGCTGCCCGTGGACGTCCTGGCCGCGGCGCGGCTCATCCAGTTCGACGGCGCCGGCATGGGCGGCTCGACCTTCTGATTCCTCGTCTCGCGCGCATCGCGACCGCGATCCTTCGCCGCCTGCGGCGTTGGCGAGCGTGCGCGCGCGAAAGTTCCGCCACATGTTGAACCGGTGGGCAGATTTGGGATTTTTACGATTTCTTAACCACAATCCCTATGCGGACTCGCCCAATCCCGTTACCTTATTGATTCTGCAGTGATTCGCGCCATTAGGGCGGAGTCGGGGGATTGCCGGGATGGGCCCCAACCGGGGACAGGAAAAAGACCCTGGCGGCAGGGAAGGCAGGGTGGTGGCGGGCCTGGCGCTCGCGGTGCTTGCGGCCCTTGCTCCCTTACCCGCGTCCGCCTCGCCCCTGTCGTTTTTCAGGGAGCCGGAGCTCGTCCTGATCGCCGTGACCGCGGGGGCGGTCGCGCTCGCGCTCGCGACGGGGCTTTGGGCGCTGACCGAGCAGCGCATCGCCATGCGGCTCAAGCGCGCCCTGCGCGCGGCGGCGGCGAGAGCCAGAACGGCGGTCGGCGAACGCGACGCGCTGCTCTCCGCAGGGCGTGAAGGCCTTGTGGTATGGGGCCGCGACGGCGCCGGGCCCTATTCCTATGGCGGCGCGGAAGCCACCATCGAGTCCTGCCTCGCCGGGCCGGACGCCATTCAGCTTTCGCGCGCGCTCGATGCGCTGAGCGAGAAGGCGACGCCGTTCTCCCTCTCGGCCCATGACCGCAACGGCCTTCTCATCCATTTCCGCGGCCGGCCGGTCGGCGGCATGGCTGCGGTCTGGCTCGAGCCGGAAGCGGCGAAGAATTCGAAGATTCTCGATTTCCGCGCCATGCTGGAAGCCCTTCCGGCGCCGGTATGGCTGCGCGACAAGTCGCTGGCGCTGGTGTGGGGCAACCGCGCCTATGCCGAGGCGAGCGGGGCTGCGAACGCCGAACTGGCCATCGCCAACCAGGCGGCGATCGAAAAGTCGGAGGCCGATCTCGCCGCCATCGCCCGCAACAGCGGCGCCGCGCACGAGGCGCGCCGCTTCGCGGTGATCGGCGGACATCGCCGCGCCCTCGCCTTGAGGCATGTCCCGCTCGAAAGCGGCGCCATCCTCGGCGCAGCCATGGATGTGACCGAAGCCGTCCAGGCCGACGCCAGGCTCCAGCAGCACATCGACGCGCACGCCGACACGCTCGACCGGCTCGCCGCCGCCGTCGCCATCTTCGACCGCGACCAGAGGCTCAGCTTCTACAACCGCGCCTTCGCGCAGCTCTGGGCCCTGCCCGAAGACTGGCTCGACAGCCGCCCGCGCGACGGCGAAATCCTCGATCGCCTGCGCGAGGGGCGCAAGCTCGCCGAACAGCGCGACTATCAGGCCTGGAAGCGCCAGCGACTGGCGCTCTACACCGAGGCCAAGGACCGTTCGCCGGAAGAGCTTTGGCATCTGCCCGGCGGCAAGACGCTTCGCGTGGTGGCGCAACCGCACCCGCTCGGCGGCCTCACCTATGTCTACGAGGACGTGACCGAACGCATCGCGCTTGAAAGCTCCTACAACACGCTGATCAAGGTCCAGTCCGCGACGCTCGACGCCATGCACGAAGGCGTCGCCGTGTTCGGGCTCGACGGCAGGCTGAAACTGCACAACGCCTCCTTCGCGCGCATCTGGGACCTCGAACCGCAGGAGCTTTCCGGCGAGCCGCATGTGCGCGCCATCGCCTCTTCCTGCGTGAGGAAATTCGGCGACGCCGGAATCTGGGAGGTGCTGACCCAGGAAATCGTCTCCGGCGCGGGCGCCAAGCGCGAACTGGGCGAGGTGGAGCGCAAGGACCGCGTCATCCTTTCGCTCGCGCTTTCGCCGCTGCCGGACGGCGCCATCCTCGCCACCTTCGCGGACGTGACCGACCGCCACCGCATCGAAACCGCCTTGCGCGACCGCAACGAGGCGCTCGAGGCGGCGGACCGCCTCAAGTCCGATTTCATCAAGCACGTCTCCTACGAACTGCGCACGCCGCTCAACACCATTCTCGGATTCGCCGAGCTGTTGGGCGGGGGCGCGCCGGGCCCGCTCAATCCGCGGCAGGCCGAATACGTCCAGGACATCGTCTCCGGCGCCAATACGCTGACCAAGCTGATCGACGACATTCTCGACCTGGCGCTGATCGAATCCGGCGCGCTGCGGCTCGAGCTGACGCCGATCGACCTGTCGGCGCTGCTCTCCGAGGTCGCGGTGCATGCGCGCGAATGGGCGACCAAGGTCGGCCTCACCCTCGAACTGGACAGTCCGGCCGACGCCGGCGCGTTCCTCGGCGACGACCGGCGCATCCGGCAGATCGTCTACAACCTGCTCAACAATGCGTTCCGTTTCACGCCTAGCGGCGGCGTCATCCGCCTCTCCGGGCGGATCGAGAACGAAGACGTGCAGATCGTCGTCGCCGACAACGGCCCGGGCATCGCGCCGGAGGTGAAGGCGACGGTGTTCGAGCGCTTCGAATCCCAGAGCCGTTCCGGCCAGCGCGCCGGGCCGGGGCTCGGGCTCGCGCTCGTCAACCGCTTCGTCGAGCTCCACAACGGCTGGGTCGAGATCGAAAGCGATCAGGGAACGCTGGTGCGCTGCCATCTGCCGCGGCGCATCCAGGCGGGCGCCGCCAGCCCCGCCGGAACGCGCCGCAGCGCCTGACCGCATCTTTCGCGGCCGCCGCTGCTTTCCAAGCCATCCGCTCCGGGCATAGCCGGGCGCGCGGCCCTGGATGTTAAAAAAATAGCAGGGCAGGTTTATCTAGGGGGGATCACGCTCCGGAGGACTTTTCATGACTTTGCTGCGTCTTGCGCCCGTAGCGGCGCTGTTCGGATGTCTGGCGGCGCCCGCCCTCGCCGCAACCGCCGTTCCCGTCGAACATTTCGACGGCGTGGGGCTGGAGGGCGGCGGCCATGTCGTCATCAAGCACGGCGCGCAGCAGCGCGTGACGCTGATCGACGGCAGCGCCCAACATACTAAAATCCGCGTCGAGCACGGCTCGCTCAAGATCGACGCCTGCAACCAAGACTGCCCGCACGAATACAAGCTCAACATCGAGATCGTGACGCCGGAGCTCTCCGCCGCCGCGATCGAGGGCGGCGGCCATATCGTCGCCGAGAGCGGCTTTCCTTCGCAACGCGAGCTGTCGGCGGCGGTCGAAGGCGGCGGCCATCTCGACCTCAGCGCCATCGCCGCGGACAAGGTGAGCGCCGCGGTCGACGGCGGCGGCCACATCCAGGTGCGCGCCGGCAAATCGCTTTCGGCCGCGGTGAACGGCGGCGGCTCGATCGTCTATGAGGGCGATCCTGAGGTCGCCTCGGCGATTGACGGCGGCGGATCGGTGAGCAAGGCGGCGAAGTAGCCGGGCCTCGAAGACGGACGATCCGATTGCATCGATCCGTTCTCGGGCGCGCCCTCACCCTTCGGGGACGCCCTGCGCAAAAAACTCTAATGCTGGCTCTTGGGAGTCTTGACGACGAGGCCGTCGAGCTCGGGCGTCATCTTGATCTGGCATGACAGGCGCGAATTCGGCTGAAGCTCCTGCGCGAAATCGAGCATGGTCTCCTCCATGTCCGATTTCGGCTCGAGCTTGTCGAGCCAGGGCTCCTGCACATAGACATGGCAGGTGGCGCAGGCGCAGGCGCCGCCGCAATCGGCGTCGATGCCCGGAACGAGATTCTTCACCGCGCCTTCCATGACGCTCCAGCCGACGGGCACCTCGACCTCGCGCTCCTTGCCGGTGTGCTCGATATATTTGACCTTCGGCATCGACGCTCCCTAGCCGCTCGGAAGCATGTTTTTCATGGGAATGGAGGCGTCCGCAAGCCGCTCCGGCGCCACAGCCGCGCCGTCCGCGATCATTCTGCGTCCGACGAGGTATTCCGGCGCGGCGTTGACGGCTTCCACTGCGGCAACTTTGCCCTCGCGCAGATGAAAGACCGCGAATTTGCGCGCCGCGGGATCGCCGCGCAGGACGAGGCGGTCTCCTTGCCGCGCGAGCCCCGCGATCTGCAGCTTGAGGTCGTACTGATCGGACCAGAACCAGGGCGTCTCGCGATAGGCGGTGGGCTTTCCGGCCATCGCCAGCGCGGCGTGCTTGGCCTGGTCGATGGCGTTCTGCACGCATTCGAGGCGGATGAAGGCGCCGTCGCGTCCGAGATGCCGCGTGCAGTCGCCGGCCGCGAAGATCGCCGGATCGGAGGTTGCGCAGAACGGATCGACGTCGATCCCGTCGCTGCAGGCAAGACCGGCTTCCCTGGCGAGCTCCATATTGGGAACGACGCCCACGCCGACCAGCGCCACATCCGCGGGTATGCGCGCCCCCGCCGCGCGCACCGCCGCAAGGCGCCCCTCGCCCTCGAACGCCTCGACCGCGCAGTTGAGCCGCAGATCGACGCCGGCGTCGCGATGGACGGCCTCGAAGAAATCGGAAACGGGCTTCGACACCGCGCGCGCCATCACGCGGTCGAGCGCCTCCACCACGGTCACGGCAAGGCCCAGCTTGCGCGCCACCGCCGCCGCTTCGAGGCCGATATAGCCGCCGCCCACGACGACGAGCGACTTCGCCGCCAGAAGCGCGGGCCGGAGCGCATCGACATCGGCGATCGAGCGCAGATAGCGCACGCCCGCAAGCTCCGCGCCGGGAACGGCGATCTTGCGCACGCGCGATCCGGTGGCGAGGAGAAGCTTGTCGTAGTCGAGCCTGGCTCCGTCGGCGAGCGTCACGCTTTTCGCCGCGCGGTCGATGCGGATCGCGGCCGTTCCCAGAATGAGCCGGCACCCGGCTTCGGCGTAGAACGCCTCGGGTTTCAGAAACAGCCTTTCGCGCTCCATCTGGCCCATCAGATAGGCCTTGGAGAGCGGCGGGCGCTGATAGGGCGCGAACGGCTCGTCGCCCGCCATGACGATCGAGCCGGCGAAGCCTTCTCCGCGCAGGCTCGCCACGGCCTGCGCGCCCGCCTGACCGGCGCCGATGATGACGATTTTCTCCTGCATATCCGCCTTGAAATTGCCGAAACGGGGCGCGCCCCGAAGCGGGCTAACATGGCGCCGCCAAAGGCGCAAACGCGGCGTTGAGCGCCGCCGCGCCCCCCGCTACAAGACCGCCGATGGCGAAGGAATCTCAGCGCTTTGCGAGGATCGTAGAGCTGCCCGACATGAAGGCGGCCGCGGATCTGGGCGCGCGCATCGCGCGCGGTCTTTCGCAAGGCGAGGCGGTCGCGCTTTCGGGCGATCTCGGCGCCGGCAAGACGACGCTTGCACGCTTCATTCTGAGGGCCCTCGGCGTCACCGAGGAGACGCCGAGCCCCACTTTCACCCTCGTGCAGACCTATGAGACTCCGGCGCTGACCGTGAGACATTTCGATCTCTATCGCATCGAGGCGCCGGCCGAGCTCGACGAGCTGGGCGTCGAGGACGCGCTCGAGGAGGGCGCCGCGCTCATCGAATGGCCGGAGCGCGCGGGAAACAGGCTTCCCGGCGACATGCTCCATGTCGCCCTCGCCGCCGACGGCCCGCGCCTTGCGCGGATCGAGGGGCCTGCGAAATGGGCGAAGGTTCTTGAGGGATCGTCCGGCCATGTCCGCTGAACGCGACGCCGAAGCGCGCGACTTTCTGGCGCGCGCAGGCTGGCGCGGCGCCCGCGTCGAGCCGCTGGAGGGCGACGCCTCGACCCGCCGCTACGCGCGCATCGACCTCAACGGACGCAAGGCGATGCTCATGGACCAGCCGCAATCGGCGGAGACGCCGTCCGCGCCGGCCGGAGCCTCGCCGGAGGAGCGCAGCAAGCTCGGCTACAACGCCATCGCGCGACTCGCCGGCGCCGACACATCGCGGTTCATCGCCGTGGCCGAGCATCTGCGCGGGCTAGGCCTCAGCGCGCCCGAAATCTACGCCGCCGACCCCGAGCGCGGTTTCGTCCTCATCGAGGATCTCGGCGACAATCTCTACGCCGACGTGCTCGAGCGCGGAGGCGGCGACGAGGCCGAGCTCTATGCGCGCGCGGCGGAGGCGCTGGCGGCGCTGCACGCCGCTCCCGCGCCGTCCGTCCTCACAAAGGCCATGCCGCTTCACGCTTACGACGAGGCCGCGCTGCTTGCGGAGACGGACCTTCTGCCGCAATGGCACCTGCCCTACGCGCTCGGCCGCGCGGCGCGGGCCGAGGAGATCGCGGAGCACCGCGAGCTCTGGCGGCGCGCGTTGGGAGAGGTCCGGGACGGCGCGCCGGTCTTCGTCCACCGCGACTATCATGCGCAGAACCTGCTCTGGCTTCCCGACCGGGCCGGCTCGGCGCGCGTCGGCATGATCGATTTTCAGGACGCCGTGGCCGGCTCGCGCGCCTACGATCTGGTCTCGCTCCTCGAAGACGCGCGCCGCGACGTGCCGCCCGAAATCGCCAATGCGACGGCGGAACATTATCTGTCGCTCGCCGAGGGCGCGGATGCGGAAAAATTCCGCGCGCAGATGGCGGTGATGGCGGCGCAGCGCAACGCCAAGATCGTCGGCATCTTCACGCGCCTCTACAAACGCGACGGCAAGCCGCGCTATCTTTCCTATCTGCCGCGCGTCTGGGGATATCTGAACCGCGATCTCGAGCATCCGGCGCTCGCGCCGCTGAAATCGTGGTATGACAGGACCATCCCGCGCCAAGAGCGCGGCCGCGCCGGGGAGACGATCGTTTGAGCGCAACAGCCTTGACGCGCGCGATGGTGATGGCCGCCGGGCTCGGCACCCGCATGCGCCCGCTCACCAACGACCGGCCCAAGCCGCTGGTGGAAGTCGGCGGCAAGGCGCTGATCGACCATTCCATCGACCGGCTGGTCGACGCCGGCGTGCGGACGATCGTCGTCAACGCCCATTACCGCAGCGACATGCTGAAGGCCCATCTTGCGCGCCGCAAGGATGTCGAGATCCGCATCTCCGACGAAAGCGAAGAGATACTGGGAACGGGCGGCGGCATCCTGAAGGCGCTTGCCAATTTCGAAGGCGAGCCGTTTTTCGTCCTCAACTCGGACTCGGTCTGGGTCGAAGGCATGGGACGCGCGCTGGACCGCATGAAGGCGCGCTGGGACCCCGACGCGATGGACGCGCTGCTGCTCATGGCCTCGATGGTGACGGCGATCGGCTTCGAAGGCGCGGGCGATTTCCGTATGGACGCGGAGGGCAGGCTCTCGCGCGTTCCCGAAAAGGGCGTCTCGCCCTTCGCCTATCCCGGCGTGCAGATCGTGCACCCGCGCATATTTGCGCCTGCGCCTCGCGGCCCGTTTTCGATGAACAAGCTGTGGGATGTGGCGATCGAGGCGGGGCGGCTCTACGGAATCCGGCTCGAAGGGGTGTGGATGCACGTGGGAACGCCCGAAGCGGTGCGGGAGGCGAACGCCTTCCTGGCTGACCTTGTCCCGGCCTGAACGCCGCGCGAAGGTCGTCACCATCGCGGCGAGCCTGCCCTTCGCCGAAACGCTGGCGCGGGAGCTGATCGCCGAACTCGGCGCCGATCGCGATCCGCTGGCGTTGTCCGAGGCCAGAATCTATCTGCCGACGCGGCGCGCGGCGCGCAACTTCGCCGACGTCTTCGCGCGCATGCTCGGCGGCGCGGCGCTCCTGCCGGATTTCAAGCCGCTCGGCGAAGTCGACGAGGACGAGCTCGTCTTCGAGAGCGATCTTGACGATCTCGATCTTGCGCCCGCCGTCTCGCCCATCCGGCGCAAGCTGCTGTTGACGACGCTCGTCAAGCATTGGGACGAAACGCGCCGGCAGGGAACGATCGGCTTCGCCCAGGCGAGCGCGCTCGCCGACGGACTCGCCCGGCTGATGGACGAGGCGGACGCCCAGGGCGTCGACCTTGCGCGCGTCGCCGACCTTGCGCCGCAGGCGCTCGCCAGCCACTGGCGCGACGTATCCAGATTCCTCGCGCTGTTGAGCGAGCAATGGCCCGCCCTGCTGCTCGCGGAAAATCGCATCAATCCGGCGGAGCGCCGCGACCGGCTTCTGCGCGCGCTCGCCAAGCGTCTCGCCGACCGGCCGCCCGAGGGGCCCGTGATCGCCGCCGGTTCGACCGGCAGCATTCCGGCGACGGCCGAGCTTCTCGGCGTCATCGCCCGCCTTCCAAGAGGCATGGTCGTCCTTCCGGGCCTCGACCGCGCGCTCGACGAGGACGCCTGGTCCCATCTCGATCCCGGCCATCCCCAATACGGCATGAAGCAATTGCTCGAACGCATGGAGGTCGCGCGCGGCGAGGTCTGCGAACTCGGCGGCGGGCCGCGCCTCGAGGCGCGCGAGCGGCTGTTGCGCGAGACGCTTCGCCCCGCGCCCACCACCGACGCCTGGCGCGCGCTCGCCGATGCCGATGACGGCGCGATGGCGCAGGGGCTTGACGGCCTGTCGCTGATCGATGCCGCCGATCCTGCCGAAGAAGCGGGCGTCATTGCGCTCGCCCTGCGCGAAGCGCTCGAAAAGAAGGGCGCGACGGCGGCGCTGGTCACGCCCGACCGGTCGCTGGCGCGCCGCGTCGCCGCCGAAATGGGGCGGTGGAACATCGAGATCGACGATTCCGCCGGCCAGCCGCTCGCGCACGCGCCGGCCGGCGCCTTTCTCTGTCTGCTGGCGGAAGCGGCGGACAGCGGTTTCGCGCCGGCGCCGCTTTTGGCGCTGCTCAAGCATCCGCTCGCGTCTATGGGCGGCGACGCCGCTTCCTTCCGCGAGCAGGCGCGCGCGCTCGACATTCACTTGCGCGGGCCGCGCCCCGACGCCGGCCTCGACGGCGTGGAGCGCAAGATCGAACGCGCGCCGGCCGCGCTGCGCGGCTGGTTCGCGCAGGTCGCCGCCGCGCTCAGGCCGCTCGGCGAAGCGCTTGGCGCCCGCGAGACGGACATCGCCGCCACCGCGCGCGTCCATCTCGAAGCGGCGGAGGCGCTCAGCGCGCCCTCCGCGCTCTGGCGGGGCGAAGCCGGCGAGAAAGCGCAAAGGCTGTTCGACGAGATCATCGAGGCCGCGGCGAACATCCCGAAGATCGAAAGCGGCGCCTATGCGCCGCTCTTTCGCTCGCTCGCGCGCGCGATCCCCATTCGCCCGGCCTATGGCAAGCATCCGCGGCTGTCCATTCTGGGGCCGCTCGAAGCGCGCCTGCTCCGTTTCGACCTCGTCATTCTCGGCGGCCTGAACGAAGGGACCTGGCCGCGCGCGGCCGCGGCCGATCCGTGGTTCTCGCGTCCGATGCGAAAGGCGCTGGGCCTGGAGGCGCCCGAATTCCGCATCGGCCAGTCCGCGCACGATTTCGCGACGCTGGCCGCCGGCCCGCGCGTTCTCATGACCAGAGCGAGCAAGGTCGATGGCGCGCCGACGATCGCCTCGCGCTGGGTTCAGAGACTGATTCAGCTCGCGCGCGGGCTCGGCCTTGACCAAAGGCTCGCGGCCGAACACGACTACGCCGCCTACCGCACAGCGCTCGAAAAACCGGAGGCCGTGAAGCCCGAGGCAAGGCCGGCGCCGCGGCCGCCGGTCGCGGCGCGACCGCGCGAACTCTCCGTAACCGAGATCGAAACCTGGCTGCGCGATCCTTACGCGATCTACGCCAGGCGGGTGCTGAAACTGCGGCCGCTCGATCCGCTCGACGCCGAAATCGGCCCCCTCGAGCGCGGAAGCGCCGCGCACAAGGCGCTCGAACGTTTCATTCAGGAGTTTCCGAACGAGCTTCCCGAGGGCGCCGAGCTCCGGCTGATCGCGATCGGAGACGAGATCTTTCGCGAACTCGGCGCGCCGAAAGCCGCGCTTGCCGTCTGGCGCCCGCGCTTCGTCAACGCCGCAAGATGGTTCGTCGCGGTGGAGCGCGAGCGGCGCGCCGGCGTCCTGCGCTCTCATCTCGAGCGCAAGGGCGAGCGCCGTTTCGACGGCCCGGCCGGCCCCTTCCGGCTTTACGGCGTCGCCGACCGCATCGACGAACTGAGCGGCGGAGGCGCGGCCGTCGTCGACTACAAGACCGGCGCGCCGCCGAGCGACAAACAGGTCAAGCAATTGCTGGCGCCGCAATTGCCCCTCGAAGCGGCGATCCTCGAGCGCGGCGGTTTCGCGGATATTCCGGCGATCAAGGCGGCCGAGCTCGTCTATATCCGCTTTTCCGGCGGGTCGACGCCCGGCGAATTGCGTACGGTCAAGGCGGACGCCGCTTCGCTCGCTGCGGAAGCGGCCGCGAAATTGTCCGAGCGCATCGCCTTTTTCGACGAGGAATCGACGCCCTATCTCTCGCGCGTCAAGCCGTATCGCGCCGACGTGTCGGGCGACTACGACCATCTGGCGCGGGTTCGCGAATGGTCGCTGACCGATTGGGAGGAGCAGGACGAATGAGCGATCCGTCGCTGCGCGCATCCGATCCGGTCAACTCCGCCTGGGTGGCCGCCAACGCCGGCGCCGGCAAGACGCACACGCTCGCCAATCGCGTGACGAGGCTCCTTCTTTCCGGCGCCAAGCCCGAGCGCATCCTCTGCCTCACCTACACCAAGGCGGCGGCGGCCGAGATGCAGGAACGCCTGTTCAATCAGCTCGGCCTCTGGGCGATGCTTCCCGACGAGACTCTCGCCGCCAAAATCGCTGAGATCGGCGCGGGCGCGGAAGATCGGGCGGGCCTGCGCAAGGCGCGACGGCTGTTCGCCCAGGCGCTGGAGACGCCCGGCGGCCTCAAGATTCAGACTATCCACGCCTTCTGCCAGAACGTGCTGTCGCGCTTTTCGATCGAGGCCGGCGTTCCGCCCTCCTTTAGGGTGCTCGACGAACGCAGCGCGCAGGAATTGATGGACGAGGCGCGCGCAAGGGTGCTGGAGCGCGCCGGATCGGGCGATGCGCCGCGCGCCGCCGCCATCGCCCATCTCGTCACCCAGACCGACGAGAAGCGCCTCAAGACGCTGCTCGACGCGGCGCTCGGCGCCGACCGCCGCAAGATCGAGCGTTTCTTCAATATCCATGGCGGCGATCCCGAAGCGGCCGCCCGCGCGGTGCGCCGCGCGCATGGCGCCGAGCCCGACGACACCGAGCAGTCGGTCGCGCAGGCCTATGTCGAGGCTGCGCGGGCCGAGGAGCCGCTCGTCCGCGAAATCGCCCGCTGGCTGCGCGGCGGCGGCGCGCGCGACGTCGACCGGGCGGCCCGGCTCGAAGCCGCGCTCGGAACCAGCGATCCCCTCGCCGCGTTCGAGTTGTTCCGCGAGGCGTTCTGCACGACCTCTGGCGCGCGCTACGAGTCGCTCGCCGCAAAGAAGCTCGCAACGGCGCGCCCCGACCTTCTGGCCGCGATCGAACGGCTATGCGAGGCGTTCGTTGCGGCGGAGGAGCGCTACCGCGCCGCGCGCGCCGCCGGGCTTTGCGAGGCGACGCTCGCCGTCGCCGAAGCCGTGCGCGAAGTCTATGCGAGCGAAAAGCGCCTGCGCGGCGCGCTCGACTACGACGACCTCATCGCCATGACGCTGAAGCTGCTCGAGCGAAGCGAGGCGGCGTCCTGGGTTCTCTACAAGCTCGACGGAGGGCTCGATCACATCCTGGTCGACGAGGCGCAGGATACGAGCCCCGAGCAATGGGCCATTCTGCGCCTTCTCACCGAAGAGCATTTCTCCTGGCGCAACGCCGAGCGCGGGCACGGCACGCTGTTCGCGGTGGGCGACGAGAAGCAATCCATCTTCAGCTTCCAGGGCGCCGACCCGACCCAATTCGACGTCAACCGGCGCTTCTTCAAGGCGCGCGTCGAAGCGGCCGAGCTTCCCTTCGCGGACGAAACGCTCGCGGCTTCGCGCCGCTCGGCGCCCGAAATCCTGGCCTTCGTGGACGCCGTCTTCGCGGATCCGGAAGCGCGGCGCGGCCTCACCTCCGAGAACGCCGCCATCGCCCATATTCCGCTGCGCCGGCAGGCGCGCGGCCTCGTCGAGATATGGCCGACGGTCAAGCCGGCGCCGGGCCCCGAGCCGGACTATTGGCGCCCCGTCGACGTCGAGTCGGAAAAGAGCCCGGTCGCGCGCTTTGCGGCGGCACTCGCCGACAGGATCAGAAGCTGGACCGACGGCCGCACGCGGCTGCCTGGGAAGGACTGCGCGGTGCGGCCGGGCGACATCATGATCCTGCTGCCGCGGCGCGAGCCCTTCGGCGGCGAGATCGTGCGCAAGCTCAAGGAGCGCGGCGTTCCGGTCGCCGGCGCCGATCGCATCGTCCTGACCGAGCAGATGGCGGTCATGGATTTGATCGCGCTCGGGCGTTTCGCGCTTCTCGCCGAAGACGATCTCAACTGCGCCGCGCTGCTGCGCTCGCCGCTGGTGGGCCTTGGCGAAGAGGAACTGTTCGCCCTCAGCCACGGCCGCACCACCAGCCTGTGGCGCGCGCTGACCGAGAGGCGGAGCGAAAACGAGCGTTTCGAAGCGGCGCACGGGCTTCTCGCCGAGATGCGCGCGCGCGCCGATTACGCCCCGCCCTTCGAATTCTACGCCCGCGCGCTCGGCCCGCTCGGCCTGCGCAAGCGCCTTCTGGAGCGGCTCGGCCACGAAGCCAACGATCCCATCGACGAATTTCTGGCGCTCGCGCTGTCCTACGAATCGGAAAGCACGCCTTCGCTGCAGGGATTCCTGCATTCGGTCGAGCGCGGGGGCGCGAAAATCAAGCGCGACATGGAGCGCGGGCGGGACGAAGTGCGCGTCATGACGGTTCATGGCGCCAAGGGCCTGGAAGCCGACATCGTGATCCTGCCGGACACGACCGGCGAGCCGCCGGCGCGCGTCGACGGGCTGATCTTCGACGGGGATGGGGCGCTGTTTCCATTGTCGGAGACACAGTCGTCGCGCCCGGCGCAGGCCGCCAAAGACGCGCTCAGACAGCGCATCCTCGAGGAGCGCCGAAGGCTTCTCTATGTTGCGCTGACAAGGCCGAAGGAGCGCCTCTACATCGGCGGGTTCGAGCGCAAGAGAGGGGTCCGGCCGCAATCCTGGTACGCGCTCGCCAGCGCCGCGGCGGAACGCTGCGCCGAGCGGCGGGAGCGCGACGGCGAAACGATCAGGACGCTCGGAACCGGCGAATGGGAACGCGTGGCGCCCGCCGAGGCGGCGGAGCAGGCGAGGACCGCGACGCCGCCCTGGGCGCTCGAACCTGCCCGCGCCGAGGTGGCGCGGCCGCGGCTGATCCGCCCGTCCGACGCCGGCGACGCGGAGGAGCCCGCCGCGGTTTCGCCGAAGCATGCGGGGCGCTTCCGGCGCGGGCTTCTCGTTCACGATTTGCTGGCGCGCCTTCCCGAGGTTCCGGCCGCGCGCCGGCGCGAGGCCGCCCTCGACTATCTGCGCCGCAACGAGGCCGAGGACGCCGAGGCGATCGCGGAGGAGACGATCCGTGTACTGAGCGATCCGGTGTTCGCGCCGGCCTTCGCGCCGGGCAGCCGCGCCGAGATCGGCCTCGTCGCCGACCTGCCCGAGATCGGGCCGGACGCGCGCGTCCACGGACGCATCGACCGCATCGCCGTCACCGAAACCGAGGCGCTGATCGTCGACTTCAAGACCAACCGCGCGCCGCCCGAGCGCGAAGAGGACGTCGCGCAGATTTACAGGGCCCAAATGGCGCTTTATCGCGCAGCGGCGCGGAAGATCTTTCCCGGCCGTCGAATCGCCTGCGCGCTGGCATGGACGGACGGCCCGCTCCTTACGCCGCTCTCCGATGCGCTTCTCGACGCCGAAATCGCGCGGCTTTCGGCGCGTTTGGCGGCGCATTGATTTTCGGGGCCGCCGTTCCTAGATTTCCTTCAGCTTTAACCCAGGGTGTTCTCATGCCGCCGATCAAAGTGTCCGATGCGTCTTTCCAGACCGACGTCCTCAGCGCCAAGGGGCCGGTCGTCGTGGATTTCTGGGCGGAATGGTGCGGCCCCTGCAAGATGATCGCGCCGGCTCTGGACGAATTGTCCGCCGAGATGAACGGCAAGGTGACGATCGCCAAGCTCAACATCGACGAAAATCCCCACATTCCGCAGAAATACGGCGTACGCGGAATCCCGACCATGATGATTTTCAGCCACGGCCAGGTCGCCGCCACCAAGGTCGGCGCTTTGCCCAAGTCCAAGATCAAGGAATGGATCGAAAGCTCGATCCAGGAGAGCGTGGCGGGCTCCGCGCCCCGCCAGGGCTGATATTCACCGCCCGCGAATTGCCGTACGATCCGGCCGTCGAGCTCCAACGGGCTCGCGGCCGCAGTCGTTTTGGGGGAACGCCATGGGCAGGAAAATCGGCGCGGTTCTGGCCGGCCTCGCGACGTGGTTCGTTCTGGTCAGCGCCATCGACATCGCCATGCGCCAGTTCTGGCCGGACTACGCCGCCGTGTTCAAGGCGATGACGTTCACGCTTCCGATGATGATCGCAAGGCTCACCGAGAGCACGGCGGCGCTCGTCGTCGCGCGCATAGCTCCCGGATGGAGGGCGGCGGCGGCCGTGTTCGGCGTCGTGATGCTGGCGATCTTCCTGCCGGTCCACTACTCGCTGTGGAGCAAATTCCCGGTCTGGTACCACGCGTACTTTCTGGGTTCGCTGATCGTCGCGCCTGTATTTGTGGCGAGCGTAATACGGAGTGAGAGGTCGTAACAAAATCAGACGAGCGGAGCGGCCACAGCCTCGGGATACTCGTCCCATGTGCGATTCCGGTATTTCCGGCCGGCCGCCTTCTTGTTGACGCCGCCCCACTGTTTGAAAAAGAATTTCACGTCATAGCGGCGACAATCTCTTTCGATGTTGTCCACCCATTCCGCCTTCATCGGACGCGCGCCTGGGCCAGATTCGCCCCCTACGATCGCCCAGTGGATTCCAGAAAGATTGGTCCGCCCCACACCCGACAGCAGGGGCTCGAACGAGATAAACCGGATGGCGGCCGGCGTCTGCCGCAATAGCTCAATTCGTGTCTTGTATTTGGCCGATTCTACAGATGTCCCTAGCCAGATGTTTGGCCGAACGGCGAGGTTCATTCCTTTCACGACGCGAAGCATGTTTTCGGGGCGCTTAGTCAGTATCTGAAAGACATGCCGCTCGGCTCGCACCATCACGTCCCAGACACGCGCAATGAAATCCGCAGGCACGGCATCTTGAAACAGGTCTGACATGGAGTTGACGAAAATCTTGCGAGGGGCGCGCCATTTCAGTGGGATGCCCAGCGCCGCCTCGTTCAAATGGACTCTGCCGGTCCATTTCGGACGTCCGCCACTCTTGCGAACCGTGCCCTCATATGCCGTGTGCTTCATTGCCTGCAGGCGCGCAGCCATGCGCATGGCGTAGCAATTCGTGCACCCAGGCGAAATGATCGCGCAACCCGAAACCGGATTCCACGTCGCGTCGGTCCATTCTATGTCGCTAAGCCCGGCCACGATTGCCGCTCCTCAACACGGCCCGCGCCAGCTTCCCCGCCAGTTTCGCTTTTCCGCTTGGATTAGCCCAAGCGAACAGGAGAGAATACATATGAATACCTCGAGAACCCAAGGGCAACCATTCATCAAGCACACCGCCTGCAAATATCTCTTTCATTCTTTCTATCATAAACCGCGTCACTGACTCGACCGTAGCTCGCCGCTCCTGATTCTCGTTCTCATCAAACAACCCTGGAGCAGATGTCGTCTCGATAAACGTCTGGTGCCATTCCTCAGTGCCCAGAAGAGTATTGAGAGAAGCTCTGTGTGTTTCGTGGACACCCTTGTTCTTTGAGATTTGGCGCAAGACACCGAGCCCCGCGGGAAACAGGTACCAAAGGTCGATAGCTTTAGTTTCCGCAATTGAGACGACTGTTTTCCAACTAATCTGATTTCCAAAAGGATCCAGGAAGACAATTGCCCGGGTATTTTTCCAGTTCGTACCCGAGCAAAAGTTCGTCAAATGATAATTCGCGTCTCCGTGTAGGATATCGATTCGATCCGCTATTGCCGGAAACCCGTCTCGAAGGTCCTTAAGCTGACGAACCTTCGACTGTGACTTCTCGACGAATATGTATCGATGAAAAGCCTTTCCAAAATTTAGAGCCCGCTGAGCTGAGCCTTTGATAAATGGAGCATATTCGTCAACACCTTCGAGTAACGGGGTTGCACCAGCTATTTGAATATCGCCAGTGCCGGCAAATGCATCGAAATAAATCAGGCGAAAATTCTGGTTCTTGAGGGCAGTCGAGTACGCCTTCAGATAGGCCTCGAGCTTTGCGAGTTTTTTCTCAGTATGCGCCCCGCCAAATTTCTGCACAGGCTTTCGCATTGGCGCCACCCCGCATATCGGAACAAATATAGAACAGCCTTAGAGTCGAAATCAACCAGCTATTGAATTTGGCGCTATGAATTCTGGCTCAGCACTGCGCCGGCCAGATAGAGCGAGCCGCAGATGAGGATGCGCGGCGGCGGCTCCTTGGGATGGGCGCGCGACCAGGCGGCGATCTGCAGCATCGCGTCGTCGACGTCTTCCGCCGGGGCCGCGTCGAGG
>DASZRM010000172.1:0-6314 GCA_035549135.1 Rhizomicrobium sp. | reverse complement strand
GATCAGGCTCAGCGATTCCAGCGGCGGGGAATGCTTGACGACGATGTCCGCGCCCGCTTCGACCGCCAGTCCCTGCCAGGCCGCGTCCGATAGTCCGGCTTCATCCGTCTCCAGAAAGCCGGACGATTCGACCTGGTAGAGCGTCGCGATGATGCGCCGCTCTCCGGCGCAGACAAGAACCCTGTTGTGCGAGGCAAATCCTTCCGAACGGCAGATCGGCGAATTCTTCCGCAGAAAGACAACCGCTTCCGAATGCGTGTCCACGCCAAGGCGCCGCGCCTTGAGCCGATTGGGCCCGTCGCTCATGCGAGCTGCGCTTCGTAGAGATGATCCGGCGTCACGCAGTCGAACCGGAGCGTCTCCGCGAGCGCGCGCCGCAAGGCGTCGGCGCCGGTCGGCTCGCCATGGACGACGAAAGTCTTCCGCGGCGGCGATTTCATCGCGCCGGCCCAACGCAGGAGCTCGCTCCGGTCGGCATGCGCGGACAACATGTCGAGATTATGCACCTCGGCGCGCACAGGGACATATTCGCCGAAGATCTTAATGCTTTCCGCCCCGCCCACCATGCTCGCTCCCCGCGTGCCGCCTGCCTGGAAGCCTGCAAAGATGATCGCGTTCCTGGCGTCCGGCGCGTAATGGGCCAGATGATGCAGCACGCGCCCGCCCGTGGCCATGCCGCTCGCGGAGATGATGACCTTTGGACGCGGATCGGCCGTCAGCGCCTTCGAATCCTCGCCGGTATGGACGCATTCCACCCCGTCGCCGAGTCGGCGTAATTCTTCGCTTGGCAGCCTTTGATCGCCGGCGTGGCGGCGAAACAATTCGGTGGCGTCGATCGCCATCGGGCTGTCGAGAAAGACAGGCAGGCCGGCCGGCAGCCGGCCGGTCGCCTTCAGCCGCCCGATGTAGTAGATGAGGCTCTGGGCGCGCCCCACCGCGAAGGCGGGAACGATCGCCGTGCCGCCGCGGCGGATCGTTCTTCCGATCGCATAGGCGAGCGCATCTTCCGGCTTCTGGAGATCGTGGCGCCGGTCGCCGTATGTGGATTCGATCAGAAGGAAGTCGGCGCGCTCCGGCGTTTGCGGATCGGGCATCAGCGGATCGTCGTAGCGGCCTATGTCGCCGGAAAATACGACGGTCTTGCCTTGCCAATTGAGAATGAGGCTCGCCGCTCCAAGAATGTGGCCGGCGCGGACGAAGCGCGCCCGCGCGCCGCCGAAAATCTCGAATTCGGAATCGAACGGCGTCGGCCGCAGCAGATCGAGCGCCCGCGCAGCGTCCTCCTCGGTGTAGAGCGGCAGCGCCGGATGATGCTTGGAATAGCCCCTGCGGTTGGCGAAGTCGGCTTCGCGCTCCTGAAGATGCCCCGCGTCCGGCAGGAGGATCGCGCACAGGTCTCTGGTGGCCTCGGTGCAGAAAACCGGACCCTCAAACCCCTGTCTGACGAGAAGCGGCAGATAGCCCGAGTGATCGATGTGGGCGTGGGTGAGCGCGACGGCGGAAATGCCGCGCGCAGGCGCCGGAAGCGGCGCCCAGTTGCGCAGGCGAAGCGTCTTGAATCCCTGGAACAGGCCGCAATCGACAAGCAGGCGGCGGCCGCCGTTCTCGACGAGATATTTGGAGCCGGTCACCGTTCCGGCGCCACCGAGGAATGTGAGCTTGAGACTCACGAAAGCGCCGCCGCCACCCGAACGGCGCCGCTGCGCGCGCCCCCGGTCACCTTGCAGCCCATCTCGCGCGCCAGCGCCAGCATCATGACGTTGTCCTCAAGGACGTCCCCATAGATTTCGCCGATGCCGCGGGTCCGCGCGTAATCGATCAGGCGCTGCATCAGGAGGCGGCCGAGACCGCGCCCCTTGAGGTCGCTGCGCACCGAAACCGCGAATTCCGCCTTGACATTGTCGGGGTCGGCGACCAGCCGGGACACGCCCAGAATGTCTCCGGAGCGATCGAGAAGCACGAACGCCATTTCTCGATCGTAGTCGATCTGGGTGAGCCGGGCGAGCAGCGCGGGGCTCAGTTCGCGCATGGGCCTGAAGAATCGCATGCGCACGTCTTCCGGATCGAGCCGGCCGAAATAGCGGATCGCCGCGGCCGCGTCTTCCGGCCGGATGGGACGGAGCGAAAGTCCCTGAAAGCCGGCAAGGCCTTCGGCGCGCTCGAGTTGCTTGGGATAGGGTCGGATCGCGAGCCGCCCGCCGCGCGCCGCGCCTTTGGCCGGCGGAGCCAGGCGAATGCGCGCATCGAGCGCGATCGCGCCGTTTTCGTCCGCCAGCAGCGGGTTGATGTCCAGTTCGGCAATTTCGTCGAGATCGCAGACCATCTGGGACAGCTTGGTCAATGTCAGCGCGATGGCGTCGAGGTCGGCGGCAGGGCGGTCGCGATAGCCCGCCAGCTGTTTTGAGACGCGCGTGGCCGCGATCATGTCGCGGGCGAGCTTGAGATTGAGCGGCGGGAAGCCGAGCGCCTTGTCGGCGATCACTTCTGCCGCGACTCCCCCATGGCCGAAGAGCAGGAAAGGACCGAATTGGGCGTCGCACGCCATGCCGAGGATCAATTCGCGAGCCCTGGGCCTGCGGATCATGTCCTGAACCGTGAAGCCGTCGATGCGCGCCTTCGGCGCGGAGACGCTTATTCGCTCCAGCATGGCTTGCGCGGCTTCGCGCACGGCGTCCGCGCCTGTGAGGTTAAGGACCACCCCGCCCATGTCGCTCTTATGGGTGATGTCGCGCGAGGCGATCTTGAGCGCGACGGGCCCCGCCCATTGCGCTGCGATCTCCGCCGCCGCTTTGGCGTCTGTCGCCAGGGCGAGCCTTGGAACGGGAATATCGTAGCAGGCCAGAAGCCGGTTGACGGCGATCGGATCGAGCCAGCTCGCGCCGGACGCAACCTGCTCGGCCGCCAGGCGGCGCGCGCCGTCGTCGTCGGGTCGGAAGTCCGCAGGAACGGAGGGCGGCGTCTCGACCAGGGCCGCCTGCGCGCGTCGGTGACGGACCAGATGCATGAACCCGCGGACCGCCTTCTCCGGCGTCTCATAGGACGGAATGCGCGCTTCGGCGAACAGGGCGCGCGCCGGCTCGGCCGCTTCCGAGCCCAGCCAGTTCGCGAGCAACGCGGCCTTGCGCCCGCTCGCCGTGCGGACCACGGCCTGCGCGGCTTCGAAACCCGAGGCCACGGCGGTCGGACAGTGGATGGCGAGGACGGCGTCGGCCTCCGGCGCTTCGAGAAGCGCCTCGATCGCGGCGGCGTAGCGCGCGCCATCCGCATCGCCGATGATGTCGGCCGGATTGCCGCGCGACCAGGTTCGCGGAAGTTTCGCGCTCAGCGCCGCGACGGTTGCTGGCGACAGTTCGGCCAGCTGGCCGTTCGCGAGGTAAAGCGCGTCGGCCGCGAGAACGCCCGCGCCGCCGCCATTGGTCAGGATGACAAGGCGTTCGCCGCGAAGCTCGGGCCTCAACGCCAGCGTCTCGAGCGCGTCGAACAATTCGTCCAGGTCCTGCACGCGCAAAAGACCGGTGCGATGAAAGGCGGCGTCATAGACATTGTCCGCGCCGGCCATCGCGCCGGTGTGCGAAGCGGCCGCCCTGGCGCCGGCCGCGCCGCGCCCGGCCTTGATCGCGATCACCGGCTTGGCGCGCGCGGCGGCCCGCGCCGCCGACATGAATTTTCGCGCGTGGGTGACGGCTTCGACGTAGAGCAGGATCGCGTCGGTGTCGGAATCGAGCGCCAGCCAATCGAGCATGTCGCCGAAATCGACATCGGCCATATCGCCGAGCGAAACCAGGTGCGAGAAGCCGATCCTTCGCGACGTCGCCCAGTCGAGCACCGTCGTCAATATGGCGCCAGATTGCGTGACGAAGGCGACGCGGCCGTTGAGCGGCGCCACATGCGCGAACGAGGCGTTGACCTTGCACGGCGTCGAGATCACGCCGATGCAGTTCGGTCCGACGATGCGCATGAGATTGGGCCTGGCCGCCGCGAGGAGCGCCGCTTCCAGATCTTTGCCGCGCGTGTCTCCGCCTTCGGCGAATCCCGCAGTGACGACCACAAGCCCTCTTGTCCCGCGCGCGGACAGCTGGGCCGCCAATTCCGGCGCGGCGGCGGGCGGCGTGCAGATGACGCCAAGGTCCGGCGCCACGGGAAGACTCTTCACGTCGGGATGGCAGAGAACGCCTTCGACTGCGGAGTGCTTCGGGTTGACGGGCATGACGACGCCGCCGAAGCCTGCGGCGAGCAGGTTGCGCATCACGAGCGAGCCGACGGAACGCGGGCGGGGACTTGCGCCGATCACGGCGATGGCGCGCGGCCTGAAGATCGCATCGAGATTGCGAATGGACATGGACGTTACCGCTGGCCCGCCCGCTATCTTATGGCCGAGTGCGTCAAGCTCTTGAAGGGGCGAGGGCCGATTTCGCGACGCCGGCGAAATGCACCGAAACGGCGGCGCGGACCACGCGAAGGTGGCGGGCGACGACATCTTCGCGGATTCCCGGGGCAATGCGGCCGAAATGGATATGGTCGACGACCTCCAATCCGCAGACGTCCGCGAAATGATGATCGAAGAGCGTGCGTATCGCCTCCCACGCGCCCTTTTGCGCGATCCATTCCTGCGGCGCTCCAGAAGAGGTGAAGCTGATCATCTTGCGCGGCGCCAGCAGTGGCGCGTTGCCGCCGCCGCCGCGTCCATAGGCGAAGCCATAGCCGAACACGCGCTCCAGATAGCCTTTGAGGATGGCGGGCGGCGCATTCAGCCAAAGCGGATAAACGAAGGCGAAGACGTCCGCGTCGCGCAGCAGGGCGCGTTCCGCCTCCACATCCGGGCGCGGCGCAAAGCCCTTGGCGCCGGGGATTTCGCCGGCGCTCAGACGCGGGTCGAAATTCATGCGGTAGAGGTCGCGTTCGACCGATGTCTGGCCGAGCGCCGCGACCGCCTCGCGATAGGCCCTCGCCACGCTGATCGTGAAGCTTTCGGCGTTGGGATGGGCGACGACGATGGCATGCTTCATGGCGAAGATTTAACTATCGAACGTCGGCGGCGCGCGCCTTGATCCAGATCATCTTCGTCGCGCACAGGCGCCCGGCGGAGCTCCTTCCGGATCGCTTCCAGCGTGCGCGCCCGCGTTTCGCAGGTCAGGTCCCTCGTTCATCCTGGCCAAGCCGTTCGACCCGCACCATCGGCCTCAGCGCGTTCAGGTTCTCGGCGCTGCAAAGTCCGGTTCCGGGCGAAAGCAGGGCCGCGCTCCCCGCGGCGACGGCAAGGGCCAGCGCCTCTTCTTCGGGTTCGTTGCGCGCCAACGAAACCACGAGCGCCGCAAGAAAGCTGTCGCCGGCTCCCACCGTGCTCGCCGCCGTCACTGCGGGCGCAGCCGCGAACCAGGCGCCGGTCTTTCCTGCGAGCAACGCGCCGTCCGCGCCAAGCGTGAGCGCGACGAACTCGGCGCCTCCCGAGGCGATCAGCTGTTGCGCCGCGGCGCGGCAGGCTGCAAGGCCCCGCGGCTCGCCGCCCACCAGTTCGGAAAATTCGCGCAGGCTCGGCTTGATGAGGAAGAGGCCGCCGAGCGCGCGGCGAAGGAGCGGCCCCGCGCAATCGAGCGCCAGCCTCGCGCCTGCCGCGGCGCAGAGCCGTCCAACCTGCGCATAGAAATCCGCCGGCGCGCCGGGCGGAAGACTGCCGCTCGCCACCACGAAACCATCGCCAACGAGATGCTTTTCCAGCGCCTCGAGGCAGGCGGCGATTTCGCCGGCGGTCAGCTCCGGCCCCGGCAGTACGAATCGGTACTGCCGCCCGGTGCTGCGTTCGTCCACGGTGAAGTCTTCGCGCGTGTCGCCGGCGATGGGCACGAGGATGCGCCTCACGCCCTCGGCCGAGAGTTCGCGGTCGAGCAGCGTTCCGGTCGGGCCGCCCGCGGGGTAGATCGCGACCGGGTCGGCGCCCAGCCGCCGCGCCACGCGCGCCACATTGATTCCGCCGCCGCCGGGATCCCGACGCGGGACCCCGCAGCGCAGTTTGTGCTGCGGCTCGATCCGGTCGACCGAGACGCAGATGTCGACCGCCGGATTCATCGTGAGGGTGAGGATAGGGCGCATGTCGTTCTCGGCGAGCCTAGTCCGCCGATCCGCCCGACGGATTGACCTGGCGCAATTCGGCGCAAGCCCACGAAACGATTGGCTGATCCTCATTGCGTCGCAGCGGCCGACGCGATAACGATGCGAACGACACGTTTCGACGGGCCGGGCGGCGCATGTTCGAGAGCAATCCCTTCGCCGAGCTGGCGGCGTCCGTGCAGCCCTGGCTCATGCAGGCCTATGTGGTC
>DASZRM010000171.1:0-3410 GCA_035549135.1 Rhizomicrobium sp. | reverse complement strand
ACCTCACGATCGAGATCGATCCGTCGGCGCCGCCGCTCTACGCCGACGAGCGCGCGCTCAAGCAGATCCTCATCAATCTCGTCTCCAATGCGGTCAAGTTCACGCCCGAAGGCGGCCGCATCCAGGTGCTCGGAAGCGCCGCACGGGGCGGGGGATTTCAGATCTCGGTGCAGGACAACGGGCCCGGCATCCCGCGCGAAAAGCTGGACCGGATTTTCACGCCGTTCAGCCAGGTCGACAATCGATACGACCGCCAGGCGGGCGGAACCGGCCTCGGTCTCGCGCTGATCCGTGGGCTGGCCGAGCTGCATGGCGGGCGCGCCTGGCTGGAAAGCGAGCCCGGCAAGGGCTGCTGCGCCTATGTCGTGCTGCCGCTTGAGGGCGAAGGCCAAACGCGCGCGTTGGAATCTGCGGCGGCGTGAGTCCTAACCGCGCGGCCGGCGCCGCATGCCGCGGCGCCGCCGCCGGCGGACCCTCACACCGAATAGTACATCTTGAACTCGATCGGGTGCGGGGTGTGCTCGAAGGCGTGCACTTCCGCCATCTTGAGCTCGATATAGCTGTCGATGAAGTCGTCGGAGAACACGCCGCCCTTCTTCAGGAAGGCGCGGTCGCGGTCGAGGTTGTCCAGCGCTTCGCGCAGGCTGCCGCACACAGTCGGGATTTCCTTCAGTTCTTCCGGAGGAAGCGCGTACAAATCCTTGTCCATCGGATCGCCGGGATGGATCTTGTTCTCGATTCCGTCGAGACCGGCCATCAGCAGCCCGGCATAGGCGAGATAGGGATTGGCGCCCGGATCGGGGAAACGCACCTCGATCCGCTTGCCGTTCGGCGAGGCCGAGAAGGGAATGCGGCACGACGCCGAACGGTTGCGCGAGGAATATGCGAGCAGCACAGGCGCCTCGAAGCCGGGTATCAGCCGCTTGTAGGAATTGGTCAGCGGATTGGTGAAGGCGTTGAGCGCCCTCGCGTGCTTGATGATCCCGCCGATGTAATAGAGGCAGGTGTCGGATAGGTCGGCGTAACCCGCGCCGGCGAAGAGCGGCTTGCCGCCTTTCCAGATCGATTGATGGACGTGCATGCCCGATCCGTTGTCGCCATAGAGGGGTTTGGGCATGAAGGTCGCGGATTTGCCGTAGGCCGCCGCCACCTGATGGACGACGTATTTGTAGATCTGCATGTTGTCGGCGCAGCGCGTGAGCGTGTTGAACTTGAAGCCGAGTTCGTGCTGCGACGTCGCCACCTCGTGGTGGTGCTTTTCGGGATGGATGCCCATGTCGCCCATGATCGCAAGCATCTCGCCGCGGATATCCTGAGCGGAATCGACCGGCGGCACCGGAAAATAGCCGCCTTTGACCTGCGGCCGGTGGCCGAGATTTCCGCCTTCGTACTCCCGGCCCGTGTTGTACGCGCCTTCGGCCGAGTCCAGGTAGTAGAAGGCCTTGTTCATCTGGGCGTCGAAGCGGACGTCGTCGAAAATGAAGAACTCCGCTTCGGGTCCGAAATAGGCCGTGTCGCCGACGCCGGCCGAGGCCATGTATTTCTCCGCCGCCTTGGCGATGGAGCGTGGGCAGCGGTGGTAGCGCTGGCCGGTGGTCGGCTCGACGACGTCGCAGACCAGCGTCAACGTGGTCTGGGCGAAGAAGGGGTCCATCACCGCCGTCTCCAGGTCCGGCAGCAATGTCATGTCGGACTCGTTGATCGCCTTCCAGCCCGCGATCGAGGAGCCATCGAACATCGTTCCGTTCGTCAGAAAATCTTCGTCCACCAGCGACAGATCGAAGGTGACGTGCTGCCACTTGCCGCGCGGGTCGGTGAAGCGCAGGTCGACGAACTTCGCCTCCTTGTCCTTGATCAGCTTGAGAATGGAATTCGCGTCTTTCTTCTCGGCCATGGCGTCAATAGTCCCCTTCGCGGTTGGTTGCTGGCGTCAGATCGCGTCGGCGCCGGTCTCGCCGGTGCGGATGCGGATGATTTCCTCGACGTTGAGAACGAAAATCTTGCCGTCGCCGATTCGCCCGGTGCGGGCGGCCTTCTGGATGGCTTCGAGACAGGCCTCGAGCCTGTCGTCGGTCACCACCACTTCCACCTTCACCTTTGGCAGGAAATCGACGACGTATTCGGCGCCCCGATAGAGTTCGGTGTGGCCCTTCTGCCGCCCGAAGCCCTTGGCCTCGGTGACGGTGATTCCCTGAACTCCGACGGCCTGCAGCGCCTCCTTCACCTCATCTAGCTTGAACGGCTTGATGACGGCTTCGATCTTCTTCATGGGCTGCTCCTCCGCGACCGGCTGCGCGTCAGCTAGCGCCGATAGCATCGAACGTGCCAGCGGCGGGACAACTATCCACAAGCTATTTCAGTGGGTTATTGGGCGCCGCTGGAACGCCGGCGCGGCTAGTGCTCAAGCTTTGACCGCAACGCCCAGGAATTGCGCAGCGCGGTTGTCAGCCGGGCCGCGGCCTGCATAGTGAGATCATGCCCGCGCCATCGCCCAATGCGGTGTTTTCCGCACTCCCCATCACGATCTTCACCCACATGTCCGGACTCGCCGTCCAGCACGGGGCGATCAATCTCGGCCAAGGCTTTCCCGACGAGGACGGGCCGGTTGCGATCCGCGAGGCCGCCGCGAAGGCGCTGATCGATGGGCCGAACCAGTACCCGCCCATGCGCGGCCGCATCGAGCTGCGCAAGGCCATCGCAGCGCATGCCCGGCGGTTCTACGGATTCGATCTCGATCCCGACACCGATGTGGTGGTGACGTCGGGCGCGACCGAGGCTTTGACCGCGTCCATCATGGCGATGGCGGGCGAGGGCGAAGTGGTTCTGATCGAGCCGTACTACGACTCCTATCGTCCGATCGCCGAGGCAGTGGGCGCCGGGATTCGCACGCTGAAGCTTTCGGCGCCGGATTGGCGGCTGACCGAGGAAGCGCTGCGCAATGTCGTCTCCCCGGCGACGCGGGCGATCCTGGTCAACTCCCCGCTCAATCCCATCGGCCGGGTATTCGATCGCGCGGAGCTGGAGGCGCTGGCGAATGTGCTCCGCCAGTCCAATGCTGTTGCGATCTGCGACGAGGTCTATGAGCACCTTGTCTTCGACGGCAAGGCGCACATTCCGCTCGCCTCGCTGCCCGGCATGCGCGAGCGTTGCCTGCGCGTCGGCTCGGCGGGCAAGATGTTCTCGCTCACCGGCTGGAAAGTGGGCTGGGTGACGGGTTCGGCAGAACTGATGCGCGTCGTCGCCAATGCGCACCAGTTCATCACCTTCACGACCTCGCCGGCGCTTCAGCTTGGCATCGCCCATGCGCTCGAGCACGAAATGGAATTCACCCTGAACCTGACGAAAACGTTGCAGACAAACCGCGATGTATTGCGCGCCGGCATCGAAAAGCTCGGTTTCCGGCCGCTCGC
>DASZRM010000170.1:0-2973 GCA_035549135.1 Rhizomicrobium sp. | reverse complement strand
GCTTCAGGGCCGCTCGCCCTTCGAGGCCGACCGCAACCATCTCCATCACCGGCTGCAGGAGCGTTTCGGCAAGAACGTCGGGCTCGGCGTCTATCTGGGACTGGTCGGCTCGACGTCGCTTCTGGCCGCCCTCTCCTATCGGCTGGCGCCGGCGTGCCTTGTGATCCTCTCCGCCTCCTATGTCGGCCTGATGCTGCTGACCGCGGGCGAATCCGGCCGCGCCGTGGCGCCGGCGAAAATCGCGCGCCGCGACTGAGCGGCCTTGACCCTCCGCTGGGCCCCTTCCACAAGAGGTCATGCGCGTCGACCTGTTCGATTTCGAGCTTCCCGAAGAACTGATCGCGCTGCGGCCGGCGAGCCCGCGCGACGCCGCGCGCATGCTGGTCGTAAGAGAGGACGGCTCCTTCATCCATGCCGGCGTGCGCGATCTGCCGGAATTTCTGCGCGGCGGCGATGTGCTGGCTCTCAACGACGCCAAGGTCATCGCCGCGCGCCTCAGGGGCGCAAGGCTCCCGCGGCCCGGCGCCGGTGCGCCGGCCAGGATCGAGGCGACGCTGCACAAGCGCGTCGCCGATGACCGCTTTCTCGCTTTCGCCCGACCCGCGCGCAAGCTCGCGCCGGGCGACCGTCTGCTGCTCGGACAGACGATCGCTGCGCGCGTCGAGCGGCGCGGCGAAGGCGGCGAGGTCGAGTTGCGATTTGCGCTTTCGGGGGCGATCCTCGACTCTGCGATCGCCGCCGAGGGCGAGACGCCGCTTCCACCCTATATCGCGGGCAAGCGCGCCATCGACGCGCGCGACGCCGAGGACTATCAAACCGTCTACGCAAGGCATGAAGGCTCCGTCGCCGCGCCGACCGCGGGACTTCATTTCACGCCCGAACTCTTCGCCGCCCTCGCGGCCAAGGGGATCGCGCGCGAAAGCCTGACGCTCAATGTCGGCGCGGGCACGTTCCTTCCGGTGAGCGCGGAGGACACGGCGGACCACAGGATGCATTCCGAATGGGCTCGGCTCGGCGGCGAGACCGCCGGCCGGCTCAACCGCGCCCGCGCCCTCGGCGGCCGGATCGCGGCGGTCGGCACGACGGCTCTGCGCACGCTCGAAAGCGCGGCCGACGACAGCGGCGCGCTCCACGCCTTCGAGGGCGAGACCGATCTGTTCGTCACCCCCGGCCACCGGTTCCGCACGGCCGAGATTCTGCTCACCAATTTCCATCTTCCGCGTTCGACGCTCTTCATGCTGGTTTGCGCCTTCAGCGGGACCGAGACGATGAAGCGCGCCTACGCCGAGGCGATCGAACGGCGCTATCGCTTCTATTCCTACGGCGACGCCTGCCTGCTATTGCGGCGGCCATGAGCGCGATCCTTGCAAGGTTCGAGCATGCCGACGGGGCGGCGCGCGCCGGCCGCATCGAAACGCCGCGCGGCGAGATCCGCACGCCCGCCTTCATGCCCGTCGGCACCGCGGCGACCGTGAAGGCGATGCTGCCGCGGTCGGTGCGCGAGACAGGCGCGGACATCGTTCTATCGAACACCTATCACCTGATGCTGAGGCCGGGCGCGGAGCGCATCGCCCGGCTCGGCGGGCTTCATCGGTTCATGGGCTGGGACCGGCCGATCCTGACCGACTCCGGCGGCTTTCAGGTGATGTCGCTCGCGCGCCTGCGCAAGATCGGCGAGGACGGCGTTCGCTTCCAGTCGCACATCGACGGCGCGGAAGAGTTTCTCACGCCGGAACGCGCGATGGAGATTCAGCGCCTGCTCGGCTCCGACATCCAGATGGTTCTCGACGAATGCCCCGCCTATCCGGCGAGCCGCGGCGACATCGAAGTCTCGCTGGAGCTGACGCTGCGCTGGGCGGAGCGCTCCAAGCGCGCCTTCGGCGAGCAGCCGGGCCGCGCCTGTTTCGGCATCGTTCAGGGCGGCGTCTTCGCCGATCTGAGGCGGCGCTCGGCGGAGGCGCTGGTCGGGATTTCCTTCGATGGCTATGCGATCGGCGGGCTGGCGGTCGGCGAGAGCCAGGGCGCGATGTTCGAGACGATCGAGGCGACCGTTCCCCATCTTCCCGCCGGCAAGCCGCGCTATCTGATGGGCGTCGGCAAGCCCGACGACATCGCCGGCGCCGTCATGCGCGGCGTCGATATGTTCGATTGCGTCCTGCCGACCCGCTCGGGCCGCAACGGCCAGGCTTTCACGCGCGAGGGCGCGCTCAATCTGCGCAACGCGCGTCATGCGGACGACGGCGCGCCGCTGGACGCAAAGTGCCGCTGCCCGGCCTGCGCCAGCTTCAGCCGCGCCTATCTGCATCACGTCGTCAAAGCCAATGAGATCATCGCTTCGATGCTGCTGACCTGGCACAATCTCGCCTATTATCAGGACCTGATGGAAAGCCTGCGCGGCGCCATTCGCGAAGGCCGGCTTGCGGCCGCGGCAGCCGAAATCGCGCAGGTCTATGCGCGGCCGGAGCGGGATTGATTGACCTTGAGCGGGGCCTTGCCTAAGGTCCGCGCCCTTCATGGGCCCGTAGCTCAGTGGTAGAGCATTTGACTTTTAATCAAAGGGTCGATGGTTCGATCCCATCCGGGCTCACCAGCATCGCACGCACGCGGATAGTGACGGCGCGAACACCCAAGGGGAGGCATTCGCGCCAGCCATGCGCCGCCGGCGATCCTCGCTTTGCGACCCTCGCGTCAAAGGCGGGTTTGGCTGCGGCTTCGCAAGACGCGAGGCCCTACCGACTATGAAGGCGGATTTTCCGCCCCTCCGCGCTGGCCGCCAAGGCGGTTCCTTAAGGCTTGATCTGCGCGCCGGCGGTCGTGCCCTGGCCGCGGGCCCGCAGCGTGAAGTAGCGATCGTGCGCCATTTTGGCGAATGCATTCATGCTCGGGCCGCGCAGAATGTAATTGTTGCAGTGCTTGGGTCCGCCGAGGCCGAAATTGTTCCAGTAGACGAAGGCGCGCATAGCCGGAAATTTC
>DASZRM010000169.1:0-2296 GCA_035549135.1 Rhizomicrobium sp. | reverse complement strand
GACGACGTGTTGTGGACACCGGCGCCGTAACTCACTTGTTATCCCCGGCGAGGCCTGAGCTGCTGCCTTTTCTTGTCATTCCCGGCCGAGCGAGCGCGAAGCGTGAGCGAGGGGAAGGGAACCCAACTTGGTTCGCGCGGTGCGCAAAGTTGGGTCCCCTTCCCTCGCATCGCTGCGCGATGCTCGCCGGGGATGACAATTGGATTGTGTGCGGCGAGCGTTACCGCTGCGTGATGTGCCAGAGTACGCCGGACGGATCGATCAGGTAGGCGACACGCAGGCCCCAGGGCTGCATCGCGGGTGCTTTCGGCGGCGGGACGCCGAACGCTCCGGGAAGGTCGAGGCATTCGATATGCGTCCACCACGCGTCGAGGTCGTCGACGACCAGTTGGATCATCGAATTCTCTGCCCATTCCTTCTGATAGTAGTTCTGCAGAAGAAAGCCACCATCGCCGATCCTGTAGATCGCGACGTCGTCGTCGTGATGGCCTTTCTCAAAACCGAGCGCTTCGTAGAAGCGTTGAGACAGCGCAAAGTCCTTCGCCGGCAGGAATGGACGCGCGACGTCGGAACTGCGCTTGACGTCGCTCATCGCCGTCACATCCGCGCCGGGGCTTCGTGCTTGCCCTTGAAGAAGGCGCTGATCTTGTGACGGGTCTGTTCCCACCATACGACGCGGCCGTTGGTCACCCAGTTGAGCTGGATCACCTTGCGCGGGCCTTCGAACGCCTCGAAGCCGTGCCAGGCGTTGGGTTGGTTCTTGAACACGAGCAATGTGCCTTCGTCCGGCGGGACCTCGGCCGCGACATCGTTGAGATTGTCGGGCGAACGCAAGAGGCGAAGCCGGCCCTTCTCGCTCTCCCACTTGCCGTTCATGTAGATCAGCACGGTGATGAGCTTGGTCACGCTGTCGGTGTGGATGTGGCCGTCGCGCGCCGAGCTCCAGCCGCGCACCGTGACCATGGTCGGGCGCGTCGAAAGATCGATGTCGAACTTCTCCGCCACGGCGGCCCTGAATTCCGGCCCGCGAATGGCATCCATGAACGCCCGGAACGCCGGGCCGTAATGCAAAGTCGGCAGCGGAAAGCTTCCCGGATGCGTCACCAGCGGGAAATCGCGCTCGATCCCGGGGATGGCTTCCTCGCGCACGAAGCCCGGCGCCATGATGTAGGGGAACGGATCGTCCACGCGCCTCGCGCGCCGCACCGCATCGATGTCGATGGGCGAATGCGCCGTCATTCAGCGATAGCCGGCGTTGACGCCGGCCAGCGCCGCCGAGCCGGGGCACAGCTCCTTTTCGCCGAGGCGGTTGAGGGGCGCTGCGACCGTATTCAGATGCGCGTGCAGGTCGTCCGGCTCCGGATCGACATAGAGCAGGCCCGTCACGATTTCGCCCGCGGCCTGCCGCTCCTGAAGATGGCTGAGAGCGGCGATGCGGTCGGTCGGGTCGTAGTCGGCGTGCAGCTTGGCGAGCTTGATGAACGAGCCGTCGTGCTGGCGCACGACTTCGGTCGTTCCGGGCTCGAAGTCGACCTTGATCTCCTCGCGCGCGGGAATGACGTCGATGCGGTTCATCGCGTCGTTATGCTCGCGCACATAGTCGAAGCTCTTGGTCGAACCCACATGATTGTTGAACTGCACGCAGGGGCTGATGACGTCGAGCACCGCCGCGCCCTTGTGCGCAAGCCCCGCCTTGATCAGCGGGATGAGCTGATGCTTGTCGCCCGAGAAGCTGCGCGCGACGAAGCTGGCGCCCAGGACCAGCGCCAGCGCCACAAGATCGATGGCGGAATCGGCGTTGGCCGCGCCGGATTTCGACTTCGAGCCCTTGTCGGCGGTGGCGGAGAACTGGCCCTTGGTCAGGCCGTAGACCCCGTTGTTCTCGCAGATATAGAGCATGTTCACGCCGCGGCGGATGCAATGGGCGAACTGGCCAAGGCCGATCGAGGCGCTGTCGCCGTCGCCCGAGACGCCGAGATAGATAAGATCGCGGTTGGCGAGATTGGCGCCCGTGAGCACGCTCGGCATGCGCCCGTGCACGGCGTTGAATCCGTGGCTTTGCCCCAGGAAATAGTCCGGCGTTTTCGACGAGCAGCCGATGCCCGAAAGCTTCGCCACGCGATGCGGCTCGATATCCAGCTCGAAACAGGCCTGGATGAGCGCGGCGCTGATCGAATCGTGCCCGCAGCCGGCGCACAGCGTCGAGATGCGGCCCTCATAGTCGCGATGCGTGAAGCCGAGCGCGTTCTTGGCAAGGCCCGGATGATGCAGCTTGGGTTTTGCGATGTAGGTCATG
>DASZRM010000168.1:0-13034 GCA_035549135.1 Rhizomicrobium sp. | reverse complement strand
GCGATCTGCATCAATATCGACGTCAACTACATCCACGACTGCGTGCTGCCTTCCGCCGAGCGGATCGCCGAGTTCTTCCAGAACTATTGCCGCACGGACATGGTTCTCGACGAGAACATCCTGAGCAAGGACGAATACAGGCGCGCGCTCGCCGGCAAGACGCATTTTCGCGACTTCGCCGCGCAGGCCCAGGCGCCGGTTTGAGCGTTTTCGTTTCGACTCGGCTGGCGCGCCGCCCTACGATAACCGCGCGGCGCGCGCCGAGGGGCCAGGATCGGAGAGCGAATGTCCAAAAAGCATGACGACGACAACGACGATAACGGCGATCACGACTACAAGCGCGCGCTGCGCGCATTGCAGATCGAGCTGGTCAAGCTGCAACGCCGTCTGATTGCGGAGAATGCGCGAGTCCTCGTGATCGTCGAGGGCCGCGACGCCGCCGGCAAGGACGGCGCGATCAAGCGGCTGACGGAGCACATGAGCCCGCGCGAGACGCGCGTTCACGCTCCCGGCAAGCCCTCCGACCGGGAGGAAAGCGAATGGTACTTCCAGCGATTCATTCCCTTTCTGCCGGCCGGCGGCGAGTTCGTGGTCTTCAATCGCTCCTGGTACAACCGCGCCGGCGTCGAACGCGTGATGGGCTATTGCAGCGAAGAGCAGGTCGAGCGCTTCTTCGAGGCGATCTGTCCGTTCGAGTCGCTTCTGATGTCCGACGGAGTGGCGCTGCGCAAATATTATCTGGACATCTCGCGCAAGGAGCAGAAGCAGCGCCTGGACGCAAGGCGCGACGATCCGTTGAAGCAATGGAAGATCTCGCCGGTCGACGAAGCGGCGCAGGAAAACTGGAAAGCCTATAGCCGCGCGCGCGACGCGATGTTCGAGCGGTCGAGCCACGCCGGCGCATCCTGGCGCGTGGTGGCCGCCGACGTGAAGAAGATCGCGCGCCTCGAACTCATGCGCGACCTCCTGGACAGCTTTTCCTACAAGGGCAAGGACAAGAAGCTGACCCGCCCGGACAGAAGCATCGTCTTCGAATGGTCGCGCAAGACCGCGGGGCTGGTCGCAGCCTGATCAGCCCGAGCGCGCGCGCCGCGCGCCCGCGGCCGCCTGGGCGAGGGTGCGCGATTCGAGCACCGCGGCGGTGGCGTCGCGCGCGGCCAGCAGCGCCTTGCGGATGGCGCAGGTCGCCTCGTCCTTGCAATCGGCGCATTTGTGATAGGCGGTCACGCTGACGCAGGGGCTGAGGGCGAGCGGCCCGTCGGTCTCGCGGATGATGTCGGCGAAGGAAATCTCTTTCGCCGGGCGGCCCAGGCGGTAGCCGCCGGCGCGTCCGCGCACGCTCTGGACGATGCCGCGGCGCTTGAGGCTCAGCAGAATCTGCTCGAGGAACTTGCGCGGCGCGCCCGACTGCTCGGCGATGTCGGCGATCATCATCGGCTCGCGCCCGCCCTGCTCGGCGAGCAGGATCAGCGCATGCAGCGCGTAGCGCGCCTTCTGGGACAGCATGGCGGAACGCCTTAAACCCGAGCGAGGGTATGGGGTTTCCGGTCAATTCGGTCAAGCCGGATCGGGCGTCGTTCCCGCCGCGCCGCCGTCCGGCGATCGGCGCGCCTGTGCGGGCCTGCGGGCGCTTGATTCGAACGTGGGCTGGACCTAATACCCCCTAGCCCGTCTCCGAAAACAGAGAAGTCTGCGATGACCGCGGATGTCGAAGCTCCGTCCCTGCGCAAGGACCGTTTGCGCGATTTCTCGGCCAGTCCCCGGCTGCTGCTTCTGTCCGCGATGGCCATCGTGGCGGGCACGGCGGGCGCGGCGGCGGCCTGGGTCCTGCTCAAGCTGATCGCGCTCTTCACCAACCTCGCCTATTTCCAGCGGCTCTCCACGGCGCCGGTCCATTTCGAGGGCATGCATCTGTCGGCCTGGTCGATCGCGATCCCGGTCGTCGGCGGCCTGGTGGTGGGCCTCATCGCGCGCTACGGCTCCGACAAGATCCGCGGCCACGGAATCCCCGAAGCGATAGAGGCCATTCTCATCGGCCAGAGCCGCATCGACGCCAAGGTGGCGATCCTGAAGCCGCTGTCCTCGGCCATCGCCATCGGCACGGGCGGCCCCTTCGGCGCGGAAGGCCCGATCATCATGACGGGCGGCGCGATCGGATCGCTCTTCGCCCAGTTCTTCAGGCTCAGCGCCCCTGAGCGCAAGACGCTCTTGGTGGCGGGCTCGGCCGCGGGCATGACGGCGGTGTTCGGAACCCCGCTCGCGGCGGTGCTGCTGTCGGTCGAACTGCTTCTCTTCGAATGGAAGCCGCGCAGCTTCGTGCCGGTGGTGGTCGGCTGCGTCGTGGCGATGTTGTGGCGGCCCTGGCTGATCGGAAGCGGAGCGCTTTTTCCCTATGCCGGCGATCCCGTCATGCCCTGGTGGGGGCTCGGCCTCTGCGCGCTGGTGGGCGTGGTCGCGGGCCTGCAATCGGCGCTGATGACGGTCTGTCTCTACGCGGTCGAGGATCTCTTCCGCAAACTGCCGATCCATTGGATGTGGTGGCCGGCGATCGGCGCGGTGGCCGTCGGCGTCGGCGGCTATCTCGATCCGGCCGCGCTCGGCGTCGGCTATGAGAACATCCGCCTGCTGTTGTCGGGCGGCATGAACATGCAGTCGGCGCTCGCGCTCCTCTGCGACAAGGCGGCGATCTGGATCGTGGCCCTGTCGTCGGGGACCTCGGGCGGCGTGCTGGCGCCGCTGCTGATGATGGGCGGCGCGCTGGGCTCGCTCGAATCCCACTATCTGCCGTTCGGCGACGAAGGGTTCTGGGTGCTGATCGGCATGGCCGCGATTCTGGGCGGCACGATGCGCGCCCCGCTCACCAGCACGATCTTCGCGGTCGAGCTGACCGGCGACACCCATGTCCTGCTGCCGCTGCTGGCCGCCTCAGTCGCCGCCTTCGGCCTGACCGTGCTCGTCATGCGTCGCTCGATCCTGACCGAGCGCATCGCGCGGCGCGGCCACCATATCTCGCGCGAATACACCATCGATCCGTTCCTGCAGATGCGCGTCGAGCAGATCATGGCGAAGCCCGTCCACACCCTCGCCGCTTCGATTCCCGCGGACGAGGCGATCGCCTTCTTCATGACCGCCGAAGGCAAGGCGCGCCACAAGAGCTACCCCGTGGTGGACGAGGCGGGAAAGCTGATCGGCATGGTCTCGCGCGCCGACGTGCTGAACTGGATGCGCGGGCCGGTCAACGCCGGTGCGACGCTCGGCGATCTCACCGCGCGAGACGATCTTGTCTTCGCCTACGCCGACGATCTCACCGGAAAGCTCGCCGACACGATGGCGATCACCGGCGTTGCGCGCGTGCCCATTCTCGACCGCGAGACCGAGACGGTGGTGGGCCTGGTGGCGCTGCGCGATCTCATCCGCGTGCGCGCGCTGCGCATCCGCGAGGAGCGTGAGCGCCGCCGCCTTCTGCGCGTGGGCATCGGCCGGGAAGCGGCCGGCTGAAGCAAACGCGAAAGACGGGCCCGACCGCGAAGGACTGGCGCGACGGCGAGTTGCGCGCGATCGTGCGGCGCAGCTTCGTTTCCAGTCAGAATAGTTCGCGGACGGCCGGTGCGGCCGCACGGCTCGTGCGTGCGGAATTTCGCGATTGCCAAACGCCTGCGTCGATCTAAAGTTTTCGCTCAGGCCGCGCTGAGACGGCTAAAGTTTGGGGAGGCAGACGATGAAAAGCGCCCGTTCCAGAACTTGGCAGGCCTGCGCCGCCGCGATTGCGGCCGTTGCGATGTGCGCGCCTGGGGTCGCGGCGAAGTCGGTTCGCCATGTAAGCGGGCGCGCGCACATCATAGGCGACTCTCCGGAATCGTCGGCGATGCGGCCGGCGGGCCTTGCGCCTTCCGCTTCCCAGATGACGCCCAAAGGTCGTCCGTCCAACAGCTGGACCAAGCTCGCCACGCTTGCGGGCGCGGTGGTCCACGATGTCGCATTCGTATCGCCGAGCGTCGGCTATGCGGCGGCGGAGCTCGGCCAGGTGTGGAAGACGAGCGACGGCGGCGCGCACTGGACGGCGATCCTCAACCGCGGCTTTCCCTATTACTATTACGGCGTCGACGCGACCGGTCACACGGTGATCGTCTCCGGCTTCAACGATTCGACGGGCGAGGCGATCCTCTCGCGCAGCGACGACGACGGCGCCAGCTGGCGGAGCGACGTTGTGCTGAGCTCGACCGCCTGGGCGGGGCGCGTGCGGTTCGCCAAGGGTTTGAAGCATGGCCTGGTGATGAACGGCTCCGGCAGTTCGGGGACCGACCCCAACATCGCCTGGTGGTCGGCCAAAGCGGATGCGTGGCGGTCCGACGTGCCCGATCCGGAAGGCGGCTGGTTCGGCAACCAGTTCACCTTGCTCAAGGACCGCAAGGCCTTTGCGTCCGGCATCACCTTCTGCAAGAGCGGCGACGCCGGCGCCACATGGAGCTGCGCGCCGCCCGCCGACTCGGTGTTCGATGGGCCGACGGATTTCATAAATGACAAGGTCGGCTGGACCGGCGGCGGCGAGATCTCGCCGCAGGTCGCTGGCTGGCTGCACCGCACCAGGGACGGCGGGCTCACCTGGAGCGAGCGCGTTCTCAATTCGCCCTGGCCGATCCGCGAAATCGACTTTCTCGACAAGAAGGTCGGCTGGGCGGCCGGCGGCGACGTGTTTTCCAATGCGGGCGGCATCTATTTTTCCAAGAATGGCGGCAAGACCTGGACGCTCGACGCCGACACCGGCGACGAGATGGGCGCCTGCGCGCATCAGCCCATCGACGGCGGCCGGACGCAGGAATGGTGCATCGGCTTCCTGTTCAATGGCAGCTCGTATGCGAGCGAGGTCTACGCCACTGCGGTGGACACGCCCTAGCGGAGGGGGACTGGCGACCCCGGGGGGACTCGAACCTCCGGCCTACGGTTTAGGAAACCGCCGCTCTATCCTGCTGAGCTACGGGGTCGCTCGGATCGGAGCTTATAGGGGATTTCGGCGCTCGAATTCCAATCAATCCTCACGGACCGTTCGGCCGCCGCCGCGGGGCCGGCGGCGTTCGGGATCGCGCGCGGGGGCCGGACCGACAGGGCGATGCGAGAGCGTCGCGAAGCCGACTATTCGAGCTCCTGTTCATTCGAGCCCCGCGCATGTCTCGTCCGGCCCAGCATCGCACCGCGGTCGCGGTCGATCAACCGGCGAGGTCCGCTCGCGACCGAATTTTGCGCTCCGCCCGCTCGATCGAGACGACTTTGCGGATAGGGATCAGACGTCCCGGATGGCGCGGTCGAGCCAGAGAAAGCGCGTGCGGTTGACGTTGATGTTGTTGCTGATCCAGCCCTTGACCTGCGGCGAGACCAGGTCGCGCGTGACGCCGAAATAGACCGGCGCGATCGCCGCGTCGTCGAGCACGATCTGCTCGGCCTGCTCGAGAAGCCGCTCGCGCAGATGAGGATCGCGCGCATTGTCGGACTGGGCGACCAGCGCGTCGAATTTCGCGTTGGCGTAGTTGCCGTAGTTCATGTCCGTCGTCGAACTCTGGAACAGGAACAGATAGTTCTTGGCGTCGCGATAGTCCGCCACCCAGCCCGACCAGGCCGCCTGGAAATCGTGCTTGCGAAGCGTCGCGTAGTGGACCTGGGTCTCGGAGGGAATGAGCCGCACCGTCGCGCCGATCTGCCGCCACATCTCCTGCAGCGCCACCGAAACGAGTTTGACCTCCGAAGTCATGATCATGCAGTAGTCGAAGGTCAGCGGATTGCTCGGCCCATAGCCAGCCTCGGCGAGGAGCCGGCGCGCCGTCGCGATGCGCGCGCTCATCGGCATGGAGCGGAATTTCGCCTGCGCGCGCCCCGAATAGCCCGCGATGCCCGGCGGAATGAGCGCATAGGCCGGCTGCTCGCCGGCGCGCTCGACGCGGCTGCAGATGATCTCGCGGTCGATGGCGAGCGACAGCGCCTGGCGCACGCGGATGTCGTCGAATGGCTTGCGCTTCAGGTTGAACTGCACGTACTGGCTGAGGATGAACGGCGCGAGCCGGAGCTCCTTGGCCATGTTCTTGCGCAGCCAGTCGATCTTCTGCGGCGGCAGGCTGTCGTCGAGGAGATCGAACTCGCCGCCGCGCATGCGCTTGAGCGCCGCCTCGGCGTCCTGAGTCGGGTAAAACAGCACCCGTTCGATCCGGACGTTCCTGGCGTCGTAGAACTTTTCGTTCTTGACCAGCTCGATGTGATCGTTGGGCAGCCACTCCTTGAGCTTGTAAGGGCCGTTGACGGCGATGTTCTCGGGCCTCAGCCAATCCTCGCCGTGCTTCTCGACGACGTGTCTGGGCACGGCGAAGGACGCGAAATGGGTCAGCAGCTGCGCGATATAGGGGACCTGGAAGCGGAAGGTTATCTCGAGCGTGCGCTCGTCGATGGCGCGCACGCCGATGTCCTCGACCGGAACGCGGCCGCTCGCCGCCGCCTCCATGTTCTTGATCGGATAGAGAATCGAGACGTACTGCGCCGCGAATTTCGGATTGGCGATGCGGCGGAACGAATAGACGAAATCCTGCGCGGTCACCGGAACGCCGTCCGACCATGCATGGTCGCGGATGCGGAAGGTGTAGACCAGGCCGTCGGCGCTCGCCGAATAGCTCTCGCAGGCGCCATAGGTAGGATCGCCGGCGGCGTCCTCGGTCATCAGGCCGAGAAACATGTCGCCGATGACGTTGTATTCCCACTGGCCCTGCGCCTTGTGGGGATCGAGCGTGTCCGGCTCGGCGCCGTTGCCTCGGTTGAGCGTCTTGCCGTCCGCGGTCGAGAGTCTGAAGCCCTGCTCCGGACTGCCCCGAAACGCCAGCGTCGCTCCGGCGCCGGCGACCGCCGCGGCGCCGGCCGCCATCGCTGCGCGCCGCGTGATCTGGCCCCGATTGGATTGCGCCATCAAGTATGCTCCAATCCCGCCGCCACAGGAGCGATCGGCCGTTACCGAATTCCTAATACGCGCTGCGCGACGCGGCCTGCGCATTAAACAACCGAATGGGTGAATGGGTCATGAACTTCCGTCTCTGCGCAGTAGTATTTACGTTCGTCTTTTTCGCGGGACAGGCCCTGGCGGCCGACGACGCCGCCGTTCTTCGCGCCATCAATCAGTGCGCGGCCATCCCCGACAAGGATCAGCGCCTGGCCTGCTTCGACAAGATCGCGCCCGCCGCGGAAACGGGAGCGCCGACTCCGGTCTTCACGCCGACGCCAAGCCCCGGCGCCTCGCCCCAGTCCGCCACGCCCGCCAATCAGCAGATGACGCCCGAGCAGTTCGGCAGCGAGAGCCTGCCCGCGCCGGAGCCCAAGGAAGGCGAGCCCGCGCCGCCCGGACCCATCGACAGCATCACCGCGAACGTCACCGAATACGCCTACACGCCCTTCGGCAAGTTCATCGTTTTCCTCGAGGGGGGCGAGATCTGGCGCCAGCTCGACGGCGATTCCGGCCGCGCCACCTTCCGCCGCAACGGCGACAACAGCGTGGTGATCTCACGCGGGATACTCGGCAGCTACAATCTGCAGGTCAACGGCTCGAACGCCGTCTTCAAGGTGCGCCGGGTCAAATAGCGACGGGATCGTGCTCGGCGACGAGATGGCCGGGCGCGACCTCGATCAACTTCGGACGATACTGCTCGGCGTCCGGGTCGTCGATCATCCTGGACTTCATGAAGACTAGCGCCGAACGCGTGTCGAGCGGCGAGGGCAGTTCGCCGGTCAGCCGGATGCGCTTCTTCGCCCGTTCGAGCCTCGGGTCCGGCACGGGCGCGGCGGAGATCAGCGCCCTGGTGTAGGGATGGCGCGCATCCTCGTAGATCGCGTCGCGGTCCGCGAGCTCCACGACTCGGCCCAGATAGAGCACCATCACGCGATGGACGAGCTGGCGCACGACCGACAGATCGTGGCTGATGAAGATGAGCGACATGCCGAAGTCCTGCTGCAGGCTCCGGATAAGCCCGACCATCTGGGCCTGGATGGACGCGTCGAGCGCGCTCACCGCCTCGTCGCAGATGACGAGCCTCGGCTCGACGACCATGGCGCGCGCGACGCCGACGCGCTGGTTCTGTCCGCCAGAGAATTCGTGGGGATAGCGGTTGATCCAGGCCGGCTCCAGCCCGACCATATCCATCATGCGCCTGACGCGCGCGATGACGTCGGCCGGGGCCAAGTGCGGACACAGCGCGCGCAGGGGCTCGGCGATCGACTCGCCGATCGTCATGCGCGGATCGAGGCTCGCCAGCGGATCCTGGAACACGATCTGGAAGTCCCTGCGGAGCTTTCGCATGTCGGCGTCGGCCAGCGAGCCCAGGTCGCGTCCGAGCCAGAGAACCGCGCCGTCCGTCTTGTGGGCGAGCTTGAGCACGGCGCGCGCCAGCGTGGACTTGCCGCAGCCGGATTCGCCGACGACGCCGAGGGCCTCGCCCTGCCGGAGCGAAAAGCTCACGCCGTCCACGGCGCGCAGCTCTTTCGACTTCCAGCCGACGCTGACGGGAAAATTCACCCGCAGCTCCTCCACCTTCAGCGTCGTTTGCGCGTCTTGGGCGAGCGGCGCGGCCAGGGTCGCAGGCGGCCGGTCGAGCCGCGGCATCGCCTGGAGCAGCTCCTTGGTGTAGTCGTGCGCGGGCCGGTAATAGACGTCGTCGACCGCGCCCGATTCGACGATTTCGCCCTCCCGCATGACCAGAACGCGATCGGCCATCCCGGCGATCACGCCCATATCGTGGCTGACGAGGATGATGGAGGTTTTCAGCTCGGCCTTGAGATCGCGCATGATGTCGAGGATTTCGGCCTGCACCGTGACGTCGAGCGAGGTGGTCGGCTCGTCCGCGATCAAGAGATCGGGACCGCACACCATCGCCATCGCGATCATCACGCGCTGGCGCATGCCTCCCGAAAGCTCGTGCGGATATTGGCGCATGCGCCGGCGCGCTTCGGGCACGCGCACCAGTTCGAGCACTTCGAGGGCGCGCTTTTCGGCTTCGTCCTTGGGCAGGCGCTGGTGGGCGCGCAGGCCCTCCATGATCTGTTCGCCGATGCGCATATGAGGGGTCAGCGACGTCAGCGGGTCCTGGAAGATCATCGTGATCTTCGAGCCGCGAAGCCGGTTGAGCGTGGCGGCTGGCGCGCCCAGGATTTCTTCGCCGCGATATTTCACGCTACCGCTGGCTCGGCCGTTCTGGGCGAGGAGGCCGACGGCGCCCAGAAAAAGCTGGCTCTTGCCGGATCCGGATTCGCCCACCACGCCGAGGCACTCGGCGGCGCCGACCTCGAGATCGAGACCGCGCACGGCGTGAATCTCGCCGTCGGGCGTGGAGAAGCGCACATTGAGGCCGCGAATTTCGAGGATCGGGCTCGCCATGGCCTAGCGGTCCTTCGGATCGAGCGCGTCGCGCAGCCCGTCGCCGATGAAGTTGAAGCAGAACAGGGTGATGGCCATGAACGCCGCGGGAAAGATCAGCAGCCAGGGCGCGGTTTCCATCTGGTTCGTGCCGTCGGCGATCAGCACGCCCCAGGAGGTGAGCGGTTCCTGGATTCCAAGGCCCAGAAAGGACAGGAAGCTCTCCGACAGGATGACGGCGGGAATGGTGAGCGTGACATAGACGATCACGGGGCCGATGACGTTCGGCACGACATGGCGCAGGACGATGCCAAGCCCGCCGACGCCGCTCGCCCGCGCCGCCTCGATGAATTCCTTCTGCTTTATGGACAGCGTCTGCCCGCGGACGATGCGCGCCATGGTGAGCCATTCGACCGCGCCGATGGCGATGAACAGCAGATAGAAATTGCGGTGGAACACCACCATCAGGATGATCACGAAAAAGATGAAGGGCAGCGAATAGAGAATGTCGACCAGCCGCATCATCACCGAATCGATGCGCCCGCCGAGATAGCCCGCGGCCGCTCCGTAGGCGACGCCGATGACGAGGCTCACCAGCGTTGCGACGAGCCCGACCGCCAGCGAGACGCGCGCGCCGTAGAGAATGCGCACGAAGAGATCGCGGCCTATGGAATCGGTTCCGAGCCAGTGACCCGGACCGGCGTGGCAGAGCGTCGAGCCGGGCCACCAGGCGGGGGCGCAGGAAATCTGGTTGTAGTCCACCGCGTCATAGGCGTAGGGCGAAAGCCAGGGCGCGACGATCGCGACCAGAGCGATCGCCGCGAGAATAACGATGCTGGCGACCGCAGCGCGGTTACGCAGAAGCCGCCGCCAGGCGTCGACCCAAAGGCTGCGCCCGCGCACGTTCTGCGCGCGCTTCATCAGCCCGGAGGCCTCGGCGGTCATGCCTGCCGCCATCATGCGCGAAAGCTCACGCGCGGGTCGAGCGCCGCATAGAGCAGGTCGGCCAAAAGGTTGAGCAGGATGATGAACCCCGCATAGAAAATGACGACGCCGAGCACGAGCGTGTAGTCCCTATTGATGGCGGCGAGCACGAAGTAGCGGCCGATGCCCGGCAGGCCGAAAATCTGCTCCACGATCAGCGAGCCGGTGACGAGCTGCGCGATCGCCGGTCCGAGATAGCTCGCCAGCGGCAGGAGCGCGGGCTGCAGCGCGTGGCGGGCGACGATGACGCGCTCGGGAAGCCCCTTCGCCCGCGCGGTGCGGACATGGTTGGCGTGCAGCGCCTCGATCATGCTGCCGCGCACCAGTCGCGCGATCACCGCGATCTGCGGCAGCGCCAGCACGATCACGGGCAGGACCATGTTCTTGACCGCCCCGCCGTTCCAGCCGCCCACCGGAAGGGTGAGGTCGAAACCGAACAGACGAAGGCCGTACACGCCGAAAATCAGCGTCAGGATTGGCCCGACCACGAAGGTGGGAACGGTGATGCCGACCATCGCAAGGCTCATCAGCGCGTGATCGGAGAGCCGGTTCTGGCGGAGCGCGGCGACGACGCCGAGCCCCACGCCCAGGATCAGCGCCAGCGCGATCGCGCTGAGGCCGAGCTTGATGCTGACCGGAAGGCCCTTTTCGATCAGCTGCGAAACCGTGAAATCCTTGTTCTTGTAGGAGGGCCCGAGGTCGCCATGCGCAAGGCGCGCGAGATAGCCCGCGTATTGCTCATAGATCGGCCTGTCGAGCTGGTAGGCGGACTCGATGTTGCGCTCGATTTCGGGCGGAAGGCGGCGCTGGCTGTCGAAGGGGCCGCCCGGCGCCAGGCGCATCATGAAAAAGGAAAGGGTGACAATGACCAGCAGCGTCGGAATGGCGCCGAGGAGGCGGCGCAAGGCGTAAGCGGTCATGTCTTGCTCTCTAGGATGCGCTGAGCGTGCCTTGGTCCCTTTCGCCCCGCGGATCCGCGGGGCGCCGGTCGTCCCACGGCGAAGGCTAGACCGCAGATGCTTTCGGAAACCTTGCCGGACTCGGCGCTCCGTTAAGCCTTCACTTCGCGCAAAGGCCCGGGAAGGAAGTCGTTCACTTTTGACGCCAGGCGCGCCAGCGCGCCTCGATTTCGGCGCCGTGATCCAGCCACCAGCCGTCGTTCACGGCGAAGGCGGTCTTGAAATGCTCAGGCGCCGTGGGAAGAAAAGGCGTCATGGCGATGCCGAGCTCGGGGTTGCGCCCGACCAGGCCGAGCGCGGACCGCCTGGCCGGGCCATAGGGCGCCCACTCCGCCATGCGCGCCAGACTCGACGGCGACGTCGCAAAGCGGATGAAATCCAGCGCCATCGCCCGCTTGGGATCGCCTTTCGGGATGGCGAAGGCGTCCATCTGGTAGAGCTGGCGGTCCCAGATCGCGCCGATCCGACGGCGATGGACGGCGGCGTCGAACAGCGAGCCGTTAAGGAGAGTCGCCATCGCGGCGCGACCGTCGGCGAGCATCTCGACGGGCTCGTTCGAGCGCGTCCACCAGACAAGCGATCCGCGGATCGAATCGAGCTTGGCGAAGGCGCGCCCGAGCCCGTCCTGCGTTTCGAGCGTGCGGTAGACGCCGGCCGGCGCGACGCCGTCGGCCAGAAGCGCCAGTTCGAGATTCATCTTGGCGCTATCGGCGCGCAACGCCCGCGGTCCGGGAAAGCGCGCGAGGTCGAAGAAATCGGCGAGGGAGGAAGGCTGCGCTCCTGAAAATCGCCTGGGATCGAAGCCCACGATCTGGCTGTAGACAACGCTGCCGATCCAGCATCTGCCGATGGCGCCAGCGACGAAGTCCTGCGCTGCCGGCTCGCCCCTGAGCCCGGCGGGGAGCGACGCCGCATCGATGCGCTCCAGAAGTCCCTGGCGGCACGCGGCGACCGCGTCGGGCAATTCCAGATCGATCGCGTCGAAGCCATAGCGCCCGCGTCCGACCGCCTTGCGCAGCTCGCGCAATCCGCCGTCATACTCGGCGATGTGCAGATTGGTTCCGCTGCGCGCCTGGTAGGGAATGAACAGCGCGCTCGACTGCGCCCGGCCGTATGAGCCCGCCCAGGTGACGACGGACAATGTCGGCGGCCGCCGCGACATGACGAGCAGGATGAAGGCGGCGGCGACGGCCAGCGCCAGAACAAGAACCACTGCGAACCATCGTCTCATTGCGCGCCCCTCGGATCGGTCGTCTGCGACTTCTAGCCCATCGCGGCGATTCTGGCGCGGTCCGCGGCCCAGCTTGCAGGCCTCATTCGCGCGCGCTTTCGCGCCGCCGCGGCGCGCCGGCGATGCTTGATTTCAGCCTTTCGCGAGCCTAGTTTCCGCCGCTCAAACGGATGCAGCTGTAGCTCAGTTGGTCAGAGCGCCGGATTGTGGATCCGGAGGTCCGTGGTTCGACCCCACGCAGCTGTACCATTTCGCCGGGCCGCCGCCTGCCTCAATCCATCAGCGCCAGCAGCCCGCGCAGCAAATCCTGCGGGGTCGGCGGGCAGCCGCGGATGCGCAGATTGACCGGAACCGTCGAATTGACGCCGCCTTCCACGGCGTAGCTTCCGGCGAACAGTCCTCCATCGATGGCGCAATCGCCGACCGCAACCACCCATTTCGGATCGGGCGTGGCGTTGTAGGCGCGCTCCAGCGCCTCGCGCATGTT
>DASZRM010000167.1:0-1872 GCA_035549135.1 Rhizomicrobium sp. | reverse complement strand
CGGGGATGACAGCGAGTATTTGATGCCCACCTACGCCGACGATTACATCAAGAGCATCCTGCGTTCGACCAAGGTCATCGCCATGGTCGGCGCCAGCGGCAACGAGATGCGGCCGTCTTTTTTCGCGATGAAATATCTTCTGGCGAAAGGCTTCGTCATCCATCCGGTCAATCCAGGAATGGCGGGCAAGGAGATCCTCGGCCGGACAGTCTACGCCGCGCTGAAGGACGTTCCCGCGCCGGTCGACATGGTCGATATCTTCCGCGCCGCAGACGTCGCGCCCGAGATCGTGCGCGAGGCGCTGGCCGAAAGGGACCGCCTCGGCATCAAGACGATCTGGATGCAGCTCGGCGTCGTGAGCGAGGAAGCCGCAAAGCTCGCCGCGGACGCCGGCCTCAATGTCATCATGGACCGCTGCCCGAAAATCGAATGGGGGCGGCTCTCCGGCGAGATCGGCTGGATGGGCGTCTCGCGCAACGTCATCGACAATCGCAAGCCGCTTCTCTACGGCAAGGGCGGCTCGCTCAAGCGCTGAGGACCCGCATGGTCGACAAGCCGATCAGCCGCTATCCGGTTCCAAGGCTCGAAGACATGCCGGAGGACGTTCGCGCGCGCTGCCTCGCCGTCGAGGAGAAGGCGGGCTTCGTGCCGAACGTGTTCCTGGCGCTGGCGCGCCGGCCCGACGAATTCCGCGCCTTCTTCGCCTATTACGACGCGCTGATGGAGAAACAGGGCGGTCTTTCCAAGGCCGAGCGCGAGATGATCGTGGTGGCGACCAGCGCCGCCAATCACTGCCACTATTGCATCGTGGCGCATGGGGCGATCCTGCGCATCTATTCCAAGAAGCCGCTGCTCGGCGACCAGATCGCCAGCAATTATCTGAAGGCGCCTCTGTCGCCGCGCGAGCGCGCCATGCTCGACTTCGCTATGAAGGTCGCGATCAACTCGCACACAGTCTCCGACGAAGATTTCGCCGTTTTGCGGCCGCACGGCTTCAGCGACGAGGACATCTGGGACATCGCCGCGATCGCTGCCTTCTTCGCGCTGTCGAACCGGATGGCGAGCTTTACCGACATGCAGCCCAACGCCGAATACTACACGATGGGCCGCTGATGCTGACGATCTGGGGCAGAGCCAACTCGATCAATGTCCAGAAGGTGATGTGGACGGTCGGCGAGCTCGGCCTCGAGCATCGCCGCGTCGACGCCGGCGGACCATTCGGCGGACTTAAGACGCCGGAGTTCCTTGCGCGCAATCCCAACGGCCTCATCCCGGTGATCGACGACGGCGGAACGGTGGTGTGGGAGTCCCATGCGATCATGCGCTATCTCGCGGCGAAATACGGTTCGGGCTCGCTCTGGCCGGAGGATGCGGCGGCGCGCGCCGTCGGCGATCGATGGATCGAATGGACGCAGACGACGCTTCAGCCCGCCTTCATCGGCGGCGTGTTTTGGGCCGCCTTCCGCACGCCCAAGGCGCAGCAGAACCCCGCCGCCATCGCGCGAAACGTGAAGCGCTGCGGCGAGCTGATGCGCATGCTCGACCGTGAAGTGTCGGGCCGGCCGTTCCTGTCGGGCGCGGAATTCGCCCTCGGCGACATCCCCGCCGGCGCACAGCTTTTTCGCTATTTCGAACTCGACATCGAGCGGCCGAACCTGCCTCATGTCGAGAGCTGGTATGCGCGGCTCAAATCTCGCCCCGCCTACCGTGAACATGTCATGGCGCCGTTCGAGGATCTGCGCGGACAAATCTAGCTTCGGAGACAGTCATGTCGGATTACGGCTTCAATACCCTCGCCATCCATGCGGGCGCGCAACCCGATCCCGCCACCGGCGCGCGCGCGACGCCGATCTATCAGACGACGGCCTATGT
>DASZRM010000166.1:0-3255 GCA_035549135.1 Rhizomicrobium sp. | reverse complement strand
CGACGAAGTCGGCGCAAGCCGCCGTGGATTCGGGATCGAGATCATCTGCGACCGGATCAGCGCATGCCCGACCCTCCCGCGCCGTCAGCAGGAAGTGGAGAGGTGGAAAGCCGCTCGTGCTTGGTGTCTGGCTTGACCGATTCGATCACCAGGTAAAGCGTGCCGGCGCTGTTGACTTTGCCTGCCACGCAGTAGGGCCGATTGGGCATGAGGCGGCGGCGTTTGGTGAAGTCGAACAAGCGATACACGCGCTGAGTGTCGCGGTCCAGCAGGGTGAACACCGCACAGGAGCGATATTCCGTCCGCGAAAGCAGGAACAGATGATTGGCGCTGAAGTTGAACATTTGAAGTTGAACATGGAGTGGCAAGACAGAAGGAGCGGGAGCAAGCCCCCGCTCGCCTCGGCAGCGCCGTTGTGGGGTTAGCCGGCGGACTCCTCCGCACGGGTATCATCACAGCGCGGCGCCTAATCGGAGCCGGCTTATTCGGCCGGCGGATCGGACTGCTTGTTGGCTTTGCGGAGACTGTCGCCTCCCAGCAGAAAGATCTCGGAGTTTTCCACGAGCCGGTCGGCGATGGCGGTCGCGATGGTCGTATTGAAGAGGATGTTGCCCCAGTCGGAGAACGGCGTGTTGGTGGTGATGATGCTCGACCGTTTGTGGCTATGGCGGGTGGAGATCACCTGATAAAAGAGGTTGGAGGTTTGCTGATCGAGCGCGAGATATCCCAGCTCGTCACAGACCAACAGAGCCGGGTCGGTGTAGGTTTTGAGCTTGCGCACCAGAGAATGATCGACCTGCGAAGCGAGCAGATGATTGAGCATGTCCATGGCGGTGGTGAACAGCACGCGCTGATTGGCTTGGCAGGCGCGCCAGGCGAGGACTTTAGCCAGAAAGGTTTTGCCCACGCCGGGATTTCCGATGAGCACGATGTTGGTTCCCGTGGCGAGGAACGAGAGATCAAGCAGGCGCAGGATGCGAGGTTTGGCCTGCACGCGGCTCTTGTGATGTTGGAAGTGAAAGGCGTCGATGCTGGGTTGAGCGTGCAAGCGCGAGAATCGGAAACGCCGTTCAATGGCGCGCTGCGAGCGGGCTTCGATTTCCATGTCGGCGAGCCATTCCAAGGTGGCCGCCGCGCTGAGATTCCGGGCGGCGGCGTCAGTCAGAGTCGTCTCCAGTTGGCGGCTCATGGTGGACAGGCTCAGTTGGTTCAGCTTCTGTTGGAGCGGAGTCATCGGGTTCCTTTCCGGGCGTAAGGATGAAGGCGTCATATTCGAGGAGCGACAACGGATCAGTGGCGAGTTCGTTGAGTCGAGCATCGCGCCGCACCAGGGGCGGCTGCGGGCGGCGAGGCGATTGCTGCTGGCGAAGGATGTTGGCGATGTAGCCGGCGCCGAAGGCGCGCGCCGCGGCAGCTTTCTCGATGGCGCCGGCCACCGCTTCAGGGCCGTATTGGCGCATCAGTTCGAGCAGTTCCGTCAGTTGGCGCGACAGCGCGCGGTTGGTGTCGGCCATGTCGCGCAGATAGGCTTCCAGCAGGACCGGAGAACAGAGGCCATCCAGAAACTGGAATAGGCGTTGCTGCGCACGAGACCTGCGGGCCGCCGGGCGCATCTCGGTTAATTCCGCTTCGAAACGTTCGGCGCCGAACGTCTGGCCGCGCCGCCAGGATCGTGCATAGCTGACGACTTCGTGCACGCGGTCATAGAAAGTGACGGAGCTGGAATCGGCTTTGACGATCAGATGACGGCCCACATAGCGATGCGGCACACAGTAGCGATTGCCGTCGAAGCGAATCCGGAGATCTTTGTGCACCAGCGCTTCGGTTTGATCGCGATGATCGTAAGGGATGACCGGCAGCGGTTTCAGGGCCGCGGGTTGAAAGCGGTCCACGGGCCGCTGCCGGGTTTCACGATGCTGCCGCTGATTGGCGATTTCTGAGAGCCATTGGCGGGCTTGGCGATTAACGTCGTCGAGATCGGTGAACTCGCGTAATGGCCAGAAACTCTGGCGGACATATCCAATGGCGCGCTCCACTTTGCCTTTTTCCCAACCCGCCGCCGGATTGCAGGCCCGTGGGTAGAAACTATATTCGCGAGCAAAGGCGAGAAAGCGAGGAAGAAAGCGGACCAGCCGGCCATCGTGCTCGGCCACCGCGGTGGCCAGATTGTCATACGCGATCTCACGCCCGACGCCGCCCAAAGCCGCAAACGCATGCTGGTGACAACGCGCGAAAGTTTCAAAGCTCTGGCTGTGAGTGAACTCCAGATAGAGCATGCGGCTGTGGGCTTCCACCAGAGCGAAAGCGTACAGCTTGCGCTGATCGCCGGAATAATTCAGCGCGCCGAAGTGCCCCCAATCGACTTCGAAACGCTCGCCGGGCGCGGGCTCCATGCGAATGAAGGCGCGATTCGGTTGGGCTTTGGGACGAACCTGTTTCAGGTAATCGCGCAGAATGGTGTGACCGCCGCTGTAGCCGAGCGGCCGCAAGCGCTGTTCCATCACGGCGCCGGAAACCGTGGCGTCCTTCTCCAGCCATTCGGCGATGGTGGCCTTAAACGGATCGAGTTTGCTGGTGCGCGGCCGCGCCGATGGACCTTGCGCCGGCGCATCCAGATATTTCCGGATGGTGTGCCAGCCCATGCGGAGATGGCGTTCGATTTTGCGGATCGGCCAACGCTCGGACCAGTACAGCCGATGCAGGTCGTTGATCTGTTCGGTGGTCAGCACGTGCGCGCTTCCCTTTATCCGGCCAAAATCGCATCTCCGCCAGAGCGTTGTTGTTGGCAAGATTCGCTCTGCGGGCCGCGGCGCGGCGGAAGTGCTTCCAGAACCCAGATTTGCGCCCGAGCTGAGTTGTTGTTGGCAAGATGCTCCAGGCCGGAGCCCAGGAGCCAGACCTGTGCAGCGGAATGCTTTAGGTCGAAAGCTGAGTTGTTGTTGGCAAGATCGCGCAGCCGCCGCTTCTGATCCCGGACGCGCTGCTGTTGGCGGTTGCGTTCGACGGCGGCGGGATTGCGCTCCCGGCGCTGGCGCCAGTAGTCGGGATGGCCGGCGCGCCATTTCCGGCAGGCATCCTGACAAACCTGGCGATATTCCGGGTCAGTGGCGATCTTCTGGCGGCGGCTATCGGCGCGGCGCCGCCGCTGACACTCCGGACCGCTGCAGACGGATTGACCGGGCTGAAACTTCGAAGGCTGGAAGACTTGCTCGCAATAGCGACAACGCCGTTCGATCATACCGGCGTTGTCTCACT
>DASZRM010000165.1:0-1960 GCA_035549135.1 Rhizomicrobium sp. | reverse complement strand
CGCCGCGGGGTTGGGCGAGACGCGGATGCCGGCGGACTTCATCGCTTCGATCTTCGAGTCTGCGCCGCCCTTGCCGCCGGAAATGATCGCGCCGGCGTGGCCCATGCGGCGGCCGGGAGGCGCGGTGACGCCGGCGATGAATCCGACCATGGGTTTCTTGGTCTTGTTGCGCTTGATGAAGTCCGCCGCATCTTCTTCCGCCGAGCCGCCGATCTCGCCGATCATGATGATGGATTTCGTCTCCGGATCGCCGAGAAACATCTCGAGCACCTCGATGTGCTCCGTGCCCTTCACCGGATCGCCGCCGATGCCGACGCAGGAAGACTGTCCGAGGCCGACGGCCGTCGTCTGCGCCACCGCTTCATAGGTAAGCGTGCCCGAACGCGAGACGATGCCGACCGAGCCGCGACGGTGGATGTGGCCGGGCATGATTCCGATCTTGCATTCGCCCGGCGTAATGACGCCGGGGCAGTTGGGGCCGATCAGCCGCGACTTCGATCCGCACAGCGCGCGCTTGACCTTGACCATGTCGAGCACCGGAATGCCCTCGGTGATGCAGACGATGAGGGGAATTTCCGCATCGATCGCCTCCAGAATCGCGTCCGCGGCGAACGGCGGCGGAACATAGATCGCGCTGGCCGTGGCGCCGGTCGCGTCCTTCGCTTCGCGCACCGTGTCGAACACGGGCAAGCCCAGATGCGTCGTTCCGCCTTTGCCGGGCGAGGTGCCGCCGACCATTTTCGTTCCATAGGCGATGGCCTGCTCCGAATGGAACGTGCCCTGGTTGCCGGTGAAGCCCTGGCAGATGACTTTGGTGTTCTTGTCGATGAGGATGGACATGGGTCTGCTTTCAAGCCGTTACGATTTTTTCTCCCCCTGAAAGGGGGAGGTCGGCGCGCGCAGCGTGCCGCGTGGGGGTCAAAGTGCGATAGATGGTTTTCAGGACGCCATCGAGATTCTCTCTTAGCTCATGATTGGGAAACCGCAGGACCCGGATTCCTTTTCCCAACAAGAACTGCGCGCGCGCCATATCATGCGCGCGGCCTTCGACCGTACCATGCTGAACTCCGTCGAGTTCAACGGCCAGCTTTGCAGCCGCGCAATAGAAATCGAGAATGTATGGACCCACAGGATGCTGGCGGCGGAAAGACATGCCGTTCATCTGTGCGCCACGAAGATGAAACCAGAGTTTTTGCTCCGGGTTTGTGGCGTCGCGACGAAGTCGTCGCGCCCTGGCAGTTTTCAGCCTGGTTCGATCGAAGCGCGTCAATTCTTTTCCCTCCCTTGTAAAGGGAGGGTCGGATCGCTCTGAGCAAAGCGAAGGGCGATCCGGGGAGGGATCGGGTGTCCGACGCGAGGCTGACCCCCACCCGATCTTTCGCCGTCTTCGACGACGAAAGACCGACCTCCCCCTTTCAGGGGGAGGAATCCGGAGAACGACACGGCAAGCAAGGCCGTCACTTCTTCGTTTTCCCCTGCGTTTCCCGGATCAGGGCCAGGACGTCCTTGGCCGAGATGTTCTGCAGATCGGCGTAGGCGGCGTCGGTATATTTGCGGTCGCCTTTGCCGTGGCCGGCAAGGTCATAGCCGTCCCCGGTGTAAGTGAGATCGAATTCGAACGGCGCGGCCTTGCTTCCCTCTTTGGCCACGAAAACGAGGCTCTTGCCGTCGCTGCAGCTGACGACCAGCCACGGGGTTCCGCCATAGGTCTTTTCAATCGGGCCGGTCGCGCACTGCTCCGGCGCGCCCGGATCGAGCGCCAGCGCCGGGGCCGAAACAAGCAGGCCGAACGCCGAGCAGACAAGCGCGCGGGCCCTCATTTGCCCCGGACCGCCTTGACGATCTTCTGCGCCGCATCCGCCAGGTCGTTGCCGGAGACAATGGGCAAGCCGGACTTCGCGAGGATCTCCTTGCCCTTTTCGACATTGGTGCCTTCAAGGCGCACGACCAGCGGAACCTT
>DASZRM010000164.1:0-28307 GCA_035549135.1 Rhizomicrobium sp. | reverse complement strand
TTGTAATCGCCGCGCGCCCATTCGCCGATCGGCCTGCCTTTCGCCTCGGCCCTGGCGTAGGCGGGAAACGCCGCGAGCCAGCGCTGGCTCCTGCGCGGAAAATGCAGATACGGAAAGCGCGCGAACTGCGCCCGCGCCCGCTCCATGGCGCCCCATCCCTCGCGGTGGAGGATGAACATCGCCGCGGCGAAGCTCGTGCGGTCCTGCCCTCCGGAGCATTTGACGACGAAGGGCCTCGGCGCCGCGTCGAAGGCGTCGAAAAGGCCGGCGAGCATCCTCCGTGTGGGCGCGCGGCGCGAATCCAGCATGGCGTCGAGATGGGCGACGCCATGTTCGGCGCAGACGCGCGTCTCGTAGGCGACCCAGGCCATGCGCGGCGGCCGTCCGCGCAGATTGATCATGGCCCTAAGTCCGTTGGACGCGAGGAACGCGCCCAGAAAACCCAGATAGGCCTGCGAGGCGCGCGCCGCCTCGCCGGCTTCGATCCAGTGGAAATTGTATAGGATATCGAGCGGTTTGCGCATGGGATGGCGGGCAGCTTATCTTCCGCCGCGCCGTTTCCCAGCCCAAAAGCGTATGCGCATCCATCTCGTCAATCTGAAGCGCCGCCCGGACCGGCTGGCGGCGATGACGGCGCAGCTCGACCGGCTGGGGCTGTCTTTCGAGCGCTTCGACGCCGTGGACGCCAGGACCGCCGATCCCAAAGAGCTCGGCGCGCGCTTTGCGGCGAGCGGCCCGCTCGGCGCGCTCTCGGCCGGCGACATGGCCTGCACGATGAGCCATCTAAGCCTTTGGCGCGCGATCGCCGCCGGGACAGACAGCCATGCCGTGATCCTCGAGGACGACATCCTGATTTCCGATGCGGCCCCGAAATTCCTTCTCAGCGCCGATTGGATTCCGCGCGGGGTCGGCCTTATCAAGCTCGAGCGCTATGGCGACGCCAATCAGCTGATCGTGATCGGCCGCAGGCGCATTCCCGCGCTGGACCGCCAGATCGCGCCTCTCCTCTCGCGGCATACGGGTTCGGGCGGCTATGTCATTTCGCGCGAGACCGCCGCGGCCCTTGCCGGACTGAAGGAAAAATTCACGCTTCCCATCGATCACCTGCTGTTCAACCCGAATAATTCGCCGATCTTCCATTGGTTGAAGCCGTGGCAGCTTCTGCCGGCGATCGTCGACCAGCGCGTCGAGGTGGGTGGCGCCACCGATATCCATCACACCCGCCAGTCGGCAAAGCCGAAAGGCATGGCGCTCGTCCGCCGCCAGCTGGTGCGCAACTACTACGACGTGCGTCTCATACCGCGGCAGGCCGCCGCCGTGCTTTCGGGCCGCGCAAGGCTAGTGAAAATCCGCATGGCCTAATTCCTAGAAGATAGGCTTGACGCCGTCCCTCTCGACCGAGAGACGCGAAGCGCGAAGTGCGCCGCCTTCACCGGCGGCGACCGACAGGAGCACCGCGGCGCCGGGAACCAGCAGCGACTGGTCGCCTTCCCTGAGCGCGATAATGGGGATGCCGGGCACGATCTCGACCGTCGTCCGGCCTTGGCAGCCTGCGCTCGGATCGGCCGGCGCGCGGCCGGAGCACAGACCGTCGGCGTCTGGCGCCGAGCCGCGATACGAAAGATCGATCGAACCTCGGTTCGGCGCCGTGCTCGTCACAGCCGCGACCGTCCCGTTGACCACGGCCCGATTGGGATTGGACTCGCCGGCCGGATAGAGGCCTTCGCCCGCGCCGCGCAGATCGCCGGGAAAGACGTGCACTTCGAGCGCCCGCGCCGCGCCATTCGAGCCCTTGAGGATCGTCGCTCCGACATAGTCGCCCGGCTGAAGATCGGTGAGAAACAGGTTGACCTGATACATCACCCGAAAATCCTGCGCGAGCGCTACCGATACGTCCTTGCGATCTCTGGTTTGCACTGTCAGCACGCGCATCGCCGGGTCGAAAGACCGGATAGCGCCTGCGATTCGCGCCGGCTCGGGCGGAGCGCCCTGTTGTGCGTCCGTCTCGGCGGCGGCGGCAAAAGAAGCCAGCGCAATGCCAATGACAAAACCAAAGCACGGAAGGCGCATCCGCTGCCGCTCCCTTCGCATCAACCCTTTGACGGCTTGCGGAAGATGAGGATGAACTGGTCAGTCTTGTGCCGGATCGACGGGTCGAAAACTTTCAGCGTTCGATTGTCCTCAGGGTTACGCAAGATATTGCTCTCTGCAGCGAGCTTGAACCCGGCCGAGAGAACTTCCTTCTTCACCGTAGCTTCGTCTATGCGATGCAGCGTATCAGTGTCCCTGAGGCCAGATCCGGTTTGGGCCGCGTGATCGAGAACGACATAGAGTCCGCCGGGTTTGAGCGCATCATAGACCGCCTTGTTGACCTGCGCGAGGTCGGCGGGACCCATGAATGAATCGTGCATGTCGTGATAGTTCTGCGAGGTCCAGACGAGGTCGAGCGGCTCTGGAGCAACCAGCTTTTCAACCGGCGCATGGATCACGCTGACGTTCTTGTACTGCTTCGCCACCTCGATGATTGGTATAGGCTTGTCCTTGAAGAAACTGTCAAGATTCGACGGCTGGTAGGCGTAAACGAAACCTGCAGGTCCTACCGCCACTGAGAAGAGTCGCGTGAAGTAGCCCTTGCCAGGTATGAGATCCATGACGCGCATGCCCGGTTTGACATGGGCGAGCATCAGCATCTCGGTGGGCTTGCGGTCAGCATCGAGCTGTCTGTCCGCTTCGGGCCGCGCCGCATCTTTCACAGCGGCAACGATATGAACCGGCGGCGTCTTGACCGGGTCTGCCGCCGCAGATGTCAGAATGATTGCTCCCATGAGAGCCCAGGCGAATTTGCGCATCAGGTCGTCCTCCCCGTTTTCACCTCGACCTTAGCGCGTTCCGGGCCACCGTTCACGCGCGCAGGCGCCGCTCTTCAATTACGGCTTTGTCACAAGCCCGCGAGCGCGCCACGCAGCAGCGCGCGATAGACCCTATCGCTCCACGCGCCTGGCCGACCAAGGCCCATCCGCTCCAGCGCTTCGGCTTCGCTGTTTGTGGGCGCGCCGCGCAAGAAGCCCCTAATGCCGAAACGCACCCGTTCAACCGAGGCGGCGTTCGCGATCCGCTCGAGCGCGAACAGAAGGCGCTGCTCAACCGGCGTGAAGTCGCTGCCGAACGGGAAGGGGGGAAGTTCGAGCGGGGCGATGGCTTGCGCCACGCGCTCAGGCGTGTTGTTCCGGAAGATGGGCGGAATTTCATAGCTCTTTGCAATCTTGCCGGCCTCCTTCGCCGCCCGAAGCAGTCCCGGCTGGAACCGCGAATCGGCGATGGAGAGCATGGCCGCGATGGTCTGCGCATCACTCTTGCCGCGCAAATCCGCAATTCCATATTCCGTGACGACGATATCGCGCTCGTGTCGCGGAATCGTCGTGTGTCCATAGGACCAGCGAATGTTCGATTGGACTCGACCGCGAGACGTCCGAGTCGCCTTGAGCATGATGATCGATCGTGCGTCAGGGAGCGCGAAAGCCTGAGTGACGAAATTGTGCTGGCCACCGACCCCGCTTACCACGCGCCCATCTTCGAGACCGTCGGACACGATCGCTCCCATAAGCGTCGCCATCATTGCATTGTTGAGAAACCGCGCTTTGACGCGCGCCTTTCGTCTGGTGGGCTCATCGCCATAGAGCTCATTGGTGAAGGACACAGCTGACATGCGAAGTTTGGCGAGATTTTCGGACGGCAGGTTGCGCAGGCGCTCATAGAAGGACCTGGGCCCGAGAAAAAACGCCGCATGAAGCAGCGCGCCGTCGACCTCGCGCTTTAGGATTCCTGCATCCATCAATTCGAGGAACCCGTCGACTAGCATTTCGCTGACGCCGTAAAGTCCCTCGACGAACGGCCCGTCTTCCTCGATTGCGAGCGGACGCGCGCCGTGCGAGAGGCGCGCGATGGCATTGCGGAACGCTTCGCGATTCTGGTGCCGCAGGATCAGCGCGCGCGTGGCCGCGTCGCCTTCCTCACCTATTCCAATCTGGAGGGTGCCTCCGTCCGGCACGAGCCGCGCCGCATGGAGACCAATGGCGTATTGCGCGGGCGTGATCGGCTCGCGAGGCGGCCCGAAGAGACGAAATTCGAGCGCAGAATTTTCGAGCACATGGCCGAAAGTCTCGGCGGAAAGATCCGCTTCGCCAGGCATAAACGGCATTTCGGAATTGACCTGGCCGACGAGCAGGAACGACGCCCGGCCTTCCGCGCGCGCGCGTAACAGGTCCAGCGTCATGTCGGTGTTGCCGCCGAGGCTAAAACGCGGGCCTGAGCGATCCTCCCGCTTTGCCACGAGTTGGGCGATTACATTCAGGCCTCGGGCGATAAGATAGCGCGCCGCATGCGTATAGTTGGCGCTGATGTAATTCTGCTGGGCTAGCGGGCTGGAAAGCCAACGCCCCGCCACAAAGAAAAATTCGTTTACCTCCACATTGTGGGGAAGCGCTCCGGCGCGAAGCGCCCTCGCATAGTCCAGATCAGGATAGCCGCCGAACAACCTCTCGACGATGGGATCGAGAAAGCGCCGCTCAAGGACGCTCCTCGGAATGGGTCGCTCCAGCGTCAGCGCGGTGAAGATCGTAAGCTGGATCGAGCTGTCGGCTGCGGCGCGCGCGTAGAGCGCGTTGGCGATGTGGTTCGCCTTGCCGAGCCCTAGCGGAAGGCCGAGTACGATTTGCGGCCCGATCTCCCGCAGGATCGCATCGGCGACCGCTTCAGCCTCTTGATGAATTTGGGTCATTCGATTCGGGCGAGAAATTTTTCGACGGCGCGGCGCGCTTCCGGCTCGTCCAGCGTCGGCGCATGTCCAACGGCCGGAATTTCGGCGAACTCCAGGTCGGGCTTAATGCGTTTCATCTCTGCGACGCCGTGCGCCGAAAGCAGATCGCTCAACGCGCCGCGCAGCACAAGCACCGGTTTCGCAGCGAGCGCTTCAAACAATGGCGTCATCGACGGCGGTGGCTCCAAGCCGCGCGGCGCAAAGGCGCGCGCAATGGCTGGGTCATAGGCGAATTCGACTTTGCCATTTCTTTCGCGCCCAACACGCTGCGCGAACGTGTTCCAAAACGCATCGTCTTTTCCTGGAAAGAGCGAGCCCTGTGCGGCCTTCACCGCCGAGATCAACTCGCTCCACCCGTCGAAGGGCCCCGATTTGCCCACATACCCGGCGATCCGGACAAATCCTCTTGGGTCAATCTCAGGACCGATGTCGTTTAGGATGGCCGCGGTGATTCGGCTCGCGGCGACGGTCGCGGCGATCATCGTCATGATTCCGCCCATCGACGTCCCCAGAAATATGGCCCGCGCCACGCCCAGCGCATCGAGCGCCGTCAGCGTGTCGCCGACATATACGTCAGGGCGATAGCGGGCAGGATCGGGATCGTTGTCGGAAAGGCCCCTGCCGCGTGCGTCAATCGTTATGGCCCTGCGGCCGAGCGAGGCGAGCCATGGGGCAACGGTCTCAAAATCCTTCGAATTGCGCGTAAGCCCATGCAAGCATACGACAGGCAGGTCCTCGCCGTTCGAGTGGTAATCGCGCAGGTAGAGCGAAAGCCCGTCCTGCGTGGTGATGCGGCGTTCGATGAACGGCATTGTAGCATCCCTTCTGCGCGCCCATATTGGCGGCTTCAACGCCCTTTCGCCAGATGAACGAACTCTCTCGATCGGAAATTCGTAGTAGCCTTGAACGGATGGGATTTGGCCGCGATCCGATCTCAATCACCGCGCTCGGCGGTGGCGTATCCTGTGACGTATTCGCAGTTGATTTTCCAGACAAGCGGATCTGCGTGAAGCGCGCCCTGCCGAAGCTTCGGGTTGCCGCCGACTGGCGCGCGCCGCCGGAACGGGTCCAAGCCGAGGTTGCATGGCTGAAACTCGTGGCGCAGATCGATCCGAATCTCGTACCGCAGGTCATAGGAGAAGATCCGGTTTGCTGCGCATTCGCCATGGAATTTTTGCCGCCCGAACGGCATGCGCTCTGGAAGTCTGAGCTTGCCACCGGGCGAGTCGATTTGGAATTCGCGGCGGCGGTCGGCCACTCGCTCGCGCGCATCCACGAAGCCACCGCGGGCAACGAGGACGTTGCGCGGGCCTTCGACAATGGCGAACAGTTCGATGCGCTGCGGATCGATCCCTATTTTCGCGCTACGGCGCAGCGCAACCCCGATGTGGCCGAGACTGTCCTCGAAATCGCGGACAAGCTCGCCTGCTCGCGCATTGCGCTCGTGCAGGGCGACGTCAGCCCCAAGAACATTTTCTGCGGTCCACGAGGCCCAGTTTTTCTCGATGCGGAAACAGCGTCATATTGCGATCCTGCGTTCGATCTCGCCTTTTGTCTCAACCATCTTCTATTGAAGAGCGTCTGGCGCAGGCGACATAGCGATTTGTTTGCGCGTGCATTTGCGGCGCTTCACGCTGCCTATTTCGACCGCGCACAATGGGAATCGCCGGAGGGGCTGGACGCCCGGGCCGGACGGCTGCTTGCGACGTTGCTGCTCGCGCGGATCGACGGCAAATCGCCAGTCGAATACCTGACCGAAGACGCCGCCCTGTCTTTCGTGCGCGGCCAGGCGAAAGCCTTCCTAGGCGAGGCTTCCCTGCGTCCGCTTGATATCATTGCGCGTTGGACTGCCGCCCTCGGGTAAATCGCAATGACGAAGTTCGGCGGCGCATGGCGCTTTTTCGGAAACTCACTTCAGATGGCGCGCACACGTCAGTCAGAAATAAAAGCGAGCGAGAATCTGCAATTGCGTCTCTTCCCTTTGAGGCGCGTCGCCTTCAATAATGCGCTCGTTACGGCGGTCGTCGATCCAGAGGAGTTCTCCGCCAAGGCGGACCCAGCTTTCCGGAAGCCAATTGAGGGCGGCAGTGACGGCATGACCGTCTTCGTTGAGAACGGACGGAAAGGTCGCCTCGGTTCGCGTCTGAAAGACGTCGAAGCGTACCGCCGCCCACCATTCGTCCAGGTCGTAGCCAAGCAGCACATAAGCGGATTTGAAGTCTGTCGACTGCCGATAGAATGGCGAGGGCTGGATAACGGTGTTTCCGCTCATCGCCTGGCTGAGCAATGTGATTTTGCCCATCTGCCTCTGAAAGCCGAGATCCCAGAAGCGTGTGCGCCAGGCGACCTGGCCCTCCCTGAGGACCGTTGGATCGGCTTCGTTGTCGTAGCGCATGAGCTCGAAGCCGCCTACCCCCTCCGGCTCCCAGGACAGGTCCACATACCAGCCGGGCGAATTGTCCATTTCGGTGAACAGCCGCGCATACAGCGGCAGCGGCTCGCCAAGAAGAACTCCCGTTGCATCGGGAAGGCGAGAGTGCTCAAAGAGGCCGGCATAGCGGTCGTCGAAGGTCCAGCCGCGATCGGCGATCATGACGCCGGCCGGATCGTTCCAACCGAAAACCGCCGCGGTGAGTGTCACCGGGCCGGTATCGCGCCGCCATTCGAGAGTTCCTTCTGCGCCGATCGTGCGTAACTCCTCGCCGACCCACGAGTTGATCGCCGATGGGGTGAAGGTCCAGAAGGTGGACCAACCCACCTGCTGGTTCTCAAGCGAAAGAGGCGGAAAAAATGCGCCCACTTTGACCGACCAACGCCATTGCGTCGTCGAGACGGGTCGATAGCGCAGGTAACCCTCGAGCAGATCGGCCGCGAGACCGTACCGCACATTGACGCGGCCCGTTGCGATCATCGTCAAATCGGGGGTGACGACGAGGCGACCCTCGCCGATTACATCTCCAGGCTGGAATACCTCATCGTCCTTGCTATATCTAAGCTTTCCCAACCCGCCGTCAATGTAAGATTCCGTACCTGGTGGCATGACGAGCCGCGCATCTCCATAGCCTTCGAAGCTGAAGTCGGCCGCTTGGGCGGGCGCGGCGAAGACCGCAGAAAACAGGACGAACGATGCCAATTTCATGCGGCCGCGCTCATTCGCGCCTTTGCCGGCAGTCGGACTTCAACTACCGTGCCCGCGCCGGGCGCACTCGAAATGGAAAGTGTCCCCCCATGCAATTCGACGATCGCCTTTGCAAAAGGAAGTCCAAGGCCCGCGCCCTGATGTTGCCCGTCCAGCGCTGAACGCAATCTGTGGAATGGGCGGGTGACAATCTCGATGTCCGCCTCGTTCATTCCAGCGCCGAGATCGGTGATCCGGATTACGACTGCGCCGACCTCCAGCGCCAGCGAGGCGACGACCTCTCCGCCCTCTGGCGAAAATTTAATGGCGTTGTGCAGAATCGACGTGAAGGACTGGCGAAGTTTGTTGGCGTCACCTTCGATCGACGCCGCAATGGAGGAATCGCAGCAAATTGCGATTGAGACCTTGCGCGCTTCGGCCTGCGGTCTGATCGCAGCTACTGCCTGACGTAACGCTTCAGAGGCGGATGTCAGGTTCCTATCGAGGACAAGCGTTCCCGATTCTATCTCGGCTAGGTCGAGCATGCGCGAGACCAGATCGAGAAGTCTTTGGCCGCTCGCCAGTATGTCGGCAGCGTACTCGCGATAGCGCGGGGCGCCGAGTGGGCCCAGGAATTCCTGATGCAGCATCTCGCCGAATCCGACGATCGCGTTCAGCGGGGTACGTAGTTCGTGGCTCATATTGGCGAGGAATTGCGACTTGGCCTTGTTGGCCTTCACCGCCTCCCCATGGGCAATTTCGAGCGCGCCGATGGTCGAAGTGAGAGCCGCCTCGCGATCAGCGATCGAATGGGTCATTGCGATCAACGCGTCGGCAAGCTGTCCAATCTCGTCTTTCGTTCCCACCGGCTCGGGAGACGCGTAGTCGCCGCTGGCGATGCGGCGCGCCGATCCAGCCAACGCTTCTAGCGGCTTTGACATGTTGCGCACGACCAACATCGCCAGACCTGCTGCGAGCAGAAGCGCGCAACCGAGGAAGGCAAGCAGGGGCGGCACAATCGATCGGTACGCCGACAGCGCCTCGGCGAGGGGAAAGCCAAGGATCGCGACGATCGGAGCGCTATGCTCGGCGGTTCGCAAGACCGTCGTCACGGTGAAGAAATCGCCAACGGTCGCTTCCGTGGCAGACGGTTGACGCGAATTGGGAAGCGGAAACGTTGCGGGCCCTCGCGCGGTGCGCGACTGCACCGTCCAGCGGCCCGACCGATCGGGCGTCGCCAGAGCGATGGAAAGCGGAAAATCGGACAGCGCGCTCAATTTCTTGAGCAGTTCGTCGTCTATGGGAATACAAGCCGCGATAAAGGCGATCGGAACCGGCGCGCGGACTGGAGCGACCACGATCCAGTAGATTTTGCCGCCCAGAGTCGCAATAGCCGTGCCCTGGCCCGATGCGATCGAGGAATCCAGAAGATCGCCGTACTCGAACGGAATCTCCGATACGCCGGGTGCGCCGGTGTCGGCGATGGACTTGCCGTTGAGATTGACCAGCACCATCCGCGTCGCTCCCACCCGGCGACCGTGATTGCGCAGGACTGAAAGTTCCGTGTCGTAGTCACGCTGCGCGATGGCTTGGCGCAGCGCGAAATCGAGGGAAAGCACTTCTACATCGTCTGCCACGCGCTCGGAAATGATGCCGAGTTGGCGCTTCAATACGCCGGCCGCCGCGCTCAGTTCGCCCTTGGCCTGGTCAAGTAGACTGTGGCGGAGATAGATATACGCCACGAGCGCCGTCGCGACCTGCACCGCCGTGACGGTCACGATCAAAAGGAGCGCGAGGCGGTAGCGAAACCCCATGGCGATCAATAATCCGAATCGTGCATATGGGACATGCGCGGCAAGGCCGACCGGGTCAGTGGTAATGTCGCTGAATAAGATGTCTTGTTGGCGCCGACCCGTAGCTCAGTCTCGGCGGGCAGACCGCCAATGCGCAGGTTCGGATGCCAGAGGGCGACGTGATAGGCGCCAGGGGGAACGTCCTCCATCAGTGCTTTGCCGTCCGGGCCCGTGATCGCCGCGATGGGCGCCGCGGCGACAAAGACATATGCGACCATGTTGTCATGAATATTGCAGCCAATGGCGGCGACGCCCGCTCTATCGAACAAGACCGGCTTTGACGTGCGGCCCCGGTCTATCTCGAACTCGAATTGCTTGATCGGCGAGAACGAATACACCTGATGCATCGTCGTATCGTTATTGGTGAAGATTACCTGGCCGCCTTTGCGGACGACGACTACAAGCGGCAGAAACGTCTCGTGGCGCTGATCTATGACGCTTTCTTTGGGCGCACGCGGCGGCAGGTCGGCAGAAGGATCGTCGGGCTTCAGCGACACGACAGCGTTGGTCGCAGGAGAACCTGAAGAGTCGACGACGCGCACTTCAACCGTGGCCGCCGCGGCGCAAGTGCACAGCAGCGCGCCCACCGCCCCTAAGCCGCATGGACCCCAGCGACGCATGATTTCAAGCTAACCGGACTTGGTTAGCGATTTGATACGAAACGGGCGCCGGCCTGCCAGAGCCAGCCGCAAGCTGCGCTTGAGCGGCGCGCCCCGCTCCGCTAGCTCTTGCCAGGCAGGGAGGATTTACATGGAAAAAAACGGTTCAGAGCCCAATATGGGCCTGGTGCTAGCGGCGTCCGCAGCCGGCACCGTGTTCGAATGGTATGATTTTTTCATCTTTGGCTCTCTCGCCGCGATCATCGCTAAGCATTTCTACGCCGGCGTCAGCTCGTCCCAAGCCTATCTGTTCGCCCTGCTCACCTTCGCCTTCGGATTCGCCGCCCGGCCATTTGGCGCGCTCTTCTTTGGTCACGTGGGGGACATCGTCGGGCGCAAGCGCGCCTTCCTCGTGACCATCACGGTGATGGGGCTGGCGACCTTCGCCGTCGCCGTTCTTCCGGACTACGCGGCGATCGGAATCGCCGCTCCGATCGCGCTAGTCGTTATTCGTGTGTTGCAGGGATTTGCGATTGGCGGGGAATATGGCGGCGCGGCAATCTACGTGGCCGAGCACTCCGCCGCCCGCACTCGAGGGGTCGCGACGGGATGGATTCAGACCGCTGCCGGAATCGGACTTGTGCTTGCGCTGCTGGTGATCCTCGGCGTCCGGACTGCCCTCGGCGAAGCGAACTTCTCGACATGGGGGTGGAGAGTTCCGTTTGCAGTCTCGATCGCGCTGCTCGCCATATCGCTGTGGATCCGTCTTCGACTCGAGGAATCGCCGCTGTTTCGGCGCATGCTGGCGGAAGGGCGCGCTTCCAAGGCGCCGTTGCGCGACACGTTCTTCTCGGCGAGCAATATTAGAACCATGCTGGCCGCGCTTGTCGGCGTGCTGATGGGGCAGGGCGTGGTCTGGTACACGGCACAATTCTATACCCAGTTCTTTCTCGAACGCGTCCTGAGGGTAGATCCGCCGATCGTCAACGCGCTAGTCATGACGGTGACAATCGCAAGCCTGCCTCTCTATATGGGTTTCGCTTGGCTCTCCGATTGCATCGGCCGCAAGCCTGTGATGCTGTTCGGACTTGGCCTTGCAGCAGTCGGGTTCATCCCCGGTTTCCAAATGCTTGCTCAGGCCGCCAATCCGGCGCTCGTTCAAGCGGCGAAAAACTCACCAGTGGTCGTGCTGGCCGCGCCTGGCGATTGTTCTCTTCAGTTCGACCTGATCGGCAAGGCGACTTTCGTCAACTCCTGCGACCTTGCAAAGAGCGCGCTCGCAAGCGCCGGCGTGCCTTATCACAACGCGCTTTCGCCTGAGGCTCATCCGGCCAGCGTGCGTATCGGCCGTGACCGCATTACGGCTCCGGACGGATCAGGAATGAGTGTCTCCGAATTGGCTTCGGCCAAGATACGCTTCGGCGCGCGGCTAGACGAGATGCTGGCGCGAGCCGGATATCCGAGCTCAGCGGAAACGGACCGCATCGATGTGAAGCTGACGCTACTGTATCTGATGATCTTCATAATTGCCGCGACGGCGCTCTATGGTCCGCAGGCCGCCGCGCTGGTCGAACTGTTTCCCACGCGCATCCGCTATACGGCGCTATCGGTACCCTACCATATAGGCGTGGGCTGGTTCGGAGGCTTCCTGCCGGCGACGGCTTTCGCAATTGTCGCAGCCACTGGGGACATTTATGCGGGCCTTTGGTATCCAGTCGTCATGTCTGCGGTGGGATTCGTCGTGACTCTGCTCTTTATTCCAGAAACGCGGAAGCGCGACATTTCGCTGTGATCTATGCCTTTAGATCCAGCGGCACGCCGGGCTCATGTTTTGAGGCATGGATCACGAGCGCCGTCTTGACGCTCGCGACATTCTTCTCCGCCGTCAGCGTTTCGGTGATGAAGCTTTGGAACGCAGAGAGATCCTTCGCCACGCATTTCAGAAGGAAGTCCACCTCGCCCGACAACATGTGACACTCGCGCACGGTTCGCCAGGAACGGACCCGGTCCTCGAACTGCTTGAGATCTTGGTCATTTTGGCTGGCAAGACCCACGAAGACGAAGCCCGTGACCTCGAATCCCAGCGCCTTTCCGTCCAAATCGGCGTGATAGCCACGGATCAGCCCAATCTTCTCCAAAGTGCGCATGCGCCTCAGACAGGGAGGGGCGGTAATCTTGGCGCGACGCGACAATTCGACATTAGTTATGCGGCCATTCGCCTGGAGCTCCGCAAGAATGCGCAGATCGATGGAATCCAGTTTGTGATGCTCCACGAGGACACCTTGGTCAGCGTAATGCGGTCGGTTTTTAGCGCCGTAGCGTAACGGCCAGCAATAATATTTCTGTATCGGAGTTTGTCATGGGCCGAGTCGGCCACCGCTCACGGATCTTCTGCGAATGGATGCTGTAAGGGGTTGAAGAGTTTACATATTCCTGTCGTCTTGACGTTTCCTTTCGCGGTTCCGATATGAGGGTCTGTCAGCCGAAGGGGCGCACGGTAGCCGGAATTCCGGCTTATTGGCGGTCAATCTGATTTTCGGCGACGGGAGAGCCGCCTTGTCCGCCCATTCCAGGGTCATCGTTTTGGGGAGCGGGCCAGCCGGCTGTACCGCAGCTGTGTATGCCGCTCGGGCGATGCTCGAACCGGTCCTTATTGCCGGCTTACAGCCCGGTGGCCAACTCACCATCACTACCGAGGTGGAAAATTACCCTGGCTTCGCCCAAGCCATCCAAGGTCCGTGGCTCATGGAACAAATGCAGGCCCAGGCCCAGCATCTCGGCGCCAAGTTCATTCAGGACACGATCACGAAGGTCGATCTGTCGCGGAGGCCTTTCACGCTAGTGGGCGACTCGTGTGGGATTTACACTTCCGACACGCTTATTATCGCGACGGGCGCCTCGGCGAACTGGCTCGGGCTGCCGTCGGAAGCCAAATTCCAGGGATTCGGCGTCTCAGCTTGCGCGACATGCGACGGTTTCTTCTTCCGGGGAAAAACCGTGGCGGTGGTGGGCGGAGGGAACACGGCCGCCGAAGAGGCGCTGTTCCTCACCAATTTCGCCGACAAGGTTACACTCATTCACCGCCGCGACACATTGCGCGCCGACAAGACGAATCAGCTGCGCCTCGAAGCAAATAAGAAGATCGACATCCTTTTCGATAGCGAAGTCGTCGAAGTGCTGGGAAGCGACGAGCCCCGCGGTGTCACCGGCGTCAGATTGCGTAACACCATTACCGGTAGTGCCCGTGAGCTCGCAGTCGAGGGTCTCTTCATCGCTATAGGTCACTCGCCGGCGACAGAACTGTTTAGAGGTCAGATCGACATGGACGAGCAGGGCTACATCAAGACGGCGGCAGATTCGACGCACACGAGCGTGGCGGGCGTGTTCGCGGCCGGAGACGTCAGGGACAAGGTGTTTCGACAGGCCGTCACGGCCGCTGGGATGGGCTGCATGGCGGCGCTCGAAGCGGAAAGATTTCTGGCCGGTGGCCATTGAATCGCCGCGCGCGGGTTTTTGAAATGAAGCGTCACGAACTTTGCGTTGATGGGCCAATTGCGACCGGATAGGGCAGCGCCATGGATTGGGACAAGCTTAGAATCTTCCATTCCGTCGCTTCGGCGGGCAGCTTCACCCATGCGGGCCAGATGCTCACGCTTAGCCAATCTGCCGTAAGCCGTCAGATCAGCGCATTGGAAGAGGAAATCACAACGCCGCTCTTCCAGCGGCACGCACGCGGTCTCACGCTAACCGACGAGGGAGAGATGCTCTATGCGGCAGTGTGCGACGTGCTGAACCGTCTTGCGCAGGCCGAAGAAGCGCTCAAGAACGTGCGCGAGACTCCTCGCGGCGTCCTTAAAATCACATCGAGCCATGGCATCGGAACCTATTGGCTGGTGCCTCGCCTCGACGAATTTCTAAGGGAATATCCCGAAGTCGAGGTTCATCTGGTCATGGAGGACAGAGAACTCGACCTGACGCAGCGAGAAGCCGACCTCGCGCTCAGAATGCGCGCGCCGGTGCAGGCCGACCTGATCCAGCGCAAGCTCTTCACTGTGCATTATCATATGTATGCGACGAAGGAGTACCTCGACAAACACGGCGAACCGAAATCCTTCGACGAATTGGCCGATCACACGGTGATCGCTTACGGCGAGACGGCGGCGCCCGAAATAAGGGAGATCAACTGGCTCCTCGAAGCCACGCGAAGGCGCGTAGGCGGCAAGGGACGATCGATCCGCATCAACAATGTGACGGGTATTCTCTCGGCGACGCTTGCTGGCATTGGAATTGCCGCAGTGCCCGACTACGTCGCAGCCGAACGGCCGCAGCTGGTGCGCGTGCTGCCAGATACGCCCGGACCGTGTTTCGATGTTCACCTTGTATATGCGGACGCCCTGCGGCAAGCCAAGCGCGTGGCGGCGTTTCGCGACTTTTTAGTTCGTTCCGCCCGAGACTGGAAATATTGAGACACGCAGTGCGGGCGTTCGCGTGCGGCATCAGGTGCAATTGTAGTTCGCGTCGGGCGCATCTTGAACCGGCGGCTTCAAAATTGCGAGTGATTCGCGGTCGGAGGCACACGGTTGCTCAACACCTTGGCCTGGTCTTCTGTCGCGGCAGGCAATCGTGACCGCGCCGTCATGCTCGATCCCGTGCCCGCCGTTCCATCTTGTTGACGCCAACCTGATCTCTCAGCCTATAGTAAAGGCTCATTCAACAGTGGGGAGCACCATGCGGAAATTTTGGATTGGCGGCAGCGCCCTCGTAGGCGCGATGTTGCTCGCGAGTGCGGCATTGGCGGGAGCGACATATGTGCCCATTGCTTTTCCAAGCGGGGCGACGACCGTGCTTCCGTTCGGGATCAACGACGACAACATCATTGCAGGCGGCTATACAGATTCGAGCGGCATTCTGCACGGGTTCTATGGCCCCCCCGACGGCAGCAACTACACCACCTTCGATTTAAACGACGGCAGCCAGGCTGAGGCGCGGGCCATCTTCAATGACGGAACCATCACCGGCCTTTCGCTCGCCAGTGGGTTCACCTTCGGCGAGGAATTTTACCGGTCTGCGTCGGGCAAGATCAAACTTCTCAAGAATCCCGACGGAAACGTAATGGACGGCGTAGTTCAAGGTGGCAACGATTCCGGCCTGTACGTCGGCGACTATCTCGACACTGACGGCGTCACCCGGCTGGGTTTCGAAGGCAAGTCCGGAAAGTACAAGGCCGACTTTGTTCTGCCAAAACTTACGGGCGTGACCTCCACCAACCCTCGACAGGTCAACAATAACGGCGTCATCGCGGGCGGATACATCGACTCGAGCGGTGTTCAGCACGGCTTTGTGCTGAAGGGCAAGAAGGTGACCACGTTCGACGCTCCCGGCGCGGTTGGCGTGACCACTGCGGAAGGCATCAACGATGCAGGTCAGGTTTCCGGCCTCTATACGGACGCCTCTGGCAATCGGCACGCTTTCGTATACGACTACCCGACCGACACTTTCACGACGATCGATCCGGGCGACGGGTCGACCGCACAGGAAGCGTGGGGCATCAACAACGAGGGTCTGGTCGTCTTTGACACCGACAGCGGGGCGGCTCCCTACATCTACTGCCCGCTGAAAAAGAAGAAGTGTCCGAAGGGCGCGCCTGCGGGGATGATCCACCCGGTGAGCGCCCATGCGCCGGTACGCGCATACAACATTCCTTAGGTTGATGTCGCCCGATTTCGCGCGTTCGCGCGCTGAGTTCGGTCGATGAGCACAAAATGAAAACGGCGGTCGAAGAGGCCGCCGTTTTTGCATCAGGGGATCCCCAATAGTTTAAGCCTTTTTCATCGATTTGGATCGATTGCGGGTTTCACAGCATTTAGACGCATGACGGTTCCACTCCACGCGTCGCCGAGTCGGCGGTTACGCCGCAGCCTTTTTCGTTGCGACAACCTGATCAGCCAGTTTGCCAGTGAGCTCTGCCAAGTGATCAAACGCCATCTCGAATGTTCCGACACCCTGTGTCAGGGAACGCAGATCGATGATCAAATCGGCGATCTCGGCGAGTGGCATTTGCGCCTCGACCGTGTCCCATCCCTTCCAGCCCGGGCGCGCATCGAAGCCCATCAGCTGGCCCCTGCGCGCGCTGACGACTTGGTTGATCTTGGCTGTGGCGTCGCTGGGGGCATGGATCTTCACGCGCATCACCGATTCTAGCAGCACCGGCGAGCAGTTCGGCATGCCTTCTTGCATGGCGATGCGCGCCGCCGTTTGGAACGCGGCGTCCGAAGAGTCCACTGCGTGATAAGATCCATCCACGAGCGCAACGGAGATATCGACTACAGGAAAGCCTAGCGGGCCGCATTTCAGATAATCAATGACGCCCTTTTCCACTGAGGGGATCCACTGCCGAGGAATTACGCCACCCTTGATCTGGTCCAGAAATGCGAAACCTGCGCCGCGCGGAAGTGGTTTGATGTCGATGATGACGTCTCCGAATTGGCCGTGTCCGCCAGATTGGCGCTTGTGGCGACCGTGTTGGGTCGTTCCTTTCCGAATCGTCTCCTTGTAAGGCGCGCGCGGACGCTGGGTGTTGAGTTTGAGACCGTAGCGGTTATGCAGCCTCTCGACGGCGACGCGAAGATGGATCTCGCCCTGTCCTTCAAGCGCCATCTCCTGCAATTCGGCGTTCTGATCGAAATGCAGCGATGGATCTTCTTCGCGCAGCTTTGCGATCGCGGCGGTGAGCTTCACCTCGTCTTTGCGGTCCGCAGCTTCCACGGCCAGCCGATAGACCGGCGTGAGCTGCTCGATTGGCGCCCGTCCAGCCAGCTTCTTCGCAGTGGAAAGCGTGTCGCCTGTCGCGACGCCGTCGAGGCGCGCAAGCGCAACCGTGTCGCCTGCCCCGGCTTCCGGCAGCTTGGACTGGGCCTCGCCTCTCAGCGCGAATATGCCTCCGACGCGCGCCTCCGCGCCATCAGGACCGTGTAGCACTGCCCCGTCTTTCAGCGTTCCCGCCATCACGCGACCAAGCGACAGCTTGCCGCCATGGCTGGAGTGAAATGTCTTCAGAATTTGCACGATCGCCTCTCCGCCGGGCTTTAGCCCCAGTCGCGTCGCAGCTTTGTCCACGCCAGGGACCTCATGGCGTAACGCCTTCAAAAGGCGCTCGACGCCAAGATCATTTTCACCGGAACCAAGAAGTGCTGGCGCGATCAGTCCTTCAGCAAGTTCGCGCGATAGATCGGCGAATACTTCGTCGCGTGGCGGCTCGATGTCGGAGAGCAGTTCTTCCATCAGATGCTCGTCGTAGTCGGCGAGCTTTTCGAGCATTGCGAAGCGTTCCGCCCTTTCTGCGTCTTTGTCGGCGATTTCGACGACCTCGGCGGGCGCGCCCTTGCGAAAGACATAGGCCCGCTCCAGCGCTAGGTCGACAAATCCTGTGACGGCGCCGCCTTCGACGATTGGAATTTGTCGCGCGAGCAACGGCGTGTCACTCACCTCGCGTAACGCCTCTATCAGGTCGCGCATGGCGCCGCCGGCCTTGTCGATCTTGTTGACGAATAGGATATGGGGGACGCGTAGATCCGTAAGCCGTTTCAGATATGGCTTGAGCATCTGCATCTTGGAAGGTTCTGGTTCGCAGACCACGACCGCCGCGTCGACGCCGGGAAAAACGTTTAGCGTGTCCTGCAGGAATTCTATGGAGCCCGGGCAGTCAAGAAAGGTGAAGCTCTCGTCCAGATATTTGGTCGTGGCGCAATTGATCTCGACGCTCATTTGCCGGTCGCGCGCCTCGGGGCTGGCGTCGCCCACGGAGTTCTTCTGCGCCACGGAGCCTTTGCGCTGGGTCGCGCCGGTCGCAAACAGGATGCTCTCCAGAAGCGTGGTCTTGCCGCTTCCGTAAGGTCCCACCAGGGCCACAGTGCGTGGCCCTTTTCCTCCATGCGTATTGGTCATGACCGCCTCCGTTCCCTGCAAAGCAAGGTCGAGGCGCGGCGGGCGCTCTTATTTCCCAAGGCGTTGGGCGGCGTCACGCGCCCCGCTGACCGCCGATGCTCGCGCCGCCGCGGCGCAATGGCAAGTCCCCCGCGCCGGCGGCGTTTGCGGGCTCACACCTTGACCGTCGCACTCAGGGCGACCATGGCGATGATCGTCGCATTGTATCCGGCATGGACGGCGAAAGGTCCCCAAAGCGAGCGGGTCCGAAGCGCCAGCACCGCGTTCACAAGTCCAACGACGGCGATGGCGCCGGTGTACACCCAGCCGTCCAGGTCGGGATGGGTGACAAAGCGAAGATGGGCGAGCGCGAAGAACGCCGCGCTCGCGGGGGCCGCGAGCGGCGCGATCATCTTGCTCCTCAGCCAGCTCAGAACCACCCCGCGGAAATACAGTTCCTCGCAGAAGGGCGCGAGCACACCGACGCACAGAAGGCCGAGCGGCAATTGCCCGGCGCTTTGCGGCAACGAAAGCCGCTCGCCGGCGCTGACGTGAAACTTGACGATGGCGTGCGTGGCGAATTCCCAGTTCACGCCGAACAGCATCAGCGCCAGGACGCAGCCGCCGGCGAGCGACATCAGGAAGGCGTTCCATCCGATGGGACGGTAGCGCGCCACGAGCGAAGGTCCGGCGACGCGGCGCGCTACGCGCCAGGAAAAGAACAGGAGGGAAATCTCGAGGCTCGCGGCGGCGAACTGGCTCGATGCGAAATCCTTGTTCGCGGCGCCGATCAGGCTTGCGATCTTCTTGCCAGGGATTGCGAAGCGCTCGCCGACGACGATCGCCACCGCGGCGGCGAGAGCGAGCAGGCCCAGCCAGACCAGAAAGGCCGGGACCGGAAGAAACAGGTCCTGCCAGCGCACGAATTCGCCCTTGCGCCAGCCGCCGGAGCCGCTTTCGTCCGAGCCCGCCATAATCCCCCCCGCGCGCGACAGTACAGCGCAAAGAGGGGTTCGGCGAAAGGCGCCCCTCAGCGCAGATTCGCGCAAAAGCGCTGGATTCGCCGGCAGGCTTCCTCGAGCAGCGCGTTCGACGTGGCGTAGGAGACGCGGAAATAGGGCGACAGGCCGAACGCCGCGCCGTGCACGGCGGCGACGCCCTCGCTCTGAAGAAGTTCGGTCACAAAATCTTCATCGCTGGAGATCGCGCGGCCGGAGGGCGCCGTCTTGCCGATCAGATTGCGGATCGAAGCATAGACGTAGAAGGCGCCTTCGGGCTTGGGGCATTCCACCCCGCGCGCCTGGTTGAGCATCGCGACCACGAGATCGCGCCGCTCTTCGAAAATCTTCTGGAATTTGGGGATGAAGTCCTGCGGCCCGTTCAGCGCCTCGACGCTCGCCCACTGCGAGATCGAGGAGGCGTTCGAGGCCGACTGCGATTGCAGCTTGGCCATCGCCTTGATCACTGGCTCCGGCGCGCCGCAATAGCCGATGCGCCAGCCGGTCATCGAATAGGCCTTCGACACGCCGTTCATCGTCACCGTCCGCTCGTAGAGGAACGGATTGACCTGCGCGATGGTTTGATACTTGAACCCGCCATAGACGAGGTGTTCGTACATGTCGTCGGTCAGAACCCACACATGCCGGCGGCGCGCCAGCACATCGCCCAGCGCCTTCAGTTCGTCGCGCGTATAGCAGGCGCCCGTCGGATTGCAGGGCTGATTCAGGATGAGCCACTTCGTCCTGGGCGTGATCGCGCGCTCCAGCGCCTCCGGCCGCAGCTTGAATCCGTCTTCGATGCGCGTTTCGGCGAACGCCGGGCGGGCGCCGGCAAGCAGAACGATGTCGGGATAGCTGACCCAGTAGGGCGCAGGGATCACGACCTCGTCGCCAGGATTGAGGCTCGCCATCATGGCGTTGAAGATCACCGCCTTGCCGCCCGGCGCCACGAAGGTCTGCGACGGCGCGTAGTCGAGATCGTTCTCGCGCTTGAATTTCCGGGCGATGGCTTCGCGCAGCTCCGGAATTCCCTCGACAGCCGTATATTTGGTTTCGCCGCGGCGGATGGCGGCGATCGCCGCCTCCTTGATGTTCAAGGGCGTGTCGTGGTCGGGCTCGCCGACGCTGAGACTGATCACGTCGCGGCCTGCGGCGATCAGCTCGCGCGCCTTCTGCGAGGCGGCGATCGTCGGCGATGGCTGGATGCGTCCCAGGGATTTCGACAGAAACCCTTCCGGCAGCGTCTTTGGCGGCGATCCCATGATTTCTGACCGGCGGCTTCGAGGTGAGCTAACAAACCTCGACTTGGCCCGGCAAGGGCCGGAAGGGCGATTTCCCGCTCTGGCCCTGTTTTTCAAGGCCGCCATCGCTATTCTGCAGATCTGCCGAACGAGTCGCCCATGCGCAATTTCGCCTTGGCCGTTCTGAGCGTTCTGGCGGTGGCGTCCTGCTCGCACCCGTCCCCGCCCCAGGGCCGTTGGGAAGGCCACTACGAATCGGACGATGCGATGATCGTGGCGAGGCTCGAAATCGGCGCCGACGGCAAGGTGCGCGTCAGCGCGCCCGATCTCCTCGACATCGCCGGCGCCTCCGACGAGGACCGCCAAGCCATGCGCCAGCGGCTGGCCGAGGATCTTGCGCAGGGTTGGGACGAAGTCGCGCCGCGCGCCATGGATTTCGACGGCGGCGTCTTTCGCAAGCCCGGAGGCGTCGCGCCGCAGGCGATCTGGGACGCCAAGTCCAGAACGATGCAGCTCGTCGTCTATCTCGGCGCGCGTTCCGCGCTCAACATCCCGATGCGCGCCGTCGGCGACTTCAGCGACAATCCGTGGAGCAAATAGCGCGTTCAAGATTTCGTCCCGTTCTTTCGTTCAGAGTCTCGTCCTGCGCGCCCGCCTCGCCCCGGGGCTTGTCGAAGGGCGGGAGCGGCGCACGGCCGAAAAGCGGCTCTCTCGCGCGCGGCGGTCTTCTTTTTTTTCGACCGGCCCCGCGCGGAGCGAACCGCCACAGGCCTCGGAGCTACGGCGACGGCAACATCCGTTTCGAGGCGGATCCGCGCAGCACCTTCGCTCGTCCCTCGGACTTCGCCGCCCGGAAGAGAGCGTTCGGCGGAGCCAATCCGTCCGCCCGAGACCGTCTTCATCTTCCATCCGGCGCGGATGCGCGCTGGGCTGCATCCTCGTCCTGTATGTCCCTGCGCCATTCGGTCCCGGCCGTCACGGCCTCATCTTTCGCTCCACGCCTGGGTTACTCGCCGAACGAACGAAATGGGAACGAACGCCATGGGCTCAAGACCTGAGGCAGGAATTTAATCTTACGGCAATCTTTCGGCAATCACCGCCGAAAACGCCGGGGCCCTCGGAGCCGGCCCGGCGGCTTTCGCTTGCCGGCGCGTTTCGCCCTAGACCGCCACGGCGTGGCGAGCCGCGCCGTCCTTGAGATAGGCGTCGAACGCCGCGCAGACGAGGCGGGTCAGCACGCGCCATTGTGGAGCGACGATGAGCCGGTCGCCCGCGAGCGTAACGACGCCCGCCGCCATCAGCGGCGCGAGCTCCTCGAGCGCAGGCGCGAAGATATCGCGCGTTCGGCCATGCGCCCCAGCCACGGCGCCGAGGTCGACGGCAAGATCGCACATCAGTCGCTCGATCGCGTCGCGACTGAGGCGGTCCTCCGCGCTGAGCGCAACGCCGCGCGCGGTCGCAAGCCGGCCCGCGGCAAGCGCGGCGCGATAGGTCCGAACGTCGGGAAGGTTCTGGACATAGCCCTGCGGGAGGCTGCCGATCGCGGAGGCCCCGACGCCGATCAGGGCAGGCGAGTCGTCCGTGGTGTAGCCCTGGAAATTCCTATGGAGCGCGCCCTCGGCGAGGGCGACGGCCAGCGAGTCGGTGGGCCTGGCGAAGTGATCGATCCCGACGGGGATGTAGCCGCGCTCGGAAATGCGCGTCTGCGCGGCCATCGCCTGCTCGAAGCGCTCCGCGGGCGCGGGAAGCGCGTCTTCGGCAATCAGCTTCTGATGCTTCTTGAAGTGCGGCACATGGGCGTAGCCGAAAACGGCGAGGCGGTCTGGATTGAGCGACAGCGCGAAATCGATGGTCCGTTCGAGTCCTTTGACCGTCTGTTGCGGCAGGCCGTAGACGAGATCGATGTTGAGGCTGGCCACGCCGCGCGAGCGCAACAGATCGACGGCCGCGCGCGTCGTCTCCATCGACTGGACGCGATTGATCGCGCGCTGGACCTGCGGATCGCAGTCCTGAACCCCGATGCTGGCGCGCGTCAGGCCCGCCGCAGCCAGAGCATCCGCGCTCTCGGACGAGAAGCCGCGCGGATCGATCTCGACGGCGAATTCGGTCTTTGGGCCGACGTTGAAATTCGCGCCTATGGCGTTCGCGAGACGCGCGATGTCGCCGGGCGCAAGCATGGTGGGCGAGCCGCCGCCCCAGTGAATCTGGCGGACGGGCGCCGTCCGCCCCAGGGCCGCCGCGACCTTTTCGAGTTCGTCCGTCAGCAGGTCGCAATAGGCGCGGACCGGCGCATAGCGATTGACCACGGTGGTGTGGCATGCGCAGAACCAGCACAGCGTGTCGCAGAACGGGATGTGGACATAGAGCGAGACCGGCGAAACCGGCGCCAGCGCCCCGAGCCAGCGGCGCCAGGCGCGCTCGTCGATCCCGGCGTGAAAATGGGGCGCGGTCGGATAGCTCGTATAGCGCGGGGCGCGCGCGGAAAAGAGGCTGACCGAATCCAGCATGGCCTGAGGTTATCGAACCGGCGCAGCCGCACTTTGCGCCAGCGCAAAATCGCGGGCGGGCGCCGCCGCGGCGCGCTTCACCACTTATTGAATGCGAAGAACGCGGCCAGCACCAGGAAGCAAAACGCCACCATGTGGTTCCATCGAAGCGTCTCGCCGAGATAGGCGGTCGAGAAGATCGCGAACACCACGAGCGTTATGACTTCCTGCATGGTCTTCAACTGGGCGGCGGAATAAACGCGGTAGCCGTAATGGTTGGCCGGCACGGCCAGGCAATATTCCAGCAATGCGATGCCCCAGCCGGCGAGAATGAGCAGCCACAGCGGCGCGTTCGGAAAGCGCAACTGGCCGTACCACGCGAATGTCATGAACACGTTCGAGGCGCAGAGGAGCAGAATTGGGACAATGGCCATCCAGTTCATCTTGCAAGCCTCACGTGAAATTGTCCGTCCGCGAGCCCGGACTGCGGCGCGGTCGATGTACCAGATTGGCCGAAAATGGTAGATTTCCAACTACGTATTGGGAGACCGCCATGTCCATTAGAAGATGCGTCAGCCTGTGTACGGCGCTTCTGACGCTTGGCGCGGCCGGCGCGGCGAGCGCCGCCGTCACGGTTCTCGGACCGGGCCCCGCCCAGGAATGCTATCGCATCGCCGAAGACGGTGGAGACATTCACGAAGGCATCGACCGATGCACCTTCGCGCTCGCAACGGCGCTCAGCGCCCAGGACCGCGCCGCCACGCTGGTCAACCGCGGCGTGCTCCGTCTTGCCGCGCATGACAACGAGCGGGCCATGAGCGACATCAACGACGGCATCGCCATCGATCCCGAACTCGGCGACGCCTATGTCGATCGCGGCGCGGCGGGCATCGCGCTCGGCCGCTATGACGAGGCCCTGGCGGATCTCAACAAGGGCATCGCCCTTGGGCCGCATCGTCCGCAGATCGCCTATTACGACCGCGCCATCATCAATGAGCGCAACGGCGACATCCGCGCCGCCTACAACGATTACAAGAAAGCGCTGGAAATCGCGCCGGACTTCGCGCCGGCGGCCGATGAGCTGAAGCGCTTCCGCGTGGTGCACAAGTCGGGCGGAATCTGAGCGGCGCGGCGAGAGGGCGCACCGGCTTCGTCGCCAGCCTTACGCGCCTATCGCACGCAGCGACACACTGTTACAATTTCACGATGCATTCCTTCTTCCCTTGCAACCCGGCAGCGTTGCAGATTTCCGGCCGAGGCCGCGCCTCCTCGGCGTTCCCCAATGATGGGCGCGGATCGGGGGCGGCCGGGCGTGTTTCGATGCCCCCACATCGGAACATTCGCCCGTCCGCCCAATCCGCGCGCCCGGTCAGAGATTTCGGTTGTCGTCCCTTCCAAGGCGCGATAGTGGCTGGGCTTGTTTTGGGAATTTGGGCCTCCATTTGATGGCAATGGGGACACCGCGGCCAATTGAGAGACCCCGCATGCGCTTGACCGTGCGTTGGACGGCGTTGACGGCGTCGGCGCTGGCGTTGGCGGCCTGTTCGACCGAACCGCCCGTTGCGCTCAAGACCTCCGAACTGCCCAAGGCCTTCGCCCAGAGCGCGCCTCAGGGCGCGCCGGTCTGGCCGGCGTCCGACTGGTGGAACGGATTTTCCTCGCCCGAACTCACCGCCCTCGAGGTGAACGCCGAAAAGAACAATCTCGACCTCGCCGCCGCCACCGCGCGGGTGATGCAGGCGCGCGCCAATACCGGCATCGCGGCCTCCGCGCTCTTTCCCGCCGTGGACCTCAACGCCAGCGCGCAAAGGGCCGGCGAGCAGATCCAGAACGGCAAGGGCAAGACGCTCAGCACCACCGCCAACACCTTCGGCCTGTCGCTCAACGCAAGTTACGAGCTCGATTTCTGGGGCCTTGCGCAGGACAACCTTAGGGCCGCGCGCAATTCGGCCCGCTCGGCGCTCTACGCCCAGCGAGTCGTCGCCCTCACCGTGACCGCGGACGTGGCCGACACCTATCTCGACGTGCTTGCGCTGCGCGACCGCATCGCCATCGCCAAGAAGAACGTCGAGGCGGCCAAGCGCATTCTCGCGATCACCGAGGCCAAGGTCGCCAACGGCGTGTCCTCCAATCTCGATCTCGCCCAGCAGCGCGCGATCCTCGCCGGCGAGGAAGCGACGATCCCCCCGCTCGAGGAGCAGGAGCGCGAGGCCCGTTACGCGCTTGCCGTGCTCGAAGGCCGCGCTCCGGAAGGCTTCGACGTCCAGGCGCAGTCGATCGAGGGCGTCGTGGCGCCCGCCGTGGCGCCCGGCATGCCGGCGGCGCTGCTGACCAGGCGGCCCGACATCGCCGGCGCCGAGGCCGATCTTCTGGCCGCGCACGCCAGCCTCGACGCCGCCCGCGCCGCGTTCCTGCCGGCGATCGGACTGACCGGCTCGGGCGGCTACGCCAGCAACGCCGTCTCGAACCTGATCAACCCCTCCAATCTGGCCTGGAGCGTCGGCGCCTCGCTGCTGCAGACCATCTTCGACGGCGGGCTCAAGACCTCGCAGACCGACGTCGCCCGCGCGCGGGAGAGCGAACTGATCGCCAACTATCGCTCCACCGTCTTCAACGCTCTTTCCGACGTCGAAAGTTCGCTCGGCCAGGTCTCGAGCCTCGCCGACCAGGAAAGGCTGGTGAGCGAGCAGGTGAAGAACGCGGCCGAGGCGTTCCGCATTTCCGAGCTGCAATACCGCGAGGGCGTCGCCGACCTCCTGGCGGTGCTGCAGGCGCAGCAGACGCTTTTCACCTCTCAGGACCAGCTGACCCAGATCAAGCTCGCCAGGCTCCAGGCCGGCGTCAGCCTCTATCGGGCGCTGGGCGGCGGCTGGACCGTCGAGTCCGACAAGGACGAGCCGACGCGCAACGACTTCAATCCGCTTCCCATCCCGATCAAGGACTAGGCGTGGCCGAGCACGCGGTGCGGTCGATAGGGGGCTGAGAGCGCCTTGATCTCCTCATCGCCGAGCTTGAGGGTCGTCGCCGCGATCGCATCGTCCAGATGCTCCATCTTCGAGGCGCCGACGATCGGCGCAGTCACGCCGCGGCGCGAGAGAATCCAGGCTAGCGCCACCTGCGCGTTGGACACGCCCCGCTTCTGCGCGATCGCGCTCACCGCGTCGACGACGTCGAAATCGCTCGGCTGGTAGTACATGGCGTGGGCGAAGTCGTCGGTCTTGGCCCGGTCGGTCTCGCCCTTGCCCTCGCGGCTGCGGTTGCCCGCGAGGAATCCGCGCGCCAGCGGGCTCCAGGGTATGACGGCGACGCCCTCGGCGATGCAGAACGGAATCATCTCGCGCTCTTCTTCGCGGTAGACGAGGTTGTAGTGGTTCTGCATGGAGACGAACCGCGTCATGTTCATCTTCTCCGCGGTCCAGAGGAATTTCGCGAACTGCCAGGCGTACATCGAGGAGGCGCCGACATAGCGGGCCTTGCCGGCCTTGACCACGTCGTGCAGCGCCTCGACCGTTTCCTCGATCGGGGTCGCCGGATCGAATCGGTGGATCTGGTAGAGATCGACATAGTCCGTGCCGAGCCGCCGCAGCGAATCGTCGATGGCGTGCAGGATGTGTTTGCGCGACAGGCCGCCTTGCAACGGCGACGGCCCCATCGGGAAGAACACCTTGGTCGCCAGAACGTAGCTGTCGCGGCTTCCCGCGAATTCCTTCAGCGCCCGTCCGGCGACCTCCTCGCTGACGCCCTGGGAATAGGTGTCGGCCGTGTCGAAAAAGGTGATTCCGGCCTCGACCGCGCGGCGGAAAAAGGGCCGGCTTTCTTCTTCGCCCAGGATCCAGCCCCGCCACTTTGGCGAGCCATAGGTCATGCAGCCAAGACACAGTCTTGAGACTTTGAGGCCCGTTTTGCCGAGCGAAACCGTTTCCATATCGACCCTCCTTTCCGTCAGCATAGTTTACGGCGCCCCGGACGGGACAACCCCGGCGCACGATCCGGTTGCCGCTTTCGCAGGCAACGCTTAACCTGCAGTTAGGGAATCACTCCGCGGCGATGATTTTTCGTCGCGGGGCGGCCCGCCAGGGGGGACTCCGAAATGCCCGCAAGAAGGATGCGCAGGCGCGCCCGCGGCACGAAGCCGCGCGCGCATCTGACGGCGCCGTTCCGTCGCATGGCCGGTTTCAGAGATCGCGCGGCGCCTCCTCCCAGGCGCTCCCGGCCCGGCCGGGCCTGAATTGCGCCGCGCCCCCGGCGACGCCACAATGGCCGGCCTGAGGCACGCGCTTGGCGCAATTCGCATTCTCCGTCTACGAGCTGCCGCCAGAGGCTGAGGCGCTGCGCGCCGAGGTGCGGCGTTTCCTGCGCGAGACGCTTGGCGAGGCCTCGCCGGTCGAGCGCGCGCGCTCCTGGTCGGGCGGCAGCCGCGAGTTCAGCAGGAAGCTCGGAAGCCGCGGCTGGATCGGCATGACCTGGCCGAAAACGTACGGCGGCCACGAACGCTCCTACGCCGAACGCTATGTGGTGATCGAGGAATTGCTGGTGGCCGGCGCCCCGGTCGGCTCGCATTGGGTCGCCGACCGCCAGAGCGGGCCGCTGATCCTGCGCTTCGGGACCGAGGAGCAGCGCCGAACGATTCTGCCGAAGATCGCGGCCGGCGAGCTCTGTTTCTGCATCGGCATGAGCGAGCCGGGCTCTGGCTCCGATCTCGCCAGCGTGCGCACGCGCGGCCGCCGCGTCGACGGTGGATGGAAAGTCTCCGGACAGAAGATCTGGACGTCCAATGCGCAGCACGCCGACTGGATGATCGCGCTGGTGCGCACGGGCGAAGGCAGCGAGCGCCATGCCGGCCTCAGCCAGCTCCTGATCGATATGAAAAGCCCCGGCGTCACGGTGAAGCCGATCGCCAACCTGACAGGCGAAAGCCACTTCAACGAAGTCTTCCTCGACGAGGTGTTCGTGCCCGAGTCCATGCTCATCGGCGCGGAGGGCGACGGCTGGCGCCAGGTCGGCGCCGAGCTCGCCTACGAGCGCAGCGGGCCGGAGCGGTATCTTTCGAGCATCCGCGTCTTCCTCGAATTCCTGCGCGTCGTCGGCGAGACGCCGACGGAAGCCGAGCGTCTTCTGATCGGCGAGATGACGGCTCGGATGTGGACCTTGCGCCAGATGTCGCTCTCCATCGCCGGCAAGCTGGCTGCGGGAGAGAACCCCGCCGTCGCGGCGGCGGTGGTGAAGGACCTCGGCACCACGCTCGAGCAGGACATTCCGCGCAGCGTGCAGGC
>DASZRM010000163.1:0-40375 GCA_035549135.1 Rhizomicrobium sp. | reverse complement strand
CAATTCGCCGCCGGTGAACGCGCTCTCCGCCGCCGTGCGCGACGGCTTGTTCGAGGCATTCAGGCAGGCCAAGGCCGACGCATCGGTGAAGGCGATCGTCTTGATCTGCGAAGGCAAGACCTTCATCGCCGGCGCGGACATTTCCGAATTCGGCGGCCAGATGAAGGGCGCGAGCCTGTTCGAGGTCGAGAACGGCATCGAGGATTCGCCCAAGCCCGTGATCGCCGCGATCCACGGCACGGCGCTTGGCGGCGGCCTGGAGGTGGCGCTGTGCGCGCATTACCGCGTCGCCGTGCCCAGCGCGAAATGCGGTCTCCCGGAAGTGAACATCGGCCTTTTGCCCGGCGCCGGCGGCACGCAACGGCTTCCGCGCGTCGCGGGCGTCGAAAAGGCGCTGGAGATGGTGACGAGCGGCCAGCACGTTCCCGCCAAGCAATGTCTCGACATGGGTCTCATCGATGAACTGGCGCCAGAAGGAAAACTGCGGGAGACGGCGCTTGCCTTCGCGCGCAAATGCGTTGCCGAGAACAGGCCGCTCCGGAAGGTGCGCGACAACAACGACAAGCTGCAGAGCGCGAAGGGACATCCGGAAATCTTCGCCGAGTTCCGCAAGAAGAACGCGCGCAAGTTCCGCGGCTTCCTGGCGCCGGAGAACAACATCAAATGCATCGAAGCGGCGGTGAACGCCGCCACCTTCGAGGATGGCCTAAAGGAAGAGCGCCGCCTGTTCATGGAACTGATGATGGGGCCTCAATCGGCGGCGCAACGCTACGCCTTCTTCGCCGAACGCCAGGCGAACAAGATCCCCGACGTGCCCGACGACACGCCGGTCATCCCGATCAAGAAAGTCGGCGTCATCGGCGCGGGAACCATGGGCGGCGGCATCTCGATGAATTTCGCCAATGCCGGCATTCCGGTGACCATCGTGGAAGTGAAGCAGGAGGCGCTCGACCGCGGCCTGAAAGTCGTGCGCGGCAATTACGAACGCAGCGCCAAGGGCGGCCGCTTCACGATGGACGACGTCGAAAAGCGCATGAGCCTACTCACAGGCTCACTCAACCTCGAGGATCTCAAGGACTGCGATCTCGTGATCGAGGCGGTGTTCGAGCGCATGGACATCAAGAAGGACGTGTTCGCGCGCCTCGACGGCATCGTGAAGCAGGGCGCGATCCTGGCGACCAACACTTCGTATCTCAATGTCGACGAAATCGCCTCGGCGACCAAGCGGCCGGAATTCGTGATCGGACTGCACTTCTTCTCGCCGGCGAACGTGATGCGCCTTCTGGAAATCGTGCGTGGAGAAAAAACGTCAAAGCCGGTGATCGCGACCGCGATGAAACTCGCCAAGACCATCGGCAAGGTGGGCGTGCTGGTGGGCGTCTGTCCCGGCTTCGTCGGCAACCGTATGCTGGCGCAGAGAACGCGCGAGGCCAATGCGCTGGTCCTTGAAGGGGCGATGCCGTGGGATGTGGACCGCGTGCTCTACGGCTTCGGTTTCCCGATGGGGCCGTTCGCAATGGGCGATCTCGCCGGTCTCGATATCGGCTGGGTGAAGGAACAGTCGAAGAGCTCGACCTTGCGCGAAGTGTTGTGCGAGATGGACCGCCGCGGCCAGAAGACCGGCGCGGGGTTCTATGACTATGACGAGAACCGCAACGCCAAGCCGTCTCCGGTGACCGAAAAGGTCATCCAGGACTTCCGCGCCAAACAGGGCATCAATCCGCGCCGGATTTCCGACGAGGAGATTCTGGAACGCTGCCTCTATCCAATGGTGAACGAAGGCGCGAAAATTCTCGAAGAGAAGAAGGCTATCCGCGCCTCCGACATTGATGTGGTCTGGCTCAACGGCTACGGCTTTCCGGCTTATCGCGGCGGCCCAATGTACTGGGGCGAACAGATCGGCCTCGACAAGGTGCTCGCCGGGATGAAAGCGTTTCAGGCGAAGATGGGAGAGCAATTCAAGCCGAGCGCGCTCCTGGAAAAGTTGGCCGCCGAAGGCGGGAAATTCGCGGACGCGAAGTAGCCTTTCTCGTTGCGATGCGCCGAGAAGGGCGTCGCGCGGCGGCGAAAGACCCCGCGCTGGCCTCGTTCGCCCCAGCGCCAGGACCCGCGCCTTCCCGAGAGTTAACAATCTCTAAACACCGCCATGGACGGTTGGCGAGAATTGCCCCTATCATCCCAAAGCCGCGGGGAGAACAACCTGCGCTTGTGGGGATTGAAGCGGTGGGTCGGTTTAACGCAATTGCGATTGTGCTGCTCGCGTCGTGGCTTGGGGGCTGCGCGAGCGTCGAGAAATGGTCGGAGGACGACCCGCTCGAACCGTTTAATCGCAAGATGTTCGCGTTCAATCAGAGCCTGGACCATCATGCCGCCCTTCCGGCCGCGGTGTTTTACAAATCCACGGTGCCGGGCAGCGTGCGTGACGGCCTGCACAACATTCTTTCCAATATCGGAATGCCGGTGAGCTTCGCCAACGACCTCCTACAAGGCGAATTCTCGCGCGCCGGAGTGGCGGCAAGCCGCTTCTGCGTCAACACCACGCTCGGCGTCGTGGGCGTGATGGACCCGGCGACCGATATGGGACTGCCCATGCAGCAGGAGGATTTCGGCCAGACGCTCGGGGTTTATGGCGTTCCGCCCGGCCCCTATCTGGTCCTGCCGCTTCTGGGGGCGGCGCTGCCGCGCGATGCGGTCGGCCGAATCTTCGTCGACCACTATTTCAGTCCGCTCGGCTATGTGAGCTATCACGGAAAATATTACGTCTCGCTCGGCGAGCGTCTGTTCGCCACGGTCGACGGCCGCGCCCGCGTCATCGACAAGCTTCACGACATCGAGCGCAACTCGGTGGACTATTACGCGGCGATTCGCGACGGCTACATGAAGCGGCGCGAAGACCAGATTCACAACCGCCTGCCTGAGGACGCCGAAGTCTGGGCGAATTGATCGCCCGGCGCGTTTCCTCTATTCCAAGCCCGTTCAGGCGGGGTGAATCGACGCATGGCGATCGTCGAGCGGATTGTCAGGCTTTGCTGTCTGGGCGCGCGCGCCGTCGTCGCCTTCTTCGTGCTGGCGTCCCTTGCGGCCGGTCTCTACACCGCGCAGCACTTCAAGATGAACACCAACAGCGAGACGCTGATCTCGCCCGAGCTCGACTGGCGCAAGCGCGAGGCTCGATTCGATTCGTTGTTCCCCCAGCAGAACGATCTGATTTTGGTGGTGCTCGACGGCGCCACCCCGGAACTGGCCGCGCGCGCCCAGCGCCTGCTGGCCGCTAGGCTTGAACAACGGCCCAAACTATTCCCTATCGTGCGCGAGTCGGGGGGCGGGCCCTTCTTCGAGCGCAACGGACTTCTGTTCCTGTCGAAGGACGAGGTCGACAGGACCATGCGCCAGCTGATTTCGGCGCAGCCGTTCCTGGGCGCGCTCGCCGCCGATCCCAGCCTACGCGGCGTGATGGCGAGCCTTTCAACCGCGCTCGCGGGCGTCTCGCGCGGCCAGGCCAAACTCGACGACATCGATCCGCCGATGCGGGCCTTCGCCGCGACGCTCGAAGCGGCGGCCAATGGGGGGCAGCCGTTCTTTTCCTGGCGGGCGCTGGTCGGAGGTCCCGGCGGCGAACGCGCCCGAACGCGCAGCTTTCTCGAAGTTCAGCCGGCGCTCGATTTCGCGGCGCTGTCGCCGGGCGCGGCCGCGTCCGACGCGATCCGAACTGCGGCGAGCGATCTGGGGCTGAATCCGGCGCAGGGCGTACGCGTGCGGCTCACCGGGCCGGTGCCGCTTGCGGACGAGGAGTTCGCCACGCTCGCCGAGCGCGCGGGCCTGATGGGCTTTGTGATGTTTCTGGCAGTGACGCTTACGCTCTGGCTCGCGGTCCGTTCGTTCCGCATCATCTTCAGCATTCTCGTCACCGTCTTTGTCGGCCTGGCGTTGACCATGGGATTGGGTCTCGCCGCGGTCGGCGTCTTCAACATTATTTCCATCGCTTTCGTCGCGCTGTTCGTCGGCCTCGGAGTCGATTTCGGAATCCAGTATTCGGTTCGCTACCGGGCCGAGCGTCACGGCGCTGGCGACCTTCAGCCGGCGCTGGTGCGCGCGGGACGGGGCGTCGGCAAGCCGCTTGCGCTCGCCGCCGCCGCCACCGCAGTTGGATTCTTTTCGTTCTTTCCCACCAAATATGTCGGCGTCGCCGAATTGGGCGAGATCGCCGGCATCGGCATGATCGTCGCCTTCGTTCTATCGATCACGATGCTGCCCGCGCTCCTGACGATCTTGCGCCCGCGCGGCGAGGCCGAGGAGGTGGGATTTCGCATGCTCGCCCCGCTCGACCGCATCCTGCTGGAGCGCCGACGTCAGGTGCTGCGCGCCGCCGCCATCGTGTCGCTGGCCGCGCTCGCCTGCGCGCCATTCCTGCGCTTCGATTTCAATCCGCTCGATTTGCGCAGCCGCAGGGTGGAATCGGTGTCGACGCTGCTCGATCTTATGAAGAATCCGCAGACCTCGCCCAATACAATCAATGTGCTCGCGCCTTCGCTCTCCGCTGCCGACGCGCTCGCGGCGCGGCTGTCGAAGTTGTCCGAAGTCGGTCAGGCGCTGACCCTCAAGAGCTTCATTCCCGAAGACCAGGCGCCCAAGCTCGCCGCGATCCAGGACGCTTCCTTCCTGCTCGACGCCGCGCTCAATCCCTTTGACGTCAAGCCGCCGCCGACCGACTCAGAAACGGTCTCAAGCTTCAAGGCGACGGCCGGGCGGCTGCGCGAGGCGGCGGAAAAAGGCTCTGGCCAAAGCGCCCGCGACGCGCGCGGGCTCGCGGATACGCTCGACAAGCTAGCGGCGGAACCGGCGGCCGCGCGTCGGCGCGCCGCGCTCGCCTTTCTGCCGGGGCTGAACGAGATGCTCGAAGAATTGCGCGCCTCGCTTCAGGCCGGCCCAGTCTCGCTCAAGACGATGCCGGGCGAATTGGTCCGGGACTGGGTGGCGGCGGATGGAACGGCGCGCATCCAGGTCTTCCCGCGGGACACGAGCGGCAGCGATGAATCCTTGCGCGCCTTCAGCGCCGCGGTGCTGTCAATCGCCCCGGATGCGACCGGCGCGCCGATTTCGATCCGCAAGTCGGGCGTGACCATCGTTGGCGCGTTCGGCCAGGCCGGCGCGCTCGCCTTTCTTGCGATCACCCTTCTGCTGCTGATCGTGCTTCGACGCATCCGCGACGTGCTCGCCACGCTCGCGCCGCTTCTGCTCAGCGGGCTTCTGACGATCGCCACCTGCGTCGTGATCGGTCTGAGGCTGAATTTCGCCAACGTCATCGCGCTGCCGCTGCTTCTGGGCATCGGAGTCGCATTCGACATCTATTACGTCGTGGCCTGGCGCGCCGGGCAACGCAATCTGCTGCAATCCAGCCTGACGCGGGCCGTGATCTTTAGCGCGCTGACGACCGCCTCCGGCTTCGGGGCGCTATGGCTGTCTAGCCACCCCGGCACCGCCAGCATGGGCGAGCTGCTGATGATCTCGCTGGCTTGGACGCTGGCGACGACGCTGTTCTTTCTGCCTGCGTTGCTGGGGTCGCCGCCCGCAAGGTCCGGCTAATCAACCCTTCATCAGATTGTCGGCGAGATCGTTGATCTTCTTGATCAGCGCCGGCGCGCCGCCCGAGGCGAGCGTCGAGCTGAAGTCTGAGCGGCGCGTGGCCAGCTCGCTGACGAAGCCGTTGAGATAGACGTCCACGATCTTCCATGCGCCGCCGGACTGGCGCATGCGGTAGTTGAAGGGAATCGAATCGCTCGAGGTCACGAGCTTGGTCTGCACGACCTTGTCGACTCCGCGGGTCTGCACAGTGGCGTCGACGACGAATTTCTCGCCGTCATAGGAGTCGAAATTCTTGGCGTAGTTGGCGATCGTCATGCGCTCGAAGGCCTGAATCAGCGCCTGCTGGTCCGCCGGGGATAGCTTCGACCATCCCGCGCCGACGACCAGGCTCGTCATCATCGGCAGATTGTAGGTCTGATCGACGGCGGGCTTGAGCTTGTCGTAACGGCCCTTCAGTCCAAGCTCCTTGGCGTGCTTCATCGAGTCGACAAGCGTGTCGTAGAACGACTGGATCTGTTTTGCAGCCGGGTCGGTGATCTGCTCCTCGGCGCGGGCGGCGGGGCCGAAGGCAAGCGCGACGAGCGTTAGGGCGAACAGGCACGCAGTCTTCATGTCAGGCCTCGATTTGGCATGGGATTGTGAGAGAACTTTCGTGGCGAATTTTCGTTGCAGGCGGCGATTTCATGCCTCCCGGTCGAGCAGAAACAGCGGCAGTTCGCGCAGGCGCGCCGCTTTCGCGCCATAGGGCGCGAGCCTGTCGCCGGCGCTGCGGGCGAGCTTGAACGCCTCCGCGCGCGCGCCGTCCACGCCCATGATCGACACCAGCGTTGCCTTGCCTTGGTTTTCGTCCTTGCGCACGGCCTTGCCCGTCTTCTCCGCGGTGGATAGGACATCGAGCAGATCGTCGGTGATCTGGAAGACCAGACCCATGTCGCGCGCATAGGCGCGCATCCGCTCGCGCTCTTCGCCGCCCGCCTCGCCCAGGATCGCGCCGGCCTCGCAGGCGAATTCGAAGAGCTGTCCCGTCTTCAGCCGCTGCAGAAGCCTGACCTCTTCGGCGCCGAAACGCGCCTTGGGCGCCTGCATATCGATCATCTGTCCGCCGATCATACCGTCGCCGCCGGCGGCTTCGGCCAGTCTTGCAATCAGCCGGCAGCGCGCCTCGGCGGAGCGATGCGTCCTAGGATCGGCGAGGATCTCGAAGGCGATCGTCAGAAGCGCATCGCCCGCGAGGACCGCGGTCGCCTCATCGAAGGCGATGTGCGTCGTCGGCCGACCGCGCCTCAGATCGTCGTCGTCCATGCAGGGCAGATCGTCATGCACCAGCGAATAGGTGTGTAGCGCCTCGATCGCCGCGCCCGCGCGCGCCGCGCCTTCGGGCTCGGCGCCGAAAAGGCGCGCCGCCTCCAGCACCAGGAACGGTCTCAGCCGCTTGCCGCCGGCGAAGACGGCATAGCGCATCGCCTCATGCAGGCGGCCGTGAAGGCCGCGCGGTTTTGGAAGCGCCTCGTCGAGCGCGCGATCGACCGTCTGCGCCGCGCGCGCCATCGCCTCGCCGAGCGCGTCATAGGCGGCGGGGCCTTTGGACGCTTTCGCCTGTGAAATATCGTTCATGCCGGATCGCGCCGCTCTGTTTGGCCCTTGCCCCCGAAAAGCCGCAGCTTATCACAGCGCGCAAGAGCCGCAGTTCCCTCAGGCTTTACTATTGTTTGCTGCGTTGCAATAAGGCCATTGCGAGCCTTTGCGAGTTTCTAGAGACTACGCGACGAGCGGACAAAGGCCGTCCTCCCCAGCCCCGGGGGAGGCCATGACGGCGGGCAGGGGCGGGAGCTTTCGATGCGCGTCGTGCTGGCCCAACCTCGCGGTTTCTGCGCGGGCGTCGTGCGGGCGATCGATATCGTGGAGCGCGCCATCGAGAAATTCGGCGAGCCCGTCTATGTCCGCCATGAAATCGTCCACAACAAGCATGTTGTCGACACGCTCAAGAACAAGGGCGCGCGCTTTGTCGAGGAGCTGAACGAGGTTCCCGACGGCGCCGTGACGGTGTTCAGCGCGCATGGCGTGCCCCAGTCCGTCGTCAAAGACGCGCAGGCGCGCGGCCTTCCGGTTCTGGACGCGACCTGTCCGCTGGTCTCCAAGGTCCACAACCAGGGCAAGCGCTACGTCACGCACGGTCGCGCACTGATTCTCATCGGCCATGCCGGCCATCCCGAGGTCGAGGGCACGATGGGCCAGGTCGGCGCGCCGGTGACGCTGGTGCAGTCGGACGCCGACGTGGACGCGCTCACAATTCCGCCGGACACGCCCGTCGCCTATATCACCCAGACGACGCTCTCGATCGACGACACCAAGAGCATCATCGCCGCGCTCAAGCGCAAGTTCAGCGACATCGTCGGGCCGGAGACGACCGATATCTGTTATGCCACGCAGAACCGCCAGACGGCCGTGCGCGAACTCGCCAAAGTGGCGGACGTGATTCTGGTCGTCGGCGCCAAGAACAGTTCGAATTCGAACCGGCTGGTCGAGATCGGACGCGAGGCCGGCGTACCCTCCTATCTGATCGCCGACGGCAGCGAGCTCGATCCGGTATGGGTGAAGGACAAGCGCGCGGTCGGGCTCACCGCGGGCGCCTCCGCGCCGGAGGCCCTGGTCGAGCAGGTGATCGAGGCCCTGGGCCGCATCGCCCCGGTGGAGGTGACGCAAATGGACGGCAAGAAGGAGCATATCGAGTTCCGCCTTCCGGCCGAACTGCGCGATTGATCGGACGTTATCGATTTTCGGAGCGACAAGCGTGGGCATTCCTCTAAGACAGGCCGCAAAGATCGGTTCCTATGTGATGAAGCAGCACCTCACGGGGGTGAAGCGCTATCCGCTGGTGCTGATGCTGGAGCCGCTGTTCCGCTGCAACCTCGCCTGCGCCGGTTGCGGCAAGATCGATTATCCCGACGAGATCCTGAACCAGAGGCTCTCCTTCGACGAATGCATGGCCGCGATCGAGGAATGCGGCGCACCCGCCGTGTCGATCGCCGGCGGCGAACCTCTGCTTCATCGCGACATGCCGAGGATCGTCGAAGGCTTCCTCGAGCGGAACCGGTTCGTCATTCTCTGCACCAATGCGCTCCTGCTCTCCAAGAAGATCGACCAGTACAAGCCGCATCCGAACTTCACTTGGTCGATCCATCTCGACGGCGACAAGGCGATGCACGATCATTCGGTTTGTCTCGACGGCGTCTACGAGAAGGCGATCGACGCGATCAAGCTCGCCAAGTCGAAGGGTTTCCGCACGCAGATCAATTGCACGCTATTCTCGAACGCGATCCCGGAGCGGGTGGCCAAGTTCTTCGACCTGATGATGGAGATGGGCCTCGACGGCATCACCATCTCGCCCGGTTACGCCTATGAGCGCGCGCCGGACCAGGACAGCTTCCTCAATCGCGAGCGCACCAAGCGGCTCTTCCGCGACATCCTTTCGCGCGGCAATGGCGGCAAGTCCTGGGAGTTCACCCAGTCGGCGCTGTTCCTCGATTTTCTCGCCGGCAACCAGACCTATGAATGCACGCCGTGGTCGATGCCGCTGCGCTGCGTGTTCGGCTGGCAGAGGCCCTGCTATCTGCTCGGCGAAGGCTACGTCAAGACCTTCAAGGAGTTGATGGAAGAGACGGAGTGGGAGAAATACGGAGTTGGCAAGTACGAGAAGTGCCAGGACTGCATGGTTCATTGCGGTTTCGAAGGCACGGCCGTCATCGATTCCATCAAGCATCCGCAGAAGCTGATCCCGCTCGCCATGCGTGGAGTGAGGACGGATGGGCCCTTCGCCCCCGACATCGATGTCTCGAAGCAGCGCCCGGCGGAATTCGTGTTTTCAAGCCATGTCGAGCGGAAGCTCGCGGACATACGGGCAGCCAAGTCCCGGCCCGAGCGCGTCGACGCCGCGGAGTAGAGCGGAAAAGGCCTTTTCGGACTCGCGCGCCGTCCGCAGGAGCGCCGGGATCTGGCCCGGACGCCGCATCACCGAGCCGATGACGCGTCTTAGCGCTATGGAGCCGTCCGGGTTCATCGCCGCGAGGGCGGCCGGAGGCAGCGCGCAATCGGCCGTGTCCGAGACGAAGCGCAGCGCGGCGAAGGGAAGGCCGGCCGCCCTGGCGGCGCGCGCGGCAATGTGGGATTCCATGTCGACCGCGTCGGCGCGCGTGGAATGTCGCAGCGCCGCCTTCACTTCGGTGTCGTCTGCAATAGCGCTGCGCCCAAGGATCGCCCCGATCCGCGCTTCGGCCAGATGCGCCGCGATCCGCGCGGTCCATTTCTCGTCGGTTTCGTAAGCCTCGTTGGCGGTGACGACGCGTTCGGCGATCACCGCTTCGCCTGCGGAAAGGTCCGGAGCCAGCGCGCCGGCGATGCCAATGGAGATGACGCCGCAGGTTCCTCGCGGAACGTCTCCGCGTCCGACGGCGAGCGCGACGCCCGCGCGGGCGAGAATCTTCGCCTCGCGCTTTAGTCCGCAGACGGCAAGGACAGTCATGTCTTCCCGATCGCCTCTTGCCGGCGGCGACGGGCGCGCGCGGCGCGAGAATATTCGGAACGAAGGTGCGCGCTAGAGTCCATGGGCGACGCGCCGCGAGTTGCCGCTCTTTAGATTGCGATAGCGCGCCATCGCCCAGAGCGGAAAGAATTTGGCATAGCCGTGATAGCGCAGATAGAAGACGCGTGGGAACCCGCCGCCAGTGTAGGTCTCTTCCGGCCACAGCCCATTTTCCTGTTGCGCGCCTTTGAGATAGCGGACGCCGCGCGCCACCGCGGGATGATCGACTTCGCCGGCCGCCATCAGTCCCAGGAGCGCCCAGGCCGTCTGTGACGCGCAGGAGGGAGCGTTCTCATAGCCGCGATAGTCGAGCTTGTAGCTGTCGCAGCTTTCGCCCCAGCCGCCGTCCGCGTTTTGAATCGAGACCAGCCATTCCGCCGCGCGGCGGATCGTGGGATCGGCGGGCTCGAGGCCGGCGGCGTTGAGGCCAGCGAGCGCCGACCAGGTGCCGTAGATGTAGTTGACGCCCCAGCGGCCGAACCAGCTTCCGTCTTTCATCTGCGATTTGCGCAAGAAATCCACGCCCGCCTTGACATGGGGATCGTGCGCGCCCGCGCCGAGCTGCATGAGAAGGCCGATGCAGCGCCCGGTGACGTCATCGGTCGGCGGATCGAGCAGGGCGCCATGATCGGCGAAGGGAATGTTGTTCAGATAGTAATAGACATTGTCGGCGTCGAATGCGCCCCAGCCGCCGTTCTTGCTCTGCAGTCCCTCGACCCATTCGCGGCCGCGCGCGATCGCTTCGCCGTAGCGGGCGGAATCAAAGCGGTGGAGCGCCATCGCAACCACGGCCGTGTCGTCGAGATCTGGGTAGTAATCGTTCCAGTACTGGAAGGCCCAGCCGCCGGGCCGCACATCGGGGCGCTCCTCGGCCCAGTCGCCCCTGACTGTCAACACCTGGCGGCCCTTCAACCACTCGAGCCCGCGAGCGACGCGCGTTTGCGCCTCCTCGTCCTTCGACTCCAATAGCGCATGACACATCAGCGCCGTATCCCAGATCGGAGAGACGCAAGGCTGGCAATAGGCTTCCTCGTCCTTGACGACGAGGAGCTTTTCGACCGAGCGCCGCGCGACGGCGCGATCCGGATGGTCGGGCGCATAGCCCATGACGTCGTACATCATCACCGAATTGGCCATCGCCGGATAGATCGCGCCGAGCCCGTCCTCGCCGTTCAGCCGCTCGGTCGTCCAGCGCACGCATTCGTCGATGGCGCGCTGGCGAAGGCGCTTCGGCCAGAACGGCTCGATGCGCTTGAGCAACCAATCGAGCGCGCCGAAGAAGGCCGACCAGAACGCGCTTTGATGCGGCGCGCGCTTCGAAGCGGCAGTCCCGCCGGGCGCGAACAGCTCCGGCACGTGCACGCCGCGCGGATTGCGCGCGATCGGCTTCTTTGCCGCCAGCACCAGCAGCGGCACGATCACCGTGCGCGCCCAGTACGACATCTTGGAAAGGTGGATCGGAAACCAGCGCGGCAGAAGGATCAGCTCCACCGGCACTGTGGGCACGTTCGCCCACGATGTCTCGCCGTAGAGCGCGAGCAGGATGCGCGTGAACACGTTGGCTTTCAGCGCGCCGCCGCGGGCGAGGATTGCGTCGCGCGCTCGCTTCATGTGAGGCGCATCGATGTCGTCACCGATCGTCTTCAGCGCGAAATAGGCCTTCACCGTCGCGCTGATGTCGAAGCCGCCGCCGTGATAGAGCGGCCAGCCGCCGTGATCGGCCTGGATGCGCCTGAGATAGACGCCGATCTTGCGCTCGAGTTCGCGGTTCGGCGCCTCGCCCAGATAGTGGACGAGCAGCACATATTCGGAGGGAATGGTGGCGTCGGCCTCCAACTCGAACACCCAATGGCCGTCGTCGCGCTGCAGATTCATCAGCGCCGCCGTCGCGCCGCGGATGGCGGCCTCGAGTTTTGGCGCGTCGATCGTCTCGATGGCGTCGTCGTTCATGAAGCGCTCGTTTCGAGGGATTATAGAGACAGACGCTGGAGCGCAAACCGCGCCGCCCTGTGGCCGGAGCGGACCGCGCCTTCGATCGTGGCGGGCAGCCCAGTGTCCGTCCAATCGCCCGCTAGAAAAAGATTCATCCAGGGCCCGCGCGCGCCCGGCCGCCGCGCCGCCTGTTCGGGCGTTGCGGCAAAGGTCGCGCGCTTTTCCTTGACGATTTGCCAGGGCGGAATCGCCTCGGAAACGCCAAGCGCCGCCACGACGTCGCGCCACAACAGCCTCGCCAGAGAATCGCGATCCATGTCGATGAGCCGGTCGGCGGCGCTGACGGTGACGGAAATGCGGTCGGGGAACGAGAATATCCATTCCACAGTTCCGCCGACGACGCCGAGTATTAGAGGCGCGCCGGCGGGCGGCGTGGTCTTGAAATGGGCGTTGACGATGGCGCGGAACGCGTCGGGCGCGGTGAGCGGGGACAAAAGCTCCTGCGCGGACCAGGAGGGAACCGCAAGGACGACTGTGTCGGTGACCGAAAGCGGGATCGTCGTCTCGGGAAATTCGAGCGCGGTGGCGATGCGCCCGCTGAAGACGATGCGTTTCAGCCGCCGACCGAAGCGGATCGTGGCGCCCTTCGATTCCAGAAAGGCGAGCGCCGGCTCGACGAAGGCCGACGCGAGGGTGGGATGGGCGATGCGCGGGCGATAGGCGCGCCCGCCCCGCAGAAGCGTCTCGCGAACGACCGCGGCCGCGAGCTGCGCCGAGGCCGCTTCCGGTTCGGTGTTCAGCGCAGCAAGCAGAAAGGGCCTCAGCAGGCGGTCCCAGAGCGGGCCGCGCGCCTTCACCGTCTCGACGATTGTGGCGCTACGGCGCGGCCAGACGAGCGCGGCAAGCCCCAGATAATCGGCGAAGCGCGTGCCGGGAACGCGGCGGTTTTCGGCGAGGGTCCACCAGGGCGCGGCGCCCTCGTTTGGGACGATCGTCCAGCGCTCGCCCGTCGGCAGCTCGACGAAATCGAACCGCGCCGATTCGGGGCCGATCAGGCATCCCTCCGAGCCGATGCGCCTTAGATATTCGAAAGCGGCGTCGTTGCCCGAAAGGATCAAGTGATTGCCGTTGTCGATGGTTTGGTCGAGCGTCGGATCGAAATAGGAGCGGCAGCGTCCGCCCGCCTGGGGCGCGGCCTCGTGCAGCTCGACGCGCGCGCCCTTTTCGGCGAGCGCGGCGGCCGCCGACAGTCCTGCAAGGCCAGCGCCGACGACGTGGACAGCGGTCATCCCGAGAAACCGTGGCGCAGGACAATCATCGCCAGCCGGGATTTCGGGAGACTGACGCGGCGGCGGGGCGGCTTCCAACCCTCGGCTTCCATGGCCTTGAGAATCTCCGCATAGACCTTTCCCATCAGCCGCGGCGTGCGGATGCGGCCCTTCGGCCGCGCCTGCATGACGGCCTCCGCTTCGCGATAATGCGCGTGGGCAAGCCGCGCGCAGGCGCGGCACGCCGCATCGATGCGCGGATCGGCGACAGCGGCGTTCGGATCGCGCGTGTGAATGCCCGCTTCCTCCAGATGCTCGCGGGCCAGATAGAGACGGCCCATCGCGGCGTCTTCGTCGAGATCGCGCAGGATGTTGGTAAGCTGCAGCGCGCGGCCGAGATGGTCGGCAAGGCGGTAGCCGGGTTCTTCCTCCATCCCGAACACTTTTATCGAAAGCCGGCCCACCGCGCTCGCCACGCGGTCGCAGTAGAGGTCGAGGATCGCAAGCTCCGGCGCGCGGATGTCGTCCGCCACGTCCATCTCCATGCCGTCGATTACTGCGAGGAAATCCTCCTTGCGCAATCCGTAACGGAAGACGGCGTCTCTGAGGAAGGCGCTCAACCTTGCGTCGCCGCGCGCATAGAGCGCTTCGAGATCGAGCCGCCAGCTCATCAGCGCCTCGTGCCGCTCGTCGCGCGAGCCTTCGCCGTCGTCGGCGATGTCGTCAACGGCGCGGCAGAAGGCGTAGATTGCGAACATGGCCTCTCGCTCCGCCCTCGGCATCAGGCGCATCGCGGAATAGAACGAGCTTTTCCGAGCCTTCCGCTGAACCGCCAATATTTCCTCGGGGGCCTCGGTCGATAGGGCTGTCATCTGCCGCGCGTGAAATGTCGAACGAACGCCGCGCAGACGAGCGGCGCAAGCTCCAATTTGCGATGATGCACGCGCTCGCACAAGGGGTCGCGTTTCTTCAGCCGCGCGTTCAGATTCTCGGCGAGAGTCTGGATCACGCTAACCTCGAGCGCGAGCCTGCGATCCCGGATGCGGCCCGCGAATGGGCTGGACTGGCGCAGCAGCAAGTCGGTGCGCTCGGCGAGTCCCGCGATGAGCCTTCGAAGCTCCGGCCGCGCGCGCGGCTCGCCGAGCATCGCGACTTCGGCGCCGCATTCTCTCATTGCGTCGGCGGGAAGGTAGACGCGATCGAGGGTCCGATAGTCCTTGGCGCAGTCCTGCAAATGATTGATGACCTGCAACGCGGCGCATAGCGAGTCGGATTCCGGCCACCGCGCGCGCACCTCGCCATGAACGTCGAGCACGAAGCGTCCGACCGGCATCGCCGAGTAGCGGCAATAGTCCATCAGCTCGTCCCAGTCCTTATAGCGAAGCTTGCTCACGTCGCGGCGAAACGCTTCGAGCAGCATCAGCGCGTGCTGCGCGCCGAGGCCGCGTTCGTCCAGCGCCTTGCGCAGCGCCAGCGCCTCCGGCGCGCTGTCGAGCTCGCCAGTCAGCGTGCGGTCCATCTCTTCGAGCAGCGCGAGCTTTGCCTCCGCCGACGCGGTCGGATGGTCGGCCACGTCGTCGGCCGCGCGAGCGAAACGATAGAAGGCCAGAATCGGGCCGCGATGGCGTTCGGAGATGAGCCGCGAGGCGACGGGAAAATTCTCGTCGCGATGGCCCTTGCCAGAGGCGAGACCGGCGGCGCTCACGCGCGTCCCATCGCCTGGGCGCGGCCCTTCCACATGCCGCCGCGTCCGCGCCAGTGCTGCAGCGCCGAATCGACCGTGAAGGCGCAGTAGATTGCGCCGATGACCGGCATGGCCGCTCCCAAGAGCGGGCTCAGCCGGTAGAAGCGCAGCATCGGCGCGAAGGCCGCGGCCATCAGCGCCCAGGCCGCGACTCCCGCCGCCTGGGCGGGACCGCGGGCGAATATGGCCAGAAGAGGGGCCGCGGCGTAGACGACGAGCATGCCCGCCACCGTTCCCGCAAGCCGCAGCGGCGAATAGGAAAGCTGCGCATAGGCCGAGCGCGCCACCATCTTTGCGATGTCGCCGAAGCTATATGGCCTCAAGCTGACGCTGCGCTCGGTGAGGCCAAGCCAGATCGGTCCCTGACGCTTCATCAACCGCCCCATCGCGCAGTCATCGATGATCTCGCCGCGGATAACGTCGATGCCGCCAGCGCGTTCCAGCGCTTCGCGCCGAATCAGCATGCAGCCTCCGGCCGCCGCAGCGGTCGATCTGCGCCGATCATTCACCCAGGCGAAGGGATAGAGCATGTCGAAGAAGAAGACGAAAGCCGGAATGAGGAGCCGCTCGGCGAGGCTTTGGCAATGGAGCTTTGCCATCAGCGAGGTGAGAGCAAGCCCGCCCCCCTCGGCGCGCGCGACCAGGTTGCGCAGATTGTTCGGCGCATGGGCGATGTCCGCGTCGGTGAGCCAGAGATAGTCGGCGGCGCCGGCGCGCTCCGCGCCCTGCTTCAGCGCCCACAGCTTGCCGGTCCACCCCGACGGCCGCGACGTTCCGCAGAGAATCTCAAGCCTGTCATCGGCGAGAGCGCGCGCGGCGTCGGCGGTGCCGTCGTCGCTTTGATCGTCAACCAGAACGATGCGGTACGGCCCGCGATAGTCCTGCGCCAGAAGGCTCGAAACGGAGCGGGCAATGACGTCGGCTTCGTTGCGCGCCGGCACGACGGCGACGACGGAAGGCCAGGCGCGGGGCTCGGGCTCGGCGCGGTCGTCGCGTTCGCGGGTCAGCCAGAACCAGCCGCGTCCGAAAAGCAGATAAATCCACGCCAGCAGCGGCAGACATCCCAAGGCCAGCGTCATTGCAGATATCCGGCCCCGCGAAACCAGCCGAGCGCATCCGAAATCGCCTCGCGATAAGGCCGCGCCCGATAGCCGAGTTCGCGCTCGGCCTTCGCCGAGGAGAAGAACATGCGATGCTCGCTCATCTTCAGGGCGTCGACGGTGACGAAGGGCGCTTTGCCTGTCAGCGAAGCGATCGCCTCCGCGGCGTAGGCGAGCGGATAGAGCGGCGCGCGAGGAAGATTGATGCGGGGCGGCTTGCGACTTGAGAGCGCGGCGATCTCCCTCAGCATCTCGGCCAGAGTCGCGTCCTGTCCGCCGAGAATGTAGCGCTCGCCAACGGCGCCCTTTTCGAGCGCAAGCAGATGTCCCTCGGCCACATCGTCGACATGAACGAGGTTGAGGCCGGTGTCGACATAGGCCGGCATCCGTCCGCTCGCCGCCTCGACGAGAATGCGTCCCGTGGGCGTCGGTTTGACGTCGCGCGGCCCGATGGGCGTCGAGGGGTGGACGATGGTCGCCGGCAGCTTCTCCTGCGCGATCATGTGCTCGACCACGCGTTCGGCGGCCACCTTGCTGCGCTTGTAGGCGCCGATAGCGCTGTCCTCGTCGTGGCGCGAGGTCTCGTCGACAGACAGTCCCGCCATCGGCTTCAGTGTCGCCACGCTGCTGGTATAGACGATCTTCTCCACACCCTGCGCGAGCGCGCATTCCATCACGATGCGCGTTCCTTCGCGGTTGTTGCGCAGGATTTCCCGCTTGTCGCGCGCCCACAACCGGTAGTCGGCCGCGACATGGAATAGGTATCGCGCGCCCTGCAGCGCCCGGCGCACCGACTTTTCGTCGAGCATATCGCCTTCGACGATTTCGGCGTCCAGCCCTTCGAAATTCGTTCTCGGGCTCGAAGGCCTGGCCAGCGCGCGCACCTGAAAGCCCCGCGCCGCCAGCTTGCGCGCTACGGCCGAGCCGACGAAGCCGGATGCGCCGGTGACGAGGACCGCATCGCTCATTTCGATCTTCCCACCGTCCCGGCCTTAAGCGCATGCCGGCCCTCGAGCGCCTGCCAGGCGAAAAGCACCGGCGCGCCGATGGCGATCTCGCGCCCGCGCTTGAGCAGCGAAATCGCCAGCCCCATCTCGGCCGGAAGCCCGAACAGGGGAAGCATCAACGCATAGCCCGCTTCCTGCACTCCGAGCGCGGCCGGCACGACGATCGCCGCGCTGCGCAAAGCGCAAAGAATGCTTTCGATCGCGATCGCGTCAGACAAATCGACGGATCCGCCGACAAGGCGGATGGCGAGCCACGTCGCCCCCGCGCTCGCGATCCAGCCAAGAAGGTGAAGCAGGGCCGATAGAGCGAGCCGCGTCGGGCGCTCGTAGATGGCCTCGAGCGCGCGGCGAAAGGCCTGCGCATGGCCGAGGCCGCCGGGGAAAAAGCGCGCCGCCAGCCGCTCGGCCAGCGCCGCGCCGCTGCGCTGCAGAACGATGAAGGCCAGGCTCCCCGCGATCACGAAGGAGACGCCCGCGAGGATCGTCGCCGATAAACCCTTGGCTTCCAGGCCGAAGCGCAGAACGAAGGCGCCAAGCCCTATGGCGATGAAGGCGATCTGCGCCATCATCTCGGTCGTCAGATCGGCCGTGGTCGAAGCGGTCGCGCTCGCAGCCTTCAGCCCATGCAGCGAAAGCGCGCGCGCGCCCAGAACGATTCCGCCGAATTGCGAGAAAGGAAGGACCTCGCCCGCAGAATCGCGCACCATGCGCGCCCAGATATAAGGCCCCGCGCCGCCCTCGGCCATCAGCGCGCGCCAGGCGAACCCCAGCACGACGAACATTGCAAGGCCATAGCCCAGAAGAAGCCCGAAGCCGCTCCAGCCTGCGTCGCCGATCGCGCGCGCAACGCCGGAGAAGCCGACCGCGAAGACGAGCCATGCGGCGAGGGCGATGCCCGCGAGTGCGGCGATGAGCGCGCCGAGTTTCATGGCGCCTCGTCAGCCGGGGATGAGCCGGCGCGCCAGACGGGCCATCCAGGGCACAAAGCGCGGCCGTTTCAGGCGCCGGTCGTAGAAGCCGAGCCTGCGGTCGTTCTCTCCAAGACAGATTTCGAGCAGCCGGCGGACGTCGACGTCTTCGGCGAGCTGCTCGGCCCCGTTGACGGTGAAATTGTTATCCTGCCGGCCATGGCCCACATCCTTGGCGATGCCGATGCGCTCCCAGATCAGGAACGCCCACACCGCCAGCACCTTCAGCTCGAACCAGGGCCTGCGCCACCATTTCATGTTGCGGCGATGCCAGGCGGCCCAGTTGACGAAGAAAAGAATGTGGCGGCCTTCCTCCTGGACCACGGGCTCGAAGGTTTCGACCAGCTCCGCCGGAAAAAAGCCCGAGCGCTTGGCCGCATCGAATAGGCCGAAGGCGAAGAAGCTGTCGATGCATTCGCTGTAGCCGGTCACGAGAAAGGCCCATTCCGGATCGCGCGGCCGCTCGTAGACCGGCTCCGGCGCGAGCTTAATGCCATACGCCTCAACCAGATTGGCGAGCACATGGCGATGGCGGCGCTCTTCAAAGCCGTTCAGCTCGATGGCCTTGCGCAGCAGCGGATCGGCGATCTCTTCCGCGTAGGAGCAGACATTGAGGCCGGCGCGGTTCTCGGTTTGCACGGCGATGTCCCAAATCGGCAGCGAGGTGATGCGGTCCTGCGCCTGCTTGTCGAGCCTGGGCCAGTCGATGACCGCGGGCCGGTAAGGATCGAAGCTGTCCAGCAGCATGCGGCAGAACAGCCGCTTGTGAGCGTCGCTGCCATAGCGGATCGGGCCGGGGCCGGGCGGCTCGCCCGCGGCAAGGCTGAGATCGGGAAAAACAAGCGCAGTGCTCACAGGGCGGCTCCTGACGGCAAGGCCAGTCTAGCCTTTGACGGGGAGGGGGCGAAATCGGCGAAGCCGCCGCGCCGGGCCTCCGCGCCATTAACCAATTCGAGCACGCTTGGATCGGTAAGCGCCATCAATTCCTCTGCGTAACGGTAGCCCGGCGCCGATCCTTCGTAGGGACCGGTCGCCGGATGCATGTAGATTTCCGAAAGGCCTTCGGGAAGGGCCTTGAGGATCGCCCTCAGCCGGGGCGCCGTCATGGCGCCGGACCAGGCGAGGCCGAACACCGCGTCGGGAACGAGAATTCCTTTGGCCCGCAACCGCCGGCGCAGCGCCAGGGCGAAGGGTCTCGCGATCGCCGATTCCATTCGCGTCCGCGGCGCCGCGGCTTCCTGCGGCAATCGGGGCTCGCAGGGCGCGCGCGCCGCGCGCATTCCGAATTCGCGTCCCACCGAAATCATCAGTGAACAGATCGTGGGATGAAGATGGAAATGCTTGTGGGCGTTGACGTGATCGAGAACGAGGCCGGTGGCGCGGAAGGCCTCGAACTGCGCCCTGATTTCCGCCTCGAGCTGTCTTCGCACCCGCGGACGAAAAGCCATGGCCGCCCCCGCCCGCGCCATGTCGGCGCGCAGCCTTCCGCGGCCATCAACGAGATCGGGAATGGCGCTGGACGGAAGCGCAGGCCGCTCCCCGACCAGAACCAGATGCAGGCCGACGCGCAGCCCCGGCATCGCCTTCGCCCGCGCCACGGCGTCTGCTGCGGCTGCGCCCGCCACCATAAGGCTTGCCGCCGTGAGCGCGCCCTCGCGATAGGCGCGCTCCACGGCCTCGTTGACTTCGGGGGCGGCGCCGAAATCGTCGGCGGTGACGACGAGCCGCTTCAAGCCGCGTGGCGCCGCTCGCGCAGGAAGTGAAAGAACTCCACGCCTTCGCGCAGCCTGCGCGCCATCATTTCCGGGCTGCGCACCATCTCGCCGACGATCGAGGCGATCTTGTTTCCCCGGAAATAGAAGCGCTTGTAGAAGCTCTCGAGCGAATCGTAGATCTGCTGATGGCTGAGATGCGGATAGTGAAGAGGCGCAATCTGAATGCCGCTCTCGTCCACCAATTCGGCGTTGTCGGCGTCGAGCCAGCCATTCTTCACCGCCTGATCGTAGAGAAAGGTTCCGGGATAGGGCGCGGCGAGCGAAACCTGGATGGTGTGCGGGTTGATGCGGTTGGCGAAGCGCACCGTCTCCTCGATGGTCTCCAGCGTCTCGCCGGGAAGGCCGAGGATGAAGGTGCCGTGGATGGTGATGCCCAGATCGTGGCAGTCGCGGGTGAAGCGCTCGGCCACCTCGATGCGCATGCCCTTCTTGATGTTGTGCAGGATCTGCTGGTTGCCGGATTCGTAGCCCACGAGCAGAAGCCTCAATCCGTTGTCTCGCATCACCTTGAGCGAATCGCGGGGCACATTGGCCTTGGCGTTGCATGACCAGGTGACGCCGAGCCGGCCGAGTTCGCGGGCGATCGCCTCGGCCCGCGGAAGGTTGTCGGTGAACGTGTCATCGTCGAAGAAGAATTCGCGCACCTCTGGGAAGGCCTGCTTGGCCCAGGCGATCTCGTCGATGACATGGCCGACGCTGCGCGTGCGGTAGCGGTGGCCGCCGACCGTCTGCGGCCACAGGCAGAAAGTGCAACGCGATTTGCAGCCGCGCCCGGTGTAAATCGATATGTAGGGATGTTTCAGATAGCCGATAAAATAGTTTTCGATCTTGAGGTCGCGTTTGTAGATCGGGGTGACGAAGGGCAGCTGGTCCATGTCCTCGAGCATGGGCCGCTCCTCGTTGTGGACGATGACGCCTTCCTTGTTGCGGTAGGAAAGGCCCTTGATCTTGTTCCAGGCGACGCCGTCCGCCACCTCCTTGACGGTGAAGTCGAATTCGTTGCGGGCGACAAAATCCACCGCTGGCGCGTCCTTCAGGCTGGTGTCCGAATTGACCGCGACCTTGGCGCCGATCAGCCCCGCCTTGAGGATGGGGTTCGCGGCCTTGAGCGCCTCGACGGTCCGCACGTCCGATTTGAACGAGGGTACCGAGGTGTGAACGACGACCAGATCGAAGTCCTTCGCCTGGGGCAGGATGTCGGCGAGCTTGAGACCGTGCGGAGGGGCGTCGATCAGCTTCGAATTCTCGACCAAAGCCGCGGGCTGGGCGAGCCAGGTGGGATACCAGAAGCTCCTGATCTCGCGCTTGGCCTGGTAACGCGAGCCCGCGCCGCCGTCGAAGCCGTCGAAGGAGGGAGCCTGCAGGAAAAGCGTACGCATGGACGTCTAAACCTCACCGGTTCTGGAGCACGCCGTCGGGCGCAACGAGAAATCTCGAGCCCCGCCAGCGGACGCCTCCGCCGAACAGCGAGCCGAGATAGACGCAGAAGGATAGCACATCCCGCGCGGGCAAAAGCCAGATCGGTCCCGCGCAGGCGCCGAGGACGCGGTCCATCCGGAGCTTGACCCCTGCTCTGGCCAAGAATGCGGCGGCCAGGACGGCGAAGCCGGAGGCCGAAAATCCGCCGAGAGCAAGGCCGATCACGGCGAGGGGAACGGCGTGGGTGACAAGCGTCCCCCAATGTCCGCCAGGGTTCAGAAGGCGAATGGTTCTCGCCCAGCGCAACTCGTGTTGAATCATTTCGCGCCAGTTCTGCTCGGCGCAGGTATGGGCGACGACGACCGGCGCCAGCGACATGCGATAGCCATGGGAGCGCACCGCCCGTCCAATCTCGTAATCGTCGGCCAGGTGGTTCGAAAACGCCTGCATGCCGCCGATGCGGCGAAGAAGGTCCTTGCGCAGCGCGATCGTTGAGCCGAAACAGGGCGCGGCAAGCCCCAATGCCGTGCCGACCAGCACGTTGGGGATGAACTGATAGTTTATGCCCATCGCCGCCAGCCGCGACCAGATGTTGTCGAGCGCAAAGCCTGTGTAGAGGCATGTCACCGCGCCGCCGCCGGCGTGTTCGAGCGAGGCGGCGACGGTGGAGAGATAGCCCGGCCCCGCTTCGATATCGCTGTCGCTCAGCACGAGCACGTCGTATTTCGCCCGTTCGACCAGATTGATCAGGTTGGAGACCTTGCGGTTGGCGCCATAGATGCGCGTGTCGATCACCAACTCGATATCGAGCGCGGGATGGCTGCGCTTGAGCGTCTCGACGATGCGCACGGCTGGATCGAGCGGATCCTGGACGCCGAAGACGATCTGAAGCGGGGCGGGATAATCCTGCCGGCAAAAGCTCTCGAGGTTGTGCATGAGCCGCGGCTCGTCGAGGTGCAAGGGCTTGAGCAGGGTGAGCGGAGGGAACTTGACGAGGGAGCGCCTGGCGTCGGCCGGGCAAAGCGCCGCCACGGCGAGCACGCAGATGGCGTAAAACGTCCCGCAACCGGCCAGAGCGGTTACAATTAGAGCCGTCCAGGCGATCCAATCTTGCATCAACCCCTCGCGCCGCCTTCAAAAGCGGCCCCTTCGATCATGGCATTCCTGGGCCGGGTTTGCACCCGGGTTCCCAGTTGCGTCGCGCCGCGCGTCCGCTGCGGAAACAGAGCCCTAAGCCGCGGCGTTCGCTATAAGAACGAGTTTGTGGCCGCTAGGGTTGCGGGCGCGGGCGCAGGCGCGCCGCGCTCACCTCTCCCGCGGCAGGCGCATGGCTGTGGAGCCGCAACGTTGCGGACTCTTGTCGTCGCCGCGGAGTTGGAGGCGAAGATCGTGGTGAAGACAGGGAATTCGGCATGAACGAAAAGAAGGCGATCGTGATTTTCGGCGCCACGGGCGATCTGGCGCGAACCATGCTATTTCCGTCCCTCTATTATCTCGATGTCGACGGGCTTCTGCCCGAGAGCCTCGCAATTCTGGGCAGCGCGCGCACGCCAATGGACACGCTCGAATTCCGCAAGCAGATCCGTGCGGCCGTCGAAGCGCGCGTGGGCGAGCGGTTCGAGGACGATGTCTGGACGCGCTTCGCCGCGCGGCTCTCCTACTACGGCGGCGACGCGCGCGAGCCGGACATCTACAAACGGATCTCCGGCCCGCTCGCCGATTTGGACGAGATCGTATTCTATCTTGCGACCTCGCCCGATTTCTTCGGAACCATCGCGCGCCATCTGAAGGGCGCGGGCTTGGCCCACAAGGGCGCGCGCATCTGCGTGGAGAAGCCCCTCGGCCACGACCTCGCCTCCTGTCTCGAAATCGAAACCCAGCTCGAGGAAGCGTTCACCGAAGATCGCATCTTCCGTGTCGATCACTATCTCGGCAAGGAGACGGTGCAGAACCTGCTCGCGCTGCGTTTCGCCAACACTCTGTTCGAGCCGTTGTGGAACAAGGATTCGATCGAGCATGTTGAGATCACAGTGGCCGAGACCGTCGGCGCGGGAGGCCGCTGGGCCTATTACGACCGCTACGGGGCGCTGCGCGACATCGTTCAGAACCATCTGCTGCAGCTTCTATGCCTGGTGGCGATGGAGCCGCCGGCCAATCTCGAACCGGACTCGGTTCGCAACGAGAAGGTCAAAGTGATCCGCTCGCTGCGTCCGATCGGCGCCTCCGAGGTCGAACGGCAGACGGTGCGGGGCCAGTATGTCCGCGGCTTCAACGCCGAGGGCGCGGTCCCGGGCTACACGGAGGAGAAGGACGGCAAGGCGAGCGGCACGGAGACATTTGTCGCGCTCGACGCCCATATCGACAATTGGCGCTGGGCCGGCGTCCCGTTCTATCTGCGCACCGGCAAGCGCATGGCGGCGCGCAATACTCAGATCGTCGTGCAGTTCCTGCCGGTGCCGCATTCGATCTTCTCGCGGCGAGGGCTGATGGCCAATCGACTGACAATCCGCCTCCAACCCGAGGAGGAGATTTCATTGTCGCTGATGAACAAGACGCCGAGCCTGGAGCAGGGCGGCATGCAGCTCAAGCAGCTCTCGCTCAATCTCAGCCTGATCGACGCCTTTAAGAAAACGCGCCGCAGGATCGCCTATGAGCGGCTGCTGCTCGACGCGCTGCGCGGCAGCCAGACGCTGTTCGTGCGCCGCGACGAGACCGAAGCGGCTTGGGCCTGGATCGACGCCATCGAGCAGGGCTGGCGGGAGCGCGACATGCAGCCAATCCCTTATCCGGCCGGCTCCTCGGGTCCGCCGGCGCAATATGCGCTCACCGAGCGGGCGGGCCACGCATGGTGCGATTGAGGTCGGATGTCGCGACCCTGAAGGCGTGGGCTTGCTCCTCGCAGCCTTCGTAAACCCTTTGCGCCACTGGCAAATGGGGCGGATTTCAATTAAAGGTGCAGCCCGGCGGATCGGGCGATGAACGCAGCAGAACTCAGTCGCGTCGCGGAGCGGGGAGATCGGCTCTATTTCGCCGGGCTGTCGCTGGTCATTCTTCTTCTCATATTGTGGGCGTTCGCACCGAGCTACTTCCTGCGCGAAATGTATCACCGGCCCGCGCCGCCGCCCTTCATCGTCGTCCACGGCGCATTGATGACAGGCTGGGTATTGCTGCTTGCCGGGCAGGCGCTGCTGGTCTCGCTCGGGCGCATGTCCTGGCATGGGAAACTCGGAAATGCCGGGATCATCTATGCCGCGTTCCTCGTCCCGATCGGTTGCATTGCGGTCACGATTTCCGCGGCGCGCGAAGTCCACGGCCATACGAAGTTCATGCTGCCCGAACTCAACGTGTTCGGGATATCGCTCGTGCAGATGCTCTTGTTCGGGGGCTGGGTCGGTGCGGCCTTCGCATTTCGTTCGCGGCCCGATTATCACAAGCGCATGATTGCGCTTGCGACGCTGTCGGTTTTGCCAAACGCGGTGGTCAGGCTGAGCTTCAATATTCCGGCCTTCTCTTTTGTGCAGACCAATCTCGATATCTTGAACATGTGGGCCGTGTTGCTGTTGGCGGCGATCGCTATCGATGCGGCGCGGACGCGTCGACTTCACCCCGTCTTTGCGCTTGGCGGCTCGCTGACGGCATTTGCGCTTTATACTGTCTGGTTCGTCAGCAGAACGGCGATGTGGGATCGTTTTTGGATTCAGTCGTTCACCTGACAAGTATCGGCGGCCAAGCCCTCGGGAAGGCCGAGATTGGAGTGCGAAGCGTGGGTTTCAGCATCTTGCCGGGCGGCGCGACTGCGCGTCGCGCGTGGATTGGAATTGGGCGAGGCGACCTGCGCGAAGGCGGGCCGACGGGCGCAGATGATGTGCTATATGTAGGCGCCGAACTGACGTGAGGGCGAACCACGCGAAACCATGACTCCGTCCCTTCGTGAAGTTGGAAGACTTTCGTCGCGGCCCGCTAGGCCGACGATGCAACGACATGTCTGCTGAGGTGGCCGCCAACGCAGCGTCCCGCCCAAGGGCGCCGTTCGCGCCCTACCACCCATGGGACCGCAATTACTTCTTGGCTGTTGTGGCGATCATCTGGATCGGCGTCGTTTTGGGGTTCGGCGGCGATCTGATCCGGCATTTCAGCGCGCCGCATGTCGCTTACCCCTTGATCGTTCATGTTCACGCGATCGCGTTTGCGGGATGGCTCGCGACGCTGTCGGCGCAAGTTCTTCTAATCCGCGCTGGCAGGCAGCGCGTCCATCGCAAACTGGGGATCGCAGCCATAGGGCTCGCGGCGATCATGGTTATTCTCGGGCCCTTGACGGCGATCGCAATGCAACGCGCGCGATTGGGCACGCCAGAGAGCGATCCATCTTTCCTATCCGCCCAGCTGCTGTCGATTGTCGCTTTTGCTGCGTTGGCCGCAGCGGCGTTCGCGTTTCGGGACCGTTCGTCGGCGCACAAGAGACTCATTCTGATGGCGACGCTGGCCATCAGCGACGCCGGATTTGCGCGGCTTCTCGGCGGGAGCGTTCATGCGCTTTTCGGCGGCGGGTTCTTGGCGAGCCTTGCAGGGATATATCTCGGCAGCGACATTCTGATCGGAAGTCTGGGGGTCTATGACATTGTGACGAGGCGGCGCCTTCATCCGGCTTACGTATCCGCGGCGCTGTGGCTGGGGCTTATTCAAGTGACGGCGATCGCACTTCTTCGCAGCCCTGCGTGGACGGCGGTTGCGTTGAAGCTGATCGGCCATTGACGGCGCCCGCCAAGACATTCGTTCCCGCCAAGTAGCGTCGCGCGTAAGATCCGGAGCCCGTGGGGGACGGCGCTCTTGCGCCAAGATCGGCCGGCGGCGGCCCCTCGATTGAGGCCGTCGCTATCTTACGACCGCTCCGGAAACACCAACGCCGGCTCGGAGCGATAGAGTGAGGGATAGAGTCGCTTTAGCGCAGCGATCTTTGGCAGATCGTTGATGGCGATATAAGGCTGGTCGGGGTGCCGGTTCAGATAGTCCTGATGATAGTCCTCAGCGCGGTAGAAGCCCCGCAGCGGGACCACTTCCGTCACGATGCTCCGCTCGAAGGCGCGCGCCTTGGCGAGCTGCGCGATATAGGCCTTGGCGATCTTTTCCTGGTTCGGCGTGGTGGCGAAGATGGCGGAACGATATTGCGGGCCCTCGTCCGGGCCCTGGCGGTCGAGCGTCGTCGGGTCCATCACCGAGAAATACACCCGCAGAATCTGCCCGAACGAGATCTGACGCGGATCGAAGACGATCTTGACCGATTCGGCGTTGCCGGTCTCGCCGGTGCTGACCTCTTCATAGCCGCCTTGGGGCTTGTCGCCGCCGGAATAGCCGGAGACGGCCTCGCGGACGCCCTTCACATGCTGGAAGACGCCCTGGATTCCCCAGAAGCAGCCGCCGGCCAGCACCGCCGTCTCGCTCGCCGCGCCGGAGCGGGCATTGTCGAGGGTCGGGGCCGGCAAAGGCTTTGACGCCTCCTGGGCGCGCGCGCAGCCGATGACCGCAAAGAGGACAGGAACGAGCAGCGCAAGTCGCTTCGACATGGCAACCTCTCTCAGGCGCTCGCGCGCGGAACAAATTTGAGCGAAGCCGAATTCATGCAATAGCGAAGGCCCGTCGGCTTCGGGCCGTCGTCGAACACATGGCCGAGATGAGCATCGCAAAGCGAGCAGGAAACCGCGATGCGATCCATCATAAGGCTGCGATCTTCGCTTTCCGTCACGTTCCGCTTCGCGATTGGCTGCCAAAAGCTCGGCCAGCCTGTCCCCGAGTCGAATTTCGTCCGCGAGTCGAACAGCGCAGCGCCGCAGCAGATGCAGCGATAGAGCCCGTCGCCATGGCTCTCGGCGTAAATGCCAGTGAAGGCGCGCTCGGTGTCGGCGTGGCGCGTCACCTCGAATTGAAGTGGGGTCAGCATCTTCTTCCACTCCGCCTCGCTCCTGACGACCTTGGGCAGGCGAACGGGGCCTAGGTCTTTGCCGGCGGCCGAGAAGTTCTCGATCGTCACCATCGCCTTGGCGGCGAATGCGGGAAACGCCACTGCGCAGATGGCCATGCACGACGCGGTCTTGAGCAATTCCCTGCGGCTGGATGAAGGACTGGTCATCTGCGCCTCCGTTTTGGGCCGTGACAATAGCCCAATTCGCGCCGGCGGCGGCGCCGGTTACAGCCCTTGTTTAACGTCTTACAGCGAATACGCCTCCAGCGGCGACGATCCGTCCCGTTCGAGTGCGAGCCTTCGCGCGTGTCAATCGGCTGAGCCTGCGTCCGTCAGCTCCAGCCACATGGCGTTAAGGACCGCGAAAGCGCAGGCGAAGCCAAGACCAAGAACCCAGGAAAAATACCACATAGCCTTCTCCGTCTCAGTAGTGGCCGTCGTGCGACATCGATTCGGGCGAAACCGGTCCGCGCAGCACGCGATAGACCCACGCCGTATAGGCCAGGATCAAGGGGAGGAACACGATCACGGCCCCGAGCATGATGGAAAGCGTGAGCCTGCTCGATGAGGCGTCCCAGACCGTAAGGCTCATATCGGGCTCGATCGAGGACGGAAGCAGGAACGGGAACAAGGCCACCCCCGCCGTGGCGATGGTGAAGACCGGAACCAATGCGCTCGCCAAGAAGGCGGGCAGGGGGCTGCGCCGCAAGAGCACGCAAAGCTCGGCCGCCGCGAAGGCGGCGAGAGGGATCAGCCAGAGCGCGGGGTGGGCGAAGTAGTTGCGCAGCCATGCGCCGGGAACGGCGGCGACCGTCTTGAGCAGCGGATTGGACGGACCGTCCGGGTCGATCGGGCTGGTGATGCGAAAGCCGTTGCGCTGCGCGATCCAGAAGCCGGCGGCCGCGAACAGAATGGCGAAAATGGCGGCCGCGACTGGGATGACGCGCCGCGCGCGCGCAGCCACGGCGCCGCTGGCTTTATAGTTCAGCCACGCCGCGCCATGCAGCAGGATCATCGACAGGCTCACCAGCCCGCACAATAGCGCGAAGGGATTGAGCAGCGAAACAAGCGTGATGCCTGAGACGAACCGGAGGTCGGGGTCGAACCCGAAGGGAACCCCGACGAACAGGTTCCCGAACGCCACGCCAAAGATGAGCGCTGGAACCAGGCCGCCGACAGTCAGGCACCAGTCCCAGAAGCGGCGCAGCCAGCCTTCGAAGCGGCCGCGGAATTGAAGCCCTACGGGCCTCAGGATCAGCGAGGCCAGAACCAGAAACATCGCCAGATAGAATCCGGAAAAGGCCGCCGAATAGAGCGGCGGCCAGGCGGCGAAAATCGCGCCGCCGCCGAGAACGAACCAGACCTGGTTTCCCTCCCAAACCGGATCGATGGTGTGCAGCGCAAGCCGCCGTTCCTCGTCGTTGCGGGCGACGAAGGGCAGCAGCGACGCCGTCCCGAGATCGAATCCATCCATAACGGCGAAACCCATGAGCAGCACGCCGAGCAGCGCCCACCAGATCAGCCGCAAAGTCTGATAGTCGAGCATGTCAGGCCTCCGCGAACGCTTCGCGCGCGCCTGGTGGGGCGACGGCGTAGCCCAGGGTTTCGTCCGGGCCGAGCCGGATGTATTTGCGCATCAGCGCGACGTCGGCGACCAGAAGTCCGGTATAGAAGACGAAGAAGCCGACAAGGCTGAAAATCACGTTGCCCTTGTCCGTGCTCGAAACGCCGAGAAAGGTGGGCAGTACGCCTTCGATCGCCCAGGGCTGGCGGCCATATTCGGCCACGATCCAGCCCAGCTCGCAGGCCAGCCAGGGAAGCGGCAGGCTGATGAGCGCCGCCCACAGGAAGGCGCGATGACGGTCCAGCCTTCGCCGCGCCGAAAGATAGAAGGCGAGCGCGAAGAGCAGGATCTGCCAGAACCCGATTCCGACCATGAAACGGAACGCCCAGAACAGCGTCGGCACGTCGGGGATGGTGCTTTCCGCCGCCTGCTGGATCTGCGCCTCCGTGGCGTTCTGGATGTCCGGCCGGATGCGCTTGAGCAGGAGCGCGTAGCCGAGGTCCATGTCATGGGCGTCGAGGGTCGAAAGGAGCCGAGCGTCGCCGCGGTTGCGCCTCAACCTGTCGAGCGCGTCATAGGCGATGAGGCCGCCGTGAATGCGCTTCTTCGCCATCTCGACGAGCTGGTCTATGCCCGGCACGGGCTTGTCGATCGACCGCGTGACGATGAGGCCCAGCATCCAGGGCACGCTCACCTCCATTTCGGTGCGGCGGTTATTGAGATTCGGCAGACCGAAGATCGTGAATGACGCGGGCGCCGGCTCGGTGCGCCACATCGCCTCGATGGCCGCGATCTTCATTTTCTGGTTCTGGCCGGCGGTGTAGCCGCTCTCATCTCCCAGCACCACCACCGACAGCGCGGAGGCCAGGCCGAAGCTCGCCGCCACCGTCATCGAACGCTTGGCGAGCGCCACGTGCCGCCCACGCAAGAGATACCAGGCGCTGATCGCGAGCACGAAGATCGAGCCGGTGACGTAGCCGGCGCTCACCGTGTGGACGAACTTGTCCTGCGCCACCGGATTGAACAGCACCTTCATGAAATCGGTGACTTCCATGCGCATGGTCTGGGCGTTGAAGCGCGCGCCGAGGGGATACTGCATCCAGGCGTTGGCGATCAGTATCCACAGCGCGGAGAAGTTGGCTCCGATGCCGACGAGCCAGGTCACCACCAGATGGGCGACCTTCGACAGCCTGTTCCAACCGAAGAAGAAGAGGCCGACGAATGTCGCCTCCAGGAAGAACGCCATCAGCCCTTCGATGGCCAGCGGGGCGCCGAAGACGTCGCCGACATAGTGCGAATAGTAGGCCCAGTTCGTGCCAAACTGGAATTCCATGGTGATGCCGGTCGCCACCCCCATGGCGAAATTGATTCCGAACAGCACGCCCCAGAACTTGGTCATGTCGCGCCAGATCGCGCGCCCGGTCATGACATAGACCGTCTCCATGATCCCGAGCAGCAGCGAGAGCCCGAGCGTCAGCGGCACGAATAGGAAATGGTAGAGCGCGGTGAGCGCAAATTGCAGGCGCGACAGTTCGACAATGTCCATAGTGCCCTCGCAGCGTCACGAATCGGAGGAAAGCAGGCGGTGCTCCACCGCCGGGGCGTCGGTTCGCGATTGGTGGGATGGGGAAAAGAACGCGAAGTAAAGCCCGGTCAGCGCCAGGAGCTTGAGCGCCAGCAGCGCTGCGATCTCGACGGAAAGACGGGGCTTGCGCACGGGGCGAATCGCTTGCTCTCCCGGCGCGAGATTAGCCCTTCCCCGCTCTCCTTGCCCAGCGGCGCTCGATGAAACTCACCGCCCCCAGCACGAGCGCGAAAGCCACGAACGCGACGATCACCATCCCGACGTAAAGCTCTTCTCCGGCGGACATTTTGGCTCCGAAACCGACCCTCGGCGACGCTTGCGCGCGCCATGTCCGCCTTCATTGATCCAGATCAAACTGACGATCAGAGGCCCTGGCCGTCGTCGACGCTGAAGGCCGCGCCGGTGATCGCGCGGGAGGCGTCGGAAATGAGATGCAGGACGACGCCGTCGAGATCGCTCTCCTGCATCAGGCGCCTGCGGGGAAAGCCGGCGATCAACCTTTGGCCGGCCTCGCCCGCGAGGAAGGCGTCGTTGAGCTCCGTCGACACAAAACCCGGGCAGATCATGTTGACGTTGATGCCGCGATTGGCCCATTCGCGCGCCAGCGCCTTGCCGAGCATCAGCACGCCCGCCTTGCTCGCCGCATAGGCCGCGATCGCAGGCAGCGCCTGGAAGGCCGCGAGCGAGGAAACGATGAGGATGCGGCCGCGCCCCGTGGTCTTCGAATCCGCCGCCATCATCCGCCGCGCGCCCTCCCGCGCGGTAAGGAAGGCGCCGCGCAAATTGACCGCAAGGACGCGGTCGAAATCCTCTATTGGCTGGTCTACCGCAAAGCCGGTGAGGTTGACGCCCGCATTGGCGATTACGCTGTCGATCGGACCGAGCGCATTCTGCGCCGCATCGAATCCGGCGACGACCGATGTTTCATCCATCACATCCATAGCGATCGCCGCAGCCGTCCCGCCGGCGGCTGCGATGTCCGCCGCAAGGGCGTCCAGCCGGTCGGCGCGGCGCGCGCAGGCCGCCACCTTGGCGCCGGCTCCGGCCGCGATGCGGGCGAAATGCCGGCCGAGGCCGGAGGAGGCGCCGGTGACAAGGACGACGCGGCCGGAGAGATCGAACGGGTTCATGGGCGTTTCACGCAATGCATCGGCGCCGGTTTTGTCAGGATTCCCACTGTCGGGAAACTATACGCGCCGTCGAGCGCGCTTGACGGGTCCTCACGCGCGAACCAGGGCAGGAGCGCCGCGTTCTGCACAGTGAAGTCGAACGGCTGCCCGTCGACCATACCCTTTGCCTTGGCGTAGAGCTTGCGAAGGCCAGCGAATTCGACGGCGTCGGCCACTTCGATCAGCCGCTGGAAACAGCGGTTCTTGCGGAAAGGATCGCCCCATTTGCGCGTCACGCTGTCGATGAGCGGATCGTGAAGCGTCTCGGCGATTTCGTGGCTGAGCGTCGCCGCGTCGGGCGAAGGAAAGCCGAGTACGTCGTCGATCCCCTCCATCCATGAGGAATAAAGATAGACGTCGATGGCGCGCTTCTTGCGGTCGGCCCACTTCCACGAGTGGTAGCCATAAGCGAATTTCTCGACGGAATTATAGGTGATGAAGGCGCTGATTCGATCGTGCGAGCCATGCGCCTTCAGGTATGCCGCGATCGGCTTGTTGACGATCGAACTGTCCTTGATGAAGCCGAAATATTTTCCGGATTTCGCCTGCTTGATCTTTACGGTCCCCGGGGGCGCGGCGACGGCGATTTCGCCGCCGGCGACAGGCTCAAGGATCGTGCGCCAGCCCGGATTGGAATCGGGAAATTCGGCGCGCAGCATCGCATCGCCGAACTCCGCGCCGTCATAGGTCGGCGACGCGCTGAACAGCGGGCTGGCGACGATGTGGTCCATAATGCCGGTCGCGTCGAACACGATCGTCTTGCCGCCCGGCCCGTCGGGGACTGTCAGGCGGATCGCCACCAGCTCGACTTGAATGCGGGTGAGCGAACTGTCGGGCGGGCGGCCGACCAATCGGAAGCGATAGCGCTTGTCCTTGATCGGGAAGGCGCCTGTCCAGGTCGGAATTGTCTCGATCTTCCCGGAATCGAGCGCGTCGGCAAGCGCGCGACGGTCGCCCGGGCCGCCGCCCGCCAACGGATCGACGACGGTGAAGCGCGGTTCAGCAAGACCCGGCGAGGCGATCGCCAGCGCCGCCACGGCGGCCAATTTTCGCGCCTTGCGCATCTTACGAGTTTGCCCCCTGCCGGGCATACTAGCCTCTATGCGCCGACTTGCTCCGATCTTTTTGCTCGCAGCCTGCGCCTGCTCCGGGCAGAGCGCGCCGCCGCCTTCCGCGCCGGAGCCAATCGCGCCGGCTGCGCCGGCCGCGCTCCAGTCCGGGGAGGTTCTGTCCGCCTGGGTGCAGCTTGGTCCCGACGGCGCGGCGCAGGCGCGCGCCGTGACGCGTTTCAGCGTCTGTCCGCAGATCGCGATTGGAACGTCCAACGTGGCGAACATGTCTGCGCGCGCCGCTGCCGGCGGCGGGTTTCCTCTCGTCTGTTCGGCGCCGCTGCCGGCCGGCGCTCAGAACGCAGCGCTGATTGACCGGGCAAAGCAGGAACGCATTGCATTGCCGCCTGTCGCCTCCGAGCCGAAGCGAATTCTGATCCTGGGCGATACGGGCTGCCGCGTGAAGGGCGATGCGACGCAGGCCTGCAACGACCCGGCCCGATGGCCGTTCCCGGCCGTCGCCGCCGCTGCGGCGAGGCTGAAGCCCGACCTCATCGTCGATGTCGGCGATTATCTCTACCGAGAGAGCGCCTGCCCCAAGGGAGACGCCGGTTGCGCAGGAACGCCTTTCGGCGACAACTGGCCGACCTGGAACGCGGATTTCTTCGCGCCGGCTGCGCCGCTTCTGGCCGCGGCCCCATGGGTATTCGTGCGCGGCAATCACGAAGATTGCGCACGCGCCGGCGCCGGCTGGATCCGCCTCTTGGGACCTTTATCCTTCGACGCCTCCGCGCTCTGCCCGGCGCATCTTGCGCCCTATTCGGTGCCGGCCGGAGCGATGAGCCTTGTCGTCATGGACGACGCCAACGCGCCCGACACCAGCGTCTACGCCGCGATGACCGGCGTCTATCGCGCCGAATTCGCCGCGCTTGCAACCGAGAAAGAGCCGGTCTGGCTCGTCATGCACCGTCCTGTCTGGGGCGCGATCAAGGGCCCCCTGGGCATTCCCATTGGCGGCAACGCCACGCTGATCGAGGCGGTGGGCGAGGCCGGAATCGCAAAGCCGGTCACGCTCATGCTGTCCGGCCACATTCACGCCTTCGAGGCGATCAACTACGAGGCCAAGGCCCCGCCGCTGCTGGTGGCGGGGGTCGGCGGCGACAAGCTCGACGAGACGCCGCAAGACCTCGGCGGCGCGATATTCCAGGGCCATTCCGGCGTCGCGGTGAAGGACGGCGTGTCGATCGACGGCTTCGGGTTCGTCCTGCTCTCCAAGTCGGCGGACGGCTGGAACGTCGATCTGTACGATAGCAAGGGCATCGTCGAGCGGCGCTGCGCCTTTGAGCGCCGCCGTATCGATTGCCCGCAAACCGCCAGGTGAGACAAGACCATGTTTCTCGAGCTCAAGGCGCTGCTCAACCCGGCCGAGGTCGCCCGGCTGGTCCAGCTCGCCCGGGAGGTGCGCTTCGTCGAGGGGCGGATCTCCAATCCGGCCAACACCACTAAGGACAATCTCCAGGCCGATCTCGGCGATCCCAACTACGCCGAATCGACCAGGATCGTTTCCGACGCCTTCGCGCGCTCGCGGGAGTTTCGCGACTTCGCCATGCCCAAGCGCATCGCTCCGCCGCTGCTCTGCCGCTACGAACCGGGAATGAAATACGGCGCGCACGCCGACGCAGCCCTGATCGCGCTTGCGGGCGGGAATCTGCGTTCGGACATTTCCTGCACCGTCTTTGTTTCCGATCCCCAAAGCTACGAGGGCGGCGAGCTCGTGACCCATCTCGGCACAAGGCCGGTCGTGTTCAAGGGCGCGTCGGGCGACGCCATCGTCTATCCCTCGACCATGCTCCACGAGGTGCGCCCGGTGCGCGCCGGCCAGCGCCTGGTCTCCATCACCTTCATCGAGAGCCTGATCGCCGACGAGCACAAGCGCACCCAGCTCTACGAGCTGAACGAGGTCGCGGCTCTGGAGGGCCTCAAGATGGACTGGCGAAACCGCGTGCGGTTCGAGCTCGCGCGGCAGAACATCCTGAGGATGTGGGCCGACAAATAGGCTCACGAAAACTTACGTCCTGCTACGGCGATTTCGAAATTTCAGCGCGGCTTCGTCACTATGCCGCCGCGATCTCTTGGGATTGTCCGCGAATTGCCGCCAGGACCGCGACAGCGTAATCTTGAGGCGGCGATTTGGGGGACTCCATGAGCGCATTTCAGCGCCGGCTGCTCGTCATCGGCGGCTCGGTTTTGGCCGTCGTCGCGGCCGTTCTGATCGGCCTTTACGTCCTGGGAGGGCGCGCGCCCAACGCCCCGGAAGGAGGCGGGATCTTCGCTCGGCTCGCCAACGGCGTGACCGCAATCACCACAGGCTTCACTCCCTCGCCGGTCGCCCAGGAAGCCGCCTTCGCCTTCCGCCGGCTGGAGATCGACACGACCAAGCCGCAAGCCGAAGCTTGTTTTGTCTTCACCCACGACCTCGACGCCTCCGGCCGCACCCATTACGAGGACTACTTCTCCATCGACCCCAAGATCCGGGTCGCCGCCCATGTGGTCGATGCGAGACTGTGCGTTTCTGGACTCGACTTCAATTCGACCTACAACGTCACCCTGAAGGCGGGCCTGCCGGCCGCCGATGGCGACAAGCTGGCCGAAGAGGAGACCGTCCCGGTCGAATTGCGCGACAAGCCCTCCGTCGTGCGCTTCTCAGGCGGCATCGTCCTGCCGCGCGACGACGCCAAAGGCGTTCCGGTCACCACGGTCAACGTCTCGAAGCTGCGCGTGAAGCTGATCAGGGTTGGCGACAGGCTGCTTTCCCAGATCGAAAGCGGCGTCGTCGACCAGACCACGCTCTATGGCTGGAACGACAGCGAGCTCGAAACCAGCCAGGGCAAGCTGGTCTGGTCCGGGACGATGGACGTCAATCTCGTCAAGAACGACGCCGTCGTCACGCTGATTCCGATCAACGACATCCTCAGGGACAAGAAACCCGGCGCCTATGTCCTGCTCGCCATGGACGCGGCGAAGAAGACGGACCAGGACAATTATTACTACGACGACAGCATAGCCACGCAGTGGATCGTCGATTCCGACATCGCGCTCACCACGTTCCAAGGCGCGAGCGGCCTGACCGTCTTCGCGCGCTCCTACGCCACGGCCCTGCCGCTATCCGGGGTGAAGCTTTCGCTGGTGGCGCGCGACAACAACGAGCTTGCGACCGCCACGACCGACTCGCGCGGCCGCGCCGATTTCGACGCCGGTCTCTTCAATGTCAGCGGCGGCGAGGAGCCGGTGGTGGTGATGGCCTACGGCGCCAACCAGGATTTCAGCTTTCTGGATCTCAGGCGTCCGGCCTTCGACCTCACCGACCGCGGCGTCGGCGGCCGCGCGACACCGGGCCCCATCGACGCCTATCTCTACACAGAGCGCGGCGTCTATCGGCCAGGCGAAGCGGTGCGCGCGAGCGCTATGCTGCGTGACCGTGTCGGGGCCGCGCTCACGGCCCCGCTCACACTCGTTGCGACGCGGCCCGACGGCCTCGAAGTGGCGCGCACGACCGTTCCCGGCCAGTCGCTCGCCGCCGGCATGGCGGTATGGAGCCTGCCGCTCAGCCGCACCGCGCCTCACGGGCGCTGGCAGATCGCAGCCTATGTCGACACCAGCGCCAAGGCGGCGCCGGTCGGGCGCGTGCAGTTCGACGTGCAGGATTTCGTGCCGCAGCGCCTGAAAGTGACGCTCACGCCAGAGACGAAGATCGCTCATCCCAACAGCACGATCTCGGTCAAGGTTGAGAGCCGGTTCCTCTATGGCGCGCCGGCGAGTGCGCTCGGCGGCGAGGGCGAGGCGCGCATCGTTACCGACTATGCGCCGTTCAAGGACTATGAGGGCTGGCAGTTCGGCCGCGTCGACGACAGCTTCTCCGATATCAGCATCACGATGAGCGTTCCCGACACGGATGCGGCCGGTGTCACCCACGCCACCGCCTCAATCGGCGATCTTCCCGACACGACATTGCCGCTCAAGACCATGATCAAGGTCTCGATACATGAGCCGGGCGGACGGACAACCGACAAGACGGTCGACATCCCGCTGCGCACGCGCGATGCAATGATCGGCATCCGTCCCGAGTTCAACGATGGCTCGGTTGCGGAAAACACGCGCGCCAATTTCGAAGTCGTGGCGCTTGACGCCAACGGCAAGCGCATTGCGCTCTCCGGGCTCACCTATTCCTGGGTGCGCGAAGAGACGTCCTATCAATGGTACCAGGACAATGGCCAGTGGAAGTACCAGTCAACGACGCGCGACCGCCTCGTCACTTCGAGCAAGATGGCGGTCGGCGCCGGCGCGCCTGCGCGACTCGGCATGGCGTTTCCTTGGGGCAGCTACCGCCTGACGATCAGCGATCCCAAGTCCGGCGCAGCTAGCTCCTATCGCTTTTATTCCGGTTGGGCGGCGAGCGCCGCCGGCGATCGGCCCGATCGCATTCCCGTCGCGGCGGACAAACCCTCCTATCGCGCCGGCGAGACGGCGCGCGTCAACATCAAGCCGGCCGCCGACGGCAAGGCCCTGGTCGTCGTCGCCGGCGACCGCGTGTTCTCGTCCCAGCTCATCGACGCGCCGGCGCGCGGGACCTCGGTCGAGATTCCCGTGTCGGCGGATTGGGGCCCCGGCGCCTATGTGCTTGTCACCGATTATCGTCCGCTCAAACAGGCGACCGGCCACGAGCCGGTGCGCTCCATCGGCCTTGCCTGGCTTGGTCTGGACAATTCGCCGCGCACGCTGACGGCATTGATCGGCGGACCCGCCAAGATCACGCCGCGCCAGAAGATCAGCATTCCGGTGACGATCAGGGGCCTTGAATCCGGCGAAGACGCCTACCTCACACTCGCGGCGGTGGACGAGGGCATCCTTCAGCTCACCGATTACAAATCGCCCGACCCCAACGGATACTATTTCGGCAAGCGCCGCCTCGGCGTCAATATGCGCGACGACTACGGAAGGTTGATCAAGCCGGAGAAGGGCGCCATCGGCTCGATGCGCGAGGGCGGCGACAGCTTCGGCGGCCGCTCGCTCAGCGTGGTTCCGATCAAGACCGTTGCGATGTTCTCTGGCCTCGTCAAAGTGGGAGCCGGCGGCATCGCCAACGTCTCGCTCGACATTCCCGATTTCAACGGCGAGCTGAGGCTGATGGCGGTGGTAGCAAGCAAGGAGAAGCTCGGCCATGCCGATCGGCCGATCACCGTCCGAGACCCACTCGTCGCCGACATTGTTCTTCCGCGCTTCCTGGCGCCGGGCGACAAGGCGCTCGCGGCCCTCAATCTGAACAATGTGGAGGGCCGCCCCGGAAATTATGTCGCGACGGTCACGGTCAGCCCGCCGCTGACGCTTTCCGGAGGGGGGCCCGCCGTCATCACCCGCCCGCTCGGCGTTGGACAGCGCGCGCTCGTTCCGGTCGAGATCGGCGCAAGCGGCATCGGCGTCGCCAGCGTCGGCCTCAAGGTGACCGGGCCCGGCGGCTTTAGCGTCTCGCGGACCTGGCCGATCGAATCGCGGGCGCCGCAGCTCGACGTGGCGCGCGACGATATCGCCCCGCTCGGGCCCAACAAGAGCTTCACCGCCAACAAGGGTCTCGTCGCCGATCTTTATCCAGGAACGACCAATGTGGCGCTCACCGTTTCGGCCGCGCACGGATACAACAACGTTCCTGGCCTGCTCAAATGGCTCGACAAATATCCCTATGGCTGCATCGAGCAGACGACCAGCCGGGCCATGCCTTTGCTGTTCTTCAACGACCTGGCCGATCTTGCGGGCCTTCCGCGCGACCGGGCGCTGCGCGACCGCGAGCAGCAGGCCGTCGACGCCGTGCTCGATATGCAGAACTACGCCGGCAATTTCGGCATGTGGGCCCCGGGCAACGACGCCGATCCGTGGATCAGCGTCTTCGCGCTCGATTTCCTCTATCAGGCCAAGCAGAAGGGCTACGTCGTTCCTAACGACGCGCTGAAGCGCGGCGCTGGCTGGCTGCGTCAGACAGCTTCGTCCGATTCCGCCGACGAGGCCGCGCGCGCCTACGCCTTCTACGTGCTGGCGCGCATCGGGCAAGTGAATCTCTCAGACCTTCGTTATTTCAGCGACACCAAGGGCGGCGGCATGAAGCAGGCGATCGCCGCGGCGCTCACCGGGGCTGCGGCCGCCGAGGTCGGTGACCGCTCGCGCGCGGCCTTTGGCTTCGAGCGCGCGCGCGCCATCCTGATGCAGGCCAAGCACAACGAATACCCAGTCAGCGAGTACGGCTCGCTGCTGCGCGACCTCGCAGGAACGACGGCGCTGGCTGCCGAGAGCGGCGAGGCCGAGCTCATCCCGGCGCTTCTGGCTAAGAGCGACGAGTTGGACATGCGCCTCAACGCCACGACGACGCAGGAGAAGGCCTGGATGCTACGCGCGGCCTACGAGCTGACGCGGCAACGCACGCCGCTCAACATCCTTGTCAACGGCAAGCCCGCGATGCCGCGCGCCGGCGCGATCCGCCTCTCGCCTTCCACCGCCGAGCTCGCCGCCGGCCTGTCCTTCCTCAACAGGGGCGACGCACTCGTCTGGCGCACCGTCTCGGTGCAGGGAACTCCGGCAAGGCCGCTTCCCGCAGTCGCCGACGGGCTGACGCTGCGCAAGAGCGTGTGGACTATGATGGGAACTCCGGCCGATCTCTCCAACCTGCATCAGAACGATCGTGTGATGATCGTTCTCTCGGGCCAGATGTCCAACAACTATTATCACCAGATGGGCGCGATCGATCTTCTGCCGGCGGGGCTAGAGATCGAATCGGCGCTTTCAGGCGACGAGGCGAAGGCATATCCTTGGCTGCGATCGTCGAGCGAATTGACCATGGCGGACAAGCGCGACGACCGTTTCGTCGCGTCCTTCGACATCGGCTCGGAATATCGCTGGAGCGATCCCAAGAAGCCTGAGCCGCAACCGGTCTTCACCATCGCCTATATCGCGCGCGCGGTGACGACAGGAACATTCGTCATGCCGGGCGGCGTGGTCGAGGACATGTATGCGCCGGGCGTCGTCGCCCGCACCTCGATGAGCAGCGTGACGGTGAAGCCGTAGAGCGGCGACATTCCCTCTCCCTTCCGGAACGGGGGGAGAGGGGGAAGTTGGCAGAATGAAGCGTCAGCGTCTCATCATTGTCGCGGTCTCCGTGTTCGGCCTTGTTTGCGCGCTCGCCGCCGCCGACATCGCCGATCCGCCCGACATGAGGCGCGCGCAAACGCTCTCGCAGGAGGTGGTCGCGCGCGACGGATCGCTCCTGCGCGCATATTTGACCAAGGACGGCTACTGGCGCATCCGCACGACGCCGCGCGATGTGAGCCCGCGCTACCTCGCCTTGCTCAAGGCCTATGAGGACCGCCGCTTCGACGAGCATTTCGGCGTCGATCCGCTCGCCATGCTGCGCGCGGTCTGGCAGTTGGCCGATTCGGGCCATGTCGTCTCCGGCGGCTCGACGCTGACCATGCAGGTCGCGCGCCTGCTCGAGCCGCGCCCGCGCGGCGTCGGAGCAAAGATCGTCCAGATGATCAGGGCGGTGCAGCTCGAGGAGCGCTATTCGAAGGATGAAATTCTTTCGCTCTATCTGACGCTCGCCCCCTTCGGCGGCAATCTCGAAGGCGTGCGCGCGGC
>DASZRM010000162.1:0-5669 GCA_035549135.1 Rhizomicrobium sp. | reverse complement strand
TTCACCTCGCCATGGCCGAGGCGATAGCCGCCGCGCGCCTTCGGCAACAGGTACGGCGAGTTCGTCATGCTCTCCATGCCGCCGGCGACGACGATGCCCGCGCGGCCGAGCGCGACCTGATCGGCGCCGATCATCACCGCCTTCATGCCCGATCCGCAGACCTTGGAGATCGTGGTGCAAGGCGTGGCGTCGGGAAGCCCTGCGAATCGCGACGCCTGACGCGCGGGCGCCTGGCCCAGCCCGGCCGAGAGCACGTTTCCCATCAGCGTTTCATCCACATCTTCCGCCTTGACGCCCGCGCGCTCGACGGCGGCGCGGATGGCGGCCGCTCCCAGCTCCGGCGCGGCAAGCGCCGACAGCTCGCCCTGAAAGCCGCCCATCGGAGTGCGCGCCCCGGAAAGAATGACAACGTCCGTCTTGTCCATGATTCCGCCTGTACTTTTCCGCCTGCCGGCGCAGTCCGGCCCGGACTGTCACATCGGCGACACGGATGACCGTTTCAACCGGCTGAGTTATCATTAATCGGTACGGACGGCCAACCGGCCGCGCGGGGGTTGCGTTGGGATGAGGAACTTCTGGATCGCGCTGGCGAGCGGCGCCGCGGCGGCCGTGCTGCTGGCTGGCGCATGGTACGGCGCGCCCTATGTCGGCTTGCGGCTGGACGTCACGGCGCTGATGGCGGCGGCGGCCGTCCTCGCCTTCGCGGCGTCCACCGCGGCCTTCGCGCTCGTGGCGCTCATGCGCCCCGACAGGAAGAAGATTTCGCGTTCGACCAGCCTAGGCGATCTGCCGGCGTCCGAATTCTTGCATCCGATCCGCGCCAGCGGGACCGTGGAAATCCTCGCCCTGCCCGATATCCCCGTCGAGCACATGCTCATCCGCCATCGCCGCCTGTTCGACCGGCCCGCCGACGAGGTCGATGAAACCATCCTGGTGACTGTGAAGAAGGGCAAGCGCGGCGCGCTTCACAATCCGATCGTGCTCAAGAGCCTTTTCGCCAAGCTGCCATTCCGGAATTTCCTGCACGTCCTGCTGGTCAACGAGCATGACGAGTTCGTGGGCTACATTCCCGGTCCGCGCGCGCGCATGGACTTCACCGGCGCGAGTGCGGAAACCCAGATCCGAAAATACATCGTCGACGTGCTCAACGATCCGAGCCAGAGCTTCGTACTGCGCGACATCGGCGGCCTCGCCAAGGACGACACGATCCGCGACACCGAGACCGTGGCGAATGCGGCCGCGCGCGCCTGGGGCGGGCTCATCCGCGGGCTCGTGGTGCTGAAGCACGGGCGCAACCGCAAGCCGCTCGGCGTCATCTTCGCCGAGGACATCTACAAGCTCGCGGCCTACGGCGCTTAGCCGGTTTCCTCGAACAATTCGCGGCCGATCAGCCAGCGCCGGATTTCGCTCGTGCCCGCGCCAATTTCGTAGAGCTTGGCGTCGCGCAGCAGCCGACCGGTCGGATAGTCGTTGATGTAGCCGTTGCCGCCGAGGCACTGGATCGCCTCCAGCGCCATCCACGTCGCCTTTTCCGCGGCGAACAGGATGGCGCCCGCCGCGTCCTTGCGCGCGGTCTGCCCGCGATCGCAGGCGCGCGCCACGTTGTAGACATAGGCCCTGGCGGCAGACAGCGTGACGTACATGTCGGCGATCTTGCCCTGCATCATCTGGAACGAGCCGATCGGCTGGCCGAACTGCTTGCGGTCGTGGATATAGGGCAGAACCACGTCGAGACAGGCCTGCATGATGCCGACGCTTCCGGCCGCGAGCACCGCGCGCTCGTAGTCGAGCCCGCTCATCAGGATGCCGACGCCGCTTCCTTCACGCCCCATCACGTTTTCTTCCGGCACCTCGCAATCCTCGAACACCAGCTCGCCCGTGTCGCTGCCGCGCATGCCGAGCTTGTCGAGCTTCTGGGCGGTTCTGAACCCCTTGAATTCCTTTTCGACAAGAAAGGCGGTGATGCCGCGCTGCCCTTCCGAGGGATCGGTCTTGGCGTAAACCACAAGCGTGTCGGCGCAGGGGCCGTTGGTGATCCACATCTTGGAGCCGTTGAGGACATAGCGGTCGCCCCTGCGCTCGGCCCTGAGCCGCATCGAGACCACGTCAGAGCCGGCGCCGGGCTCGCTCATCGCAAGGGCGCCGACATGCTCTCCGGAAATGAGCTTGGGAAGATAGCGCCGCTTCTGCTCTTCGTTGGCGTTGCGCCGGATCTGGTTGACGCAGAGATTGGAGTGCGCGCCATAGGAAAGGCCGACCGCAGCCGAGCCGCGGCTGATCTCCTCCATCGCAACTACATGTTCGAGATAGCCGAGGCCGGCGCCGCCATATTCCTCTTCGACGGTGATGCCGTGCAGGCCGAGCGCACCCATCTGCGGCCACAGGTCCCGCGGAAAGACGTTGGACCGGTCGATCTCGTCCGCCCGCGGGGCGATCTTGTCGTCGACGAAGCTGCGCACCGTATCGCGCAAGAGGTCGGCCGTGTCCCCCAAACCATGGTCCAGAGACGGATAAGAGTTGGGGATCATGAGCGATTCCGGAGCCGATTGCGCGGCGATCCTATAGAACCCGGCCGCGCGCTTCCAACCGGCGGCGATGACAAAACGTCGTCAAGAGCCTAGTCTTGATGGGCGGCGCCGCGCAGCGTTTGGGCCCGCGGAGGCCGCAAGCAATGGGATCGCGACCATGACAGACGCAGTCGGTTTGCGCGGTGACGCCGTACAATCTCCGGCGCCCGCAAGGAACGCCTCGATTTTGGGACGCTTCGCGGCCCACTACGCCGACATCAAGACTCCGTTCGAGGTCGTGACCCCTGACGGGGCCAGCCAACGCTTCGGCCGCGGCGAGCCCACCTTCCGACTTACTATAAAAAATCAGCGCGGCCTTCGCGCCGTGGCCAGCCTCGATCAGGGCCGGATCGCGGACGCCTATCTCGCGGGCGATCTCGATCTCGACGGCGATACGATGAAGCCGTTCGAGCTGCGCGACTCCATGCAGGACAATCACTGGCTGGTGCAGGCCTGGCGGCATATTCAGCCGCTCCTGTTCGGCCAGGTTAAGACCAACAAGCAGGCGATCAGCTCCCACTACGACATCGATTCCGACTTCTTCCTCGCCTTCCTCGACCCGAAGACGCCGGCCTACACGCAAGGCGTCTATGAGCGCGCCGACGAGACGCTGGACGTCGCCACGACGCGAAAGTTCGACTACGCATTCGAGAAGCTCAGGCTAAAGCCCGGCGACCGGATTCTCGAGGTCGGGCCGGGCTGGGGCGCCTGGTTCGAATACGCCTCCGCCCGCGGGGTGAAGTGCACGGGCATCTCGATATCGAAGGAATCCATCCGCTTTCTCAAGGACAAGGGAAAGAAGCTCGGCTACGACTGGGAACTGATCGAATCCGATCTCTTCGACTATTCGCCCGGCGTGACCTACGACGCGATCGTGATCATGGGGGTGATCGAGCACCTGCCCGACTATCTGCGCGTCCTGCGCAAATTCATGACTCTGCTCAAGCCCGGCGGACGCATTTTCCTCGACGGCAGCGCCTGCACCAAGAAGTACGAACTCTCCTCCTTCATGGTGAAATACATCTATCCGGGCAACCATTCCTTCCTCGTGCTCGACGATTTCCTCGCCAAGCTCGCCAAGACGCCGATGCAGGTGGAGGAGATTTTCAACGACCGCCTCAGCTATTATTACACATTCGTCCAATGGGCGAAGAATTTCGACGCGCACAAGGACTTCATCGTCGGCCGGTTCGGCGATTTCAATTTCCGCCGCTTCCGCCTCTATCTCTGGGGCGCGGCCTACGAATTCCTGACCCACAGCCTCGACTGCTATCGCATGGTGATCGAATTGCCGGCGGACGCGGCGCAAAGCCGGCGGACGATGCGTTAACGCCGCTTACCGCCCGATCAAGCGCCCGCGCCGGCGCAGATCCGGCGGGCCGTCAACCGTGTTGGCGAAAGCCTGTTCCGCTGGGTGAACGAGGACGCGCTCGATGGCGTCGGCAGCAGGCCCTCGCCGTTCTTTGTCGAGCGAGTGGTGGCGGAGGCGGCATTCGAGGCGACGCGCCATTTCACGCCCGACCTAAATTCCGGCGGCTTCGTCTATGACTGGCCGCATCGCAACGACGGACGCGGCGGCCAGGGCGACGACACCGCGTTACGCCGGTTCTGGCGGTTTCAAAGGACCGGCTCGGCCGCATAGGCGGCGCCGCCGCCAGGTCCTTCAGCGACGCCCGCATTCCGATCGGCGAAGCGCGATCCGCAGCGCGCCGGACATATTGCTCGCGCGAAGGCTGGTGCGGTCGAGAAGACTCGAACTTCCACGGGTTGCCCCGCTAGCACCTCAAGCTAGTGCGTCTACCGTTCCGCCACGACCGCATCCTGAGGGAGGCGGGGTGTAGCAAACCGTTCGGCCCTTGGGAAGCCGGGATTTCGGCGCGAACGCCTATTGCGGCGGCGGGCTCGAGTCCCGGCGCGCGACGAGGAAGGTGGCCAGGTCCCAGGCGTTGCGAATCCCGAGCAGGAGCAGCGCCAGAACCGCGCCGGCGAGGATGAACGGCGCGTCGCGCGGCGCCGTCCAAACGGCCGCCGCCCCGCCGCAGAACGTCAGATAGGCCGCGACGGGCAGGACGGCGTAGAAGAACCGGTCCGACAGATCGGGGGACATGTCCGGGTCGTGCGTCAGGATGCTCGCGGCGGCCGTCCCCGCGTAGACGAGGCCGGCCGCGCCGCAGGCCGCGAGCAGCGCGCCCGTTGCGGCCGGCCCGACGCCCGGCACAGAGATGATCGCGCTCGCCACCAGAACGACGCCGAAATGGAACACGCTCGGCGTGATGTAGAGCCGCGCGCCGCGATCGGCCTTGCGCCTTTCGATTCCGGCGGTGAGCGTCGCCACCACGAACATGATGCCGATCAGCGCGCCGCCGGAGGTCCCGACCAGCAGATAGAAGTCCTCCCACCGAGCGAACATCGCGCCTCGAAATCCGGTTCCGGGCGCAGACTAAAGCCGGGGCGGCGGCCGGAGGCAATGCGCGCCTAGATCCCCTCGCCGTCCAGGCCGTGGATGCCGCATTCGTCCTTGTCGAGGCCGGACCAAGCAGAGCGAGCGCTCAGTCTTTATGAATGATCTCGAAACCGTGGGTGTAGAGTACCTCGCCAGGTTGGTCGCCGTCGTACCAGCCGGCGATGTCGCCCCTGTCGTTGATGCTGAACGGGTAGGTGTTCGCCGCGGACTTAAGGTCGAGAAGCTTGATCGTTCCGCTTGTGCGCCGGATGAACCCATGAACGCTCCGACTATCCTGATACCAGCCGATTACGATACCTTTGTTGTTGATGGCATATGCGCTGTAGTTCGGACCCGACCCGATCTCGACCACCGATCCGTCGGTTCGCCGCAAGAACGAGTAGGGGCCGCCGCCGTCAACATCGTAAATGCCGATGACCTCGTCCCGATCGTTCAACCCCGTGACAGAGACCGCTGACGCGCCCGCGACGGGCGCATCGAACGTCGTGAACGTCCCATCGGGAGCACGCAGAAAACCATGACCGACGCCGCTCTCGTCCAGGTAATCTCCGGCGATCGCGCCCGCCTTGTTGATGTAGCCGGCATACGTAGATGTCGAACCCGACGGGTCGAACTCCGTGATCGCGCCGTCTGTGGCG
>DASZRM010000161.1:0-1754 GCA_035549135.1 Rhizomicrobium sp. | reverse complement strand
TAGAGGATCTTGGCCTTGCCCTCGTAAATCTGGCGGCGGCGTTTCATGGGATTTCCTTCGGGCTGCGGGCCCAAATCGGAAGACGGGCGCGCCCGTCAAAAAGGCAAAATAGCCAGCCTCGGCAAGCGCGGCAATGTTGCGATCGGGCGCGAGAGTTTCTATGTCTGGCGCTATTGCGCGGAGAAGGTCCGGGTGGGCCTGCCAAAAAATAATCACGCAATTTCAAGAGGTTGTGCAGATGACTGACGCCTTCCGCGATCGCGAACGCAATTTCGAGAACAAATGGGCGCATGACGAAGAGCTGCGCTTCAAGGTCACGGTCCGGCGCGACAAGCTTGTGGGCCTGTGGGCGGCCGGCGAAATGGGCCTTTCGGGCTCGGCTGCGGAAGATTACGCCAAGTCCATCATTCGCGCCGACATGGCCGAGCCGGGCGACGAGGACGTATTCCGCAAGCTTAGAGCCGATTTCGACGCGGCGAAGGCGAACGTCTCCGATCACATGATCCGGCGCAGGCTGGACGAATTTCTCGCGCTCGCCGGCGAGCAGATTTTGAGCGAGTCCGGCCGATAGAGGCGGGGCTGCGCCCATCCATCGCGCCATCGGCTTAGGCGAAGTTCGGCTTTCGCCGCTCAGGGGCCCCGCAGCCGGGCAAGCGCCTCGGGAAAGCGGCGCGACAGGGGCGCATTGAGGCTCTCGAGCTCCACCGTGTAATCGCCGGACCCTTCCGGCTTCAGGGCGGTCATTCGCGCGACGTTCACCAGCCAGGAGCGGTGCGTGCGCACAAAGCCGCGCGGGGCGAGCTCGCTCTCCACCGCCGAGAGCGAGGAGCGCATGAGCAGACGGCGCCCGTCGCGTAGCGCGAATTCGACGTAGTTTCCCGCCGACGACACGGCCAGGATTTCCGACAGCGAAACGCGGGTCAGCCTTGCGCCGTCGCGGATGTCGAAGGTCAGGGTCTGGCCGGGAGTCTCGATGAGTTGCTGCTGGCGCAGGAGGTGCTCGATCAGCGCGAAGCCCGCGATGAAAAGCGCATAGCCAAGCGCATCCTTGCGCAGCTCGTAGAGGAAGTTGGGAAAAAAGGCTCCGAATCGATATGTGTCCCCCGCGAGCGCATAGATCAGCTTGCGCAGGGCCACGAAGCCGGCCACGTGGCAGAACGAGAAGGCCAAAGCCGCCGGAGCGTGAGCGAGAAGCCGCAAGCCGGACCGCTTTTCGGGCGGCGCCAGACGGTATGCCGCCCAGGGAATCCAAAAAAAGGCCATCAGGGACACCCAGCTCGTGCCCTCCCAAATGGCCGGCGCGAGAACGCCGTCCCTGGGCTCTGAATGGGCGAGAGTGATGACGTTGATCGCGTTGACGGCGGCGACCATGACTGCGGCCGCCGCGAAAGCGTAAAGGAAGGTCCGGCGCGCGACGCCGCTCGTCCCCAATGCGTCGCCGCTCATCCCGAGCCATCGCCAGACATCACCCATCCGGCGCGCGCCGTCACCGGCCCCTTTTTCGGAGGCGGGCCTTGAACCAGATTGGACGGGACCGGACATGGCGAAAGCATAGCCCGTCCGGCGGGCTCATCGGGAGAGCGGGACATGAGGCTTTGGCAAATCGTTCTGGGTCTTCTGGTCGCGATGGCGCTGATCGCGCCCTGCGCGCGCGCGGCGGCGCCCGGCTGGAGCCAATATGGGGGCGACGAGCGGGGCCAGCGCTTTTCCGCCGCCCGTCAGATCACCCCCGCCAATGTGGGCCGGTTGCAGCA
>DASZRM010000160.1:0-7381 GCA_035549135.1 Rhizomicrobium sp. | reverse complement strand
GCGTCACACCCCGTTCTTCGGCAACTATCGTCCGCAGTTCTACTTCCGCACCACCGACGTGACCGGGATCGTCAAGCTCCCCGAAGGCACGGAGATGGTGATGCCGGGCGACAACGTCTCGATCGAAGTCGAGCTGATCGTGCCGATCGCGATGGAGGAAAAACTCCGCTTCGCCATCCGCGAAGGCGGAAGAACCGTCGGATCCGGCGTCGTCGCCAGCATCATTAAATAAGGGAGTCCATCAAGCCGAAGAACCAGCGGCTTGGTTTTTGAAATCGCAGGGCGAGGGCGGCGAAGCCAACAGTCCGAGACCCTGCATAAAGGAGTGTAGCTCAGTTGGTAGAGCGGCGGTCTCCAAAACCGTAGGCCGGGGGTTCGAGTCCCTCCACTCCTGCCAACAGACGAGACGAAAGATGGCGATGGCCGAGACGAAGAAACCGATGGATGCTTCCGGCAAGGAATTGCCGGCGCCGGCGCCGCGTCAGCGCCGCGGAGTCATCCAGTTCATTCGCGAGGTGCGCCGGGAAGGGATCGACAAGGTCACCTGGCCCACCGTCCGCGAGACCTATCTGACGACCGTCATGGTCTTCATCATGGTTGGCCTGACGATGTTGTTCTTTTTCATCGTCGATTGGCTGCTCGCCTATGGCGAGCGGCTGCTGATCGGCGCAGTGAGCTGACGAAGATGAGCGAAGCAGGCGCACAGGAACCGGCCGCGAAGACCGTCGCAGACGCGAAGTGGTACATCGTCCACACCTATTCGAACTTCGAGAAGAAGGTGTCGGAAGAGATCAAGCGTCAGGCGAAGATCCAGGATCTGGACGAGTTCGTGGCCGACGTGATCGTGCCGACTGAGGAGATCGTGGAGGTCCGTCGCGGTCAGAAGGTCAATTCGGAGCGCAAATTCCTGCCGGGATATGTGCTGCTGCACGCCAAGCTGACCGATGAGGTCTACCACCTGGTCAAGAACGTTCCGAAGGTCACCGGATTTCTGGGGCAGGGCAACAAGCCGATGGCGCTGCGGCAGGCCGAGGTCGATCGGATTCTCAACCAGGTGCAGGAGGGCGTCGAGCATCCCAAGCCGTCAATCACCTTCGAGATCGGCGAGCAGGTGCGCGTTTCCGACGGGCCGTTCACCTCGTTCACCGGCGTGGTGGAAGAGGTCGACGACGATCGCTCGCGCCTGAAGGTTGCTGTCTCGATCTTCGGCCGCGCGACGCCGGTAGAGTTGGAGTTTACGCAGGTCGAGAAGATGTGAGTGCTTGTCCAACGCTGACCGCGCGACGTGGCGCGGAAGGCTGAGGCGAATTTTTGAAATCGCGCCCTGGGGCGGCCGAAGGCCTTGCCCGAGCGGCGCACAAAGCGGGAGAGCCAGCCAGGCTCGCTTGCACCGCAAACCGCTAAGGAGGCGGAGAAGACGTGGCGAAGAAAGTAGTCGGTTACATCAAGCTGCAGGTGCCGGCGGGCGCGGCCAATCCCTCGCCGCCGATCGGGCCCGCGCTCGGCCAGCGCGGCCTCAACATCATGGAGTTCTGCAAAGCCTTCAACGCCAAGACGCAGGACCAGGAAAAGGGCATGCCGATCCCGGTGACGATCACCGTGTTTTCGGACAAGTCCTTCTCCTTCGCCATGAAGACTCCGCCCGCCTCCTACTTTCTCAAGAAGGCGGCGAAGCTCTCCAGCGGCTCGAAGGCGCCCGGCCGCGATTTCGCCGGTTCGGTGACCAAGGCGCAGGTGCGCCAGATCGCCGAGGCCAAGATGAAGGACCTCAACGCCAACGACATCGAAAATGCGATGCTGCTTATCGAGGGCTCTGCGCGCTCGATGGGCATCGAGGTGAAGGGGTAGGCCATGGCCAGGATTTCCAAGCGGTTCAAGAAGGCCGGCGAAGGACTCGATCCCGCCAAGGCCTATCCGGTCGAAGAGGCGGTGAAGCTGGTCAAGGCCCGCGCCACGGCCAAGTTCGACGAGACGATTGAGCTTGCGATCAATCTCGGCGTCGATCCGCGCCACGCCGATCAGATGGTGCGCGGCGTGGTCTCGCTGCCAAACGGCACGGGCCGCTCGCTGCGGGTCGCGGTCTTCGCCAAGGGTCCGAAAGCCGAAGAGGCGAAGAAGGCCGGAGCCGACATCGTCGGCGCGGAGGATCTGGCCGAAACCGTGTCGAAGGGCGAGGTCAATTTCGATCGCTGCATCGCGACCCCCGACATGATGGGCGTCGTCGGCAGGCTGGGCAAAGTGCTGGGCCCGCGCGGCCTGATGCCCAATCCGAAGGTCGGAACGGTGACGATGGACGTCGCCCAGGCGATCAAGGACGCCAAGGGCGGCGCGGTCGAGTTCCGCGTCGAGAAGGCGGGGGTCGTCCAGGCCGGCGTCGGCAAGGCCTCGTTCAGCGAAGACGCGATCGTTCAGAACGTGAAGGCGTTCGTGGACAGCGTCGCGAAGGCCAAGCCGTCCGGCGCGAAGGGAACGTATATGAAGAAGATTTCCATCAGCTCGACGATGGGCCCCGGCGTGAAGATCGCGCTGGGCTCGGTCGGGGCGAGCGTGGAGGCGCATTGATCTGGATGGCCGGGTCGCGCTGACGCTGCCCGGCCATGACGAGTTTTACGGAATCCGGCGGACGATCGCCGGAACCTGTCCGAGACCGCTGGAGCGCCCTGGCGCTTAATGTTTCCAGCGCAGACGGGGCGAGAACCGGATTTCGAGAGCGAAAGCTCTCGCACATTCGGGTTTGAACCCTGGGGCAGGCCCCGCGCGCAAGCGCGGGGAACGAGCAACAGGGGGACGGGCGGATCGTCACGCCGGTCCGATTGTAAGGAGAGCCAAGTGGAGAAAGCCAAGAAGGCGGAAGTCGTAGAAGAGCTGAAAGGCGTCTTCGCGAAGGCCGGCTCGGTGGTGGTCGCCCACTATTCCGGCATGACGGTCGCCCAGATGAGCGATCTCCGTGCGCGTTGCCGCGCCAACGGAGCCTCGTTCAGGGTGGCGAAGAACCGTCTTGCCATGCGCGCTCTGAAAGGCACGCCCGTCGAGGGCATCAGCCGCCTGCTCAAGGGGCCGACCGGAATCGCGTTCAGCGACGATCCGATCGCCGCCTCCAAGACGGCTGTGTCCTACGCCAAGGAGAACGACAAGCTCGTCATCCTCGGCGGTTCGATGGGAACGACGATGCTCGACGCCGACGGCGTAAAGGCCGTGGCCGAGCTGCCGTCGCTCGATGAACTGAGGGGCAAGATCGTGGGCCTCATTCAGGCGCCCGCGACCAAGCTCGCCGGGCTCCTGCAGGCCCCGGCCGGCCAGCTTGCCCGCGTCATCGGCGCGTACGCCAAGAAGGAAGCCGCATAGGCGACGAAGCAACGTTCAAACCCGAAACGAAACGAAGGAACTCAAGAAATGTCGAAGATCGAGAAGCTTGTCGAAGACCTGTCCAGCCTGACCGTCCTCGAGGCGGCGGACCTGGCGAAGATGCTGGAAGAGAAGTGGGGCGTTTCCGCCGCCGCTCCGGTCGCCATGGCCATGCCGGCCGGCGGCGGGGCTGCGGCTGGCGCGGCCCCTGCGGCCGAGAAGACCGAGTTCACGGTCATTCTCGCCGACGCCGGCGACAAGAAGATCAACGTGATCAAGGAAGTCCGCGCGATCACCGGACTCGGCCTCAAGGAAGCCAAGGACCTCGTCGAAGGGGCCCCCAAGGAGGTCAAGGCCGATGTGAGCAAGGACGAAGCGGCGAAAATCAAGAAGCAGCTCGAGGACGCAGGCGCGAAAGTCGAGCTGAAATAGGAGTGCTCGCGGGGTTGAAAAACCGCGAAACGTGCATATTTCGTTCACACGCCAGCTCTCCGGGACCAGGTTCCCGGAGGGCCGGTGTTTTTCGCCTTTGTTGATGCGATTTGAGCGGCGGACGGCCGGTTACGGCCAGGCAGGGAACTGAGGACTCATGACACTCTCCTTCACGGGACGCAAACGCCTTCGCAAATACTTCGGCAAGATCGCCGAGGTGGCGGAGATGCCGAACCTCATCGAGGTTCAGAAGACTTCGTACGACCAGTTCCTCCAGGTCCAGAAACCCGAAGGCGGGCGGACCGACGAGGGATTGCAGGCGGTCTTTTCGTCGGTGTTCCCGATCAAGGATTTCTCCGAAACCTCGCTGCTCGAATATGTGGACTACCATTTCGAGGAGCCCAAATACGACGTCGAGGAGTGTCAGCAACGCTCCATGACCTACGCCGCGCCGCTCAAGGTGACGCTGCGCCTCATCGTCTTCGATGTGGACCAGGAAACCGGCGCCAAGTCGGTCAAGGACATCAAGGAGCAGGACGTCTATATGGGCGACGTTCCGCTCATGACCGAAAACGGAACTTTCATCGTCAACGGCACCGAGCGAGTGATCGTCTCGCAGATGCACCGGTCGCCGGGCGTCTTTTTCGATCACGACAAAGGCAAGACCCATTCGAGCGGCAAGCTGCTCTTCGCCGCGCGAGTCATTCCCTATCGCGGCTCCTGGCTCGATTTCGAGTTCGACGCCAAGGACATCGTGCATGTGCGCATCGACCGCCGCCGCAAGCTGCCGGCGACGACGCTGCTCTACGCGCTCGGCCTCACCCAGGAAGAGATCCTCGATCACTTCTACGCCAAGATCGCCTTCAAGCGGCACAAGGACGGAAGCTGGACGACCCCGCTCGACGCCAACTGGATGAAGAACGCCAAGGCGATCTCCGAGTGGAAAAACGCAAAAACCGGCGAGATTCTCGCCGAAGCGGGCCAGAAGATCACCCAGCGCGCCCTGCGCAAGTGGCACGATGACGGCGTCAAGCAGGTGTCGCTCTCCGAGGAGGAGCTGATCGGCCGCTACAGCGCGCTCGACATGGTCAACCCCGAGACCGGCGAGATTTTCGTCGAAGCGGGCGATGAGATCACCGCCGCCCACCTTGCGACCCTTGCCGAGAACGGCTTCGACGAGGTCGACGTCATCAATGTCGACGGCATCGCCATCGGCGCCTATATCCGCAACACCATGGCGGTGGACAAGAACCACAGCCGCGAACAGGCGCTGATCGACATCTATCGCGTCATGCGCCCGGGCGAACCGCCTACGCTGGACACCGCCGAAACGTTGTTCGGTCAGCTGTTCTTCGATCCGGAGCGCTACGATCTTTCGGCGGTCGGCCGGGTGAAGATGAACATGCGACTCGGCCTCGACGCGCCGGACACGCTCAGAGTGCTCCGCAAGGAGGACATCCTCGCGATCCTGAAGGCGCTGGCCGAATTGCGCGACGGGCGCGGCGAAATCGACGATATCGACAATCTCGGCAACCGCCGGGTGCGCTCGGTCGGCGAATTGATGGAGAACCAGTTCCGCGTCGGCCTGCTGCGCATGGAGCGCGCGATCAAGGAGCGCATGTCCGCCGTCGACATCGACACGGTAATGCCGCACGATTTGATCAACGCCAAGCCCGTCGCGGCGGCGGTGCGCGAGTTCTTCGGATCCTCGCAGCTTTCGCAGTTCATGGATCAGACCAATCCGCTGTCGGAAGTGACCCACAAGCGGCGCATGTCGGCGCTTGGGCCGGGCGGTCTTACGCGCGAACGCGCCGGGTTCGAAGTGCGCGACGTGCATCCGACCCATTACGGGCGCATTTGCCCGATCGAGACGCCGGAAGGACCGAATATCGGCCTCATCAACTCGCTCGCCACCTATGCGCGGGTGAACAAGTACGGCTTCATCGAAAGCCCCTATCGCCGGGTCGTGGACAAGAAGGTCACCGACGAGGTCGTGTATCTGTCGGCGATGGAGGAGGCGAAATACACCATCGCCCAGGCCAATGCGACGATCGACTCGCGCGGCCGCATCACCGATGAGCTGGTCTCGTGCCGCAAGGGCGGAAACTTCGTCATGACCACGCCCGACCAGGTCGAGTTCATCGACGTCTCGCCCAAGCAGCTCGTGTCAGTGGCCGCGGCGCTGGTTCCGTTCCTCGAGAACGACGACGCCAACCGCGCGCTCATGGGCTCGAACATGCAGCGCCAGGCCGTTCCGCTGCTGCGTCCCGAGGCGCCGCTCGTCGGCACAGGGCTCGAGGACGTCGTGGCCCGAGACTCCGGCTCGGCCATCGCGGCGCGCCGTTCGGGCGTCGTCGATCAGGTCGACGCGACTCGTATCGTCGTGCGCGCGACGGAAGAGACCGATCCGACCAAACCTGGCATCGACATCTATCGCCTCAAGAAGTTCCAGCGCTCCAACCAGTCGACCTGCATCAACCAGCGTCCGCTGGTGAAGGTCGGCGACCGGGTGGCGAAGGGCGACATTATCGCCGACGGCCCGTCGACGCAGCTCGGCGAGCTGGCGCTCGGCAAGAACGTGCTCGTCGCGTTCATGCCCTGGAACGGCTACAACTTCGAGGACTCCATCCTCATATCCGAGCGCATCGTGCGCGACGACGTCTTCACTTCGATCCACATCGAGGAATTCGAGACCATGGCGCGCGACACCAAGCTCGGGCCGGAGGAAATCACGCGCGACATTCCCAATGTCGGCGAGGAAAACCTCAAAAACCTCGATGAGGCGGGCATCGTCTATATCGGCGCCGAGGTGAACGCGGGCGATATTCTGGTGGGCAAGGTGACGCCGAAGGGCGAAACGCCGATGACGCCGGAAGAAAAGTTGCTGCGCGCGATCTTCGGCGAAAAGGCGGCCGACGTGCGCGACACCTCGCTCCGCGTTCCGCCGGGCGTCACCGGCACGATCGTCGAAGTGCGCGTGTTCAACCGGCACGGCGTAGACAAGGACCAGCGCGCGCTCACCATCGAGAAGGCCGAAGAGGACCGTCTTGCGGAAGACCGCGACGACGAACTCGCGATTCTCGAGCGCAATATCTTCTCGCGCCTGTCGGAAATCCTCCTGCACAAGACGGCGGCCTCTGGACCGAAGGGCATGGCGGCCGACACCAAGATCACGCAGGCCGTGCTCGATACGATTCCGCGGCATCAGTGGTGGCAGATCGCGCTGCGCAACGAGAAGGCGATGGGCGAGATCGAAGCGCTGCGCAAGCAGTACGACGAGTCCAAGCAGCGCCTCGACAAGCGCTTCGCCGACAAGGTCGAGAAGCTCAAGCGCGGCGACGAGCTGGCGCCCGGCGTGATGAAGATGGTCAAGGTCTTCGTGGCCGTGAAGCGCAAGCTTCAGCCCGGCGACAAGATGGCCGGCCGTCACGGCAACAAGGGCGTGATCAGCCGCATCGTTCCGATGGAGGACATGCCGCATCTGGAAGACGGCACGCCGGTCGACGTCGTGCTCAATCCGCTCGGCGTGCCCTCGCGCATGAATGTCGGCCAGATTCTCGAAACCCATCTCGGCTGGGCCTGCGCCGGACTCGGACGCCAGATC
>DASZRM010000159.1:0-2930 GCA_035549135.1 Rhizomicrobium sp. | reverse complement strand
CGCTTCGCAGGCTGTGATTTCGGGCGTCTTTTCGATGACGCGTCAGGCCGTTCAGCTCGGCCAGCTCCCGCGCATGGAGATTCGTCACACCTCGGCGACCGAATACGGCCAGATCTACGTGCCCCGCATGAACGCGGTCCTTGGGGTCGGAGTGGTGCTGATCGTGCTTATCTTCAAGAGCTCGGCGGCGCTCGCGGCGGCCTACGGAATCGCAGTCACCGGCGTCATGGTCATCGACACGTTTCACGCCGGCATCGTCGCCAATCGGCAATGGAAATGGGGTCTAAAGCATGTCATCGGCGTCTTCGGCCTGCTCGCCGCCGTTGACTGGGCGTTCCTGGCGTCCAATTCGCTCAAGATCATCGAAGGCGGCTGGTTGCCCTTGGTCATAGCGGCGGCGGTTTTCCTGGTGATGGAGACTTGGCGGCGCGGGCGCCGCGAGCACCTCGACATCGTGCGCAACGATTCGCTCCCGCTCGACGTGTTTCTCGAGCGGGCGGAAAAGACGCCGATGCGCGTCGCCGGAACCGCCGTGTTTCTGAGCGCGCGGCCCGACATCGTTCCAAGTTCGCTCCTTCACAATCTCAAGCACAACAAGGTGCTGCACGAGCGCGTCATACTCTGCCATGTGATCGTCGATGACACGCCGTTCGTTCGCGACGACAAGCGAGTGGAACTCAATAAGCTGGGCAAGGGTTTTTATGACGTGCGCGTGCATCACGGCTTTTTCGAGACGCCGGATGTGCCGCTCGCGCTCAAGAAGGCGCGGACATTCGGCCTTGCGATCGACGTCGAGCACACCACCTTCTTTGTGGGGCGCGAGACGCTGGTGCCTTCGACGCATCCGGTGCTGGGCCGCTGGCGCACCTGGCTCTACATTCAACTTGCCGCCAACGCGCTGTCCCCGGCGCGCTTCTACCGCCTGCCGCCCAACCGCGTCGTCGAGCTCGGCGCGCAAATAACGATATAACCGGGAGAACGTTCGGGAAGCCGATCCAGACCCTTTCACCCGAAAGAGACGTATTGGAGGCCCCATGTCGCACAGCGCCGCGAACGGACCAGCAGTCATGTCGGCCGAAGAAGCGGACGGGCCGATCTCCGAACCGGAAGTCAGGAACGCCAAGCTCAGGCGCCGCGCCGCGCTCACGCTTGCCGCGCTTGGCGTCGTCTACGGCGACATCGGCACAAGCCCTCTCTACGCCATGCGCGAAACCGTGCTGGCGGCGGGCGGCGCCAGGCCCAGCGCAGCCGCGGTCATGGGCGCTGTCTCGTTGATCTTCTGGTCGCTGATGATCGTCGTGACCTTCAAATACATCGTGCTCATCATGCGAGCGGACAATGACGGCGAGGGCGGCGTTCTGGCGTTGGCGGCGCTCGCCCATCGCACGCCGAGGCTCGGCCGGAGAGCCAAGACGACCATCGGCCTTGCGGCGATCCTAGGGCTCGCGCTCTTTTTTGGCGACGGCGTCCTGACGCCCGCCATTTCGGTGCTGAGCGCCACGGAAGGCCTGAACAGCACGTCCTTCGAGCCTCTCATCATGCCGATCGCGCTCGTCATTCTCGTCGGCCTGTTCGCATTGCAATCGCGCGGAACGTCGAAAGTCGGCCGGCTGTTCGGGCCCGTGATGGTTGCGTGGTTCGCAGCGCTAGCCGTTCTGGGATTTGCAGCCATTCTGCGCGCGCCGCAGATCCTGAGAGCCGCCGATCCCCTATACGGCCTCGCGCTTTTCGCCGCCGAACCCTGGACCGCCTTCGTGGCGCTCGGCTCAGTCGTCCTGGCTGTGACCGGATGCGAGACGATGTATGCGGACATGGGACATTTCGGCAAATTCCCGATCCGTTTCGCCTGGCTTGCGATCGTTCTGCCCGCGCTTCTTCTCGACTATTTCGGGCAGGGAGCCGCGCTGCTCGTCGAACCGTCAAGGGCGCCGCTCGCCTTCTACGCCGTGGCCCCGGCCTGGGCGCATTTTCCGCTCGTCGCGCTTGCCACGCTGGCCACCATCATCGCATCGCAGGCCGTGATCTCCGGCGTCTTCTCGATCACCAAACAAGCGGTGCAACTGGGCCAGCTGCCGCGCATGGAGATCAGACGGACCTCGCCCACCGATCCGGGCCAGATTTTCGTCCCCACCATGAACGTCTTTCTGTGCGCCGGAGTAGTGCTGATCGTGCTCGTATTTCGCACTTCGGGCGCCCTGGCGACGGCCTATGGAATCGCGGTCACCGGAATCATGGTCCTGAGCACGTTGCTGGAGGCCACCGTCGCCGCGCGGCTGTGGAAGTGGAGCCTGCTGGTCGTTATCCCTCTGTTCGGCGCGCTGGCGCTGATCGACATGGCGTTCCTGTCGTCCAACGCGCTCAAGATCGTCGAGGGCGGCTGGTTTCCGCTCGGCATCGCCGCTGCGGTCTTCGTGGTCATGGACACCTGGCGGGTGGGTCGGCGCGCGCATATGGAGCAAATCCGTAAGGGCTCGCTGGCGCTCGACCTGCTGCTCGAGCGCGCCGGCAATCTGGCGCAGCGAATCGGCGGCGCCGCCGTGTTCATGAGCGCGCGCAGCGATATCACCCCGAGCGCGTTGCTTCACACGCTGAAGCATTTTCGCCTGCTGCACGAACGCGTCGTGCTGGCGCATGTCACGGTCGAGGATACCCCCTTCGTTCCCAACGCCCGCCGCGTAAGCGTGCAAAAGCTCGGCAAGGGGTTTTTCGCCGCCGAAATCCGCTATGGATTCTTCCAGACGCCCGACGTGCCCAAGGCGCTCGAGCAAGCGCGCAAATTCGGCCTTGCGCTCGAGCCGGAGGCGACGACCTATTTTCTGGGGCGCGAGACGCTCGTGCCGGGGGAGCATCCGGTGCTGCGCCATTGGCGTATCTCGCTATATATGTGGCTGGCGTCGAATGCGCTCGCGCCCGCGCGTTTTTTCCGCCTG
>DASZRM010000158.1:0-3181 GCA_035549135.1 Rhizomicrobium sp. | reverse complement strand
TCGAAGGCGCGGTACGGGCCGAGGTCGAACGCGTAGCCCGCGCCCGCCACTGACTTCAGTTTGATCCAACAAGCTGGTCCGGGGCGGGATAGCCCCGGATAGCCCCTTGACGCGCGCTGTTCCGGGCTTCACCAACCGGACGGCGCCGCACAAGGGGTTCTGCGTCCCATGCTCGACAAGACCTTCACGCCCAAAGAGGTGGAGGCCCGCATCTACGATCAGTGGATGGCGTCTGGCGCATTCCGCGCGGGGCGCAGGCCGGACGCCGAACCCTTCTGCATCGTCATCCCGCCGCCCAACGTCACCGGCCGCCTCCATATCGGCCATGCGCTGAACAATACGCTGCAGGACATTCTCGCGCGCTTCGAGCGCATGCGCGGCAAGGATGTGCTCTGGCAGCCGGGCATGGACCACGCCGGCATCGCGACACAGCTTGTCGTCGAGCGCCAGCTGGCCGAGCGCCAGCAGAACCGCGTCGCGATGGGGCGCGAGAAATTCCTCGAAGCTGTTTGGAAATGGAAGGACGAAAGCGGCGGCGCCATCGGCGGGCAGTTGCGCCGTCTCGGCGCCAGCGCGGACTGGTCGCGCGAACGCTTCACGATGGACGAGGGGCTTTCGCGCGCGGTGCTCAAGGTCTTCGTCGAGCTCTACAGGCAGGGCCTCATCTACAAGGACAAGCGGCTGGTCAATTGGGACCCGCGGCTACAGACGGCCGTGTCCGATCTCGAAGTCGAAAACATCGAGATGAAAGGGCATCTCTGGTACCTCAAATATCCGATCGAGGGGCAGGCGGGCCGTTACATCACTGTGGCGACGACGCGGCCCGAGACCATGCTGGGCGATACGGCGGTTGCAGTGCATCCCGACGATGCGCGCTACAAGGATTTGATCGGCAAGAACGTGATCCTGCCGCTCGCGAACCGTCCGATCCCGATCATCGCCGATGAGCATTCCGATCCCGAGAAGGGCACGGGCGCGGTCAAGATCACGCCGGGCCACGACTTCAACGACTTCGAAGTCGGCAAGCGGCATAACCTTCCGCTCATCAACATTCTCAACAAGGACGGTACGCTGAACGATAGCGTGCCCGAAGCCTATCGCGGGCTCGACCGTTTCGAGGCGCGCAAGCGCATAGTTGCCGACCTCGAAGCCGTCGAGTTGCTCGACAGGATCGAGCCGATCGTCCACGCCGTGCCGCACGACGAGAAAACCAAGACCGTCGTGCTCGAGCCCTTCATGACGGAGCAGTGGTATTTGAATGTCGCACCTCTGGCTGAGAAAGCGATCAAGGCGGTCGAGGACGGACGCACCGAAATTCTTCCCGAGCAATGGGCGAACGTCTATTTCCGCTGGCTGCGCAACATCCAGCCCTGGTGCATCTCGCGCCAGCTCTGGTGGGGGCACCAGATTCCGGCGTGGTATGACGCAGACGGGAAAATCTACGTTGCCGAAACAGAGGCTGAAGCAACCAGCCAAGCGGGCGGCAAGACTCTCACACGCGATCCGGACGTTCTCGACACCTGGTTCTCCTCGGCGCTGTGGCCGTTCTCGACGCTCGGCTGGCCGGACGAGACGAAAGAGCTGAAGCGATATTATCCGACCTCCGTTCTCGTCACCGGCTTCGACATCATTTTCTTCTGGGTCGCCCGCATGATGATGATGGGCCTGCATTTCATGGGCGACGTGCCCTTCCACCGCGTCTTCATTCACACCCGCGTCCTCGACGAGAAGGGCGTGAAAATGTCGAAGACCAAGGGCAATGTCGTCGATCCGATCGAACTGATCGACGCCTATGGCGCGGATGCGCTGCGCTTCACGCTCGCGCTCGCCGCGGGCACGGGCCGCGACATGCGCATCGGCCCCTCCCGCGTCGAGGTCAACCGCAACTTCGCCACCAAACTGTGGAACGCCGCGCGCTTCTGCGAGATGAACGGCTGCGAGACGCGCAAGAGCTTCGACCCGGCGAAGGTCGCGCAGACCGTCAACCGCTGGATCGTGGCGGAAACCGCGCGCGCGGCGGCCGAGGTGACAGCAAATCTGGAAAACCTGCACTTCAACGATGCGGCGGGCGCGGCCTACCGCTTCGTCTGGGACGTCTATTGCGACTGGTATCTCGAGCTCATCAAGCCGCTGCTGAACGGCACGGACGAGGGCGCGAAAGCCGAAGCGCGCATGACCGCCGCCTGGACCCGCGACCAGATCCTGAAGCTGCTTCATCCCTTCATGCCCTTCATCACCGAGGAATTGTGGGCGCGGACCGCCGAGCATGCCGATCCACGCGACAGCGCCTTGATCGTGGCGCCGTGGCCCGCGCTTGGATCGTTGCCGAAGAATGAGGACGCAAGCGCGGAAATGACCTGGATCATCGATCTGGTGAAGGGCGTGCGCTCGATCCGCGCGGAGATGAATGTGCCGCCTTCGGCGAAGATCGCGCTCGTTCTCAAGGACGCCAGCGCCCAGTCCAAGGAGCGCCTCGACCGCCATCTTGGCGTGATCGCCACGCTGGCGCGGCTGTCCGAAGCAAAGACCTCCGACGTCTTGCCGCGCGGCTCGGCGCAGTTCGTGCTCGGCGAAGCCACGGTCGCGCTGCCGCTAGGCGATGTCATCGACTTCGCGAAGGAGCGCGCCCGCCTCGAAAAGGAACTCAAAAAGGCCGAAGACGAGGTCGCGCGCTTCGACGCCAAGCTCAACAACGAGCAGTTCGTTTCTCGCGCGCCGGAAGATGTCCTCGCCGAGCAGCGCGAGAAGCGCGCCGAGGCCAAGGCGCTGGCGGCGCGTGTGTCGGAGGCGATCGCGCGCCTTAATTGACCGCTAATGGAACCGACTGCGCCCGGACGCGTTAGGGGGGCGCGTCTTGTTCCGAGTGGACGGGGCGCATAGGATTTCGTCGACTTCCGAGGGGAATGTCCGTGAGAGGCCGAGCGCTAGGCGCGGTTGCAGCGGCGTTGATGTTCGTCGCGCCGATCTCGGCGGGGGCTGAGGACGGACGCGTGGCCTGGCTGCAGGCCCGAACGATCTTCAATTCCGGACTGCGCAGCGATCATGTCGTGGCGCTGACCTTCGATGACGGCCCGAACGCGCGCACCCTGGATGTCCTGAACGTACTCAAGGCCTACAACGTCAAAGCCACGTTTTTCGTCGTTGGACGCATGGCGCGGCTTCATCCCGAGATTCTGGCGCG
>DASZRM010000157.1:0-29386 GCA_035549135.1 Rhizomicrobium sp. | reverse complement strand
GGTCGGTGCGATGGCCGACATCCTGGAGCAATGCGGCGCCCGATGGGCCCGCAGAGCGCCGGCCTTAGTCCTGATCCATCTTGAGCGCGGCGATAAAAGCTTCCTGCGGGATATCGACCTTGCCGAATTGGCGCATCTTTTTCTTGCCCTCCTTCTGCTTGTCGAGGAGCTTGCGCTTGCGGGTGATGTCGCCGCCGTAACATTTGGCGGTCACGTCCTTCCTGAGCGCGCTGATCGTCTCGCGCGCGATGATCTTGCCGCCAATCGCCGCCTGGATCGGAATCTGGAACAGGTGACGCGGGATGAGCTCCTTGAGTTTCTCGCACATCGCCCGTCCGCGCGCCTCCGCGCGCTGGCGGTTCACGATCATCGAGAGCGCGTCCACCGGCTCGCCGTTGACAAGTATGAGCAGCTTGACGAGATCGCCTTCCTTGTACTCCTCGATATGGTAATCGAAGCTCGCATAGCCCCGGCTCACAGACTTCAGCCGGTCGTAGAAATCGAACACCACCTCGTTAAGCGGCAGGCGATAGACCACCATCGCGCGGTTACCGGCATAGGTGAGCTCAATCTGTTCGCCGCGCCGGTCTTGGCAAAGCTTGAGCACCGCGCCCAGATGCTCGTCAGGGACCAGGATGGTCGCCCTGATCCATGGTTCCTCGATGAAGGCGATCTTCACTACGTCGGGCATGTCGGCGGGATTGTGCATTTCCTTCATTGTCCCGTCGGTCATGTGGATGCGATAGATGACCGAGGGCGCGGTCGCGATCAGCTCGAGATTGAACTCGCGCTCGAGCCGTTCCTGCACGATCTCGAGATGCAGCAGCCCCAGGAATCCGCAGCGAAATCCGAAGCCGAGTGCGGCACTCGTCTCCATCTCATAGGTGAAGCTGGCATCGTTGAGGTGAAGGCGCGCAAGCGCATTGCGCAGGTCCTCGAACTGCGCGGCATCGACGGGGAAAAGCCCGCAAAACACGACCTGTTGCGCAGGCTTGAATCCCGGCAGCGGATCGGACGTGCCTTTTCTTTCGTCGGTGATGGTGTCGCCGACCTGGGTGTCGGCCACCTGCTTGATCTGCGCGGTGATGAAGCCGACCTCGCCCGGGCCGAGAGACTCGACATTCACTTTCTTGGGCGTGAACACGCCCACCTGCTCCACCTGATAGACAGCATCCGAGGCCATCATGCGGATGCGCTGACCTTTCTTGAGCTCGCCGTCGACGACGCGCACGAGCACGACGACGCCGAGATAGGAATCGTACCAACTGTCGACCAGCAGGGCCTTCAGCGGGGCGGTCAAGCTTCCCCTTGGCGGCGGAAGGCGGTGAACGACCGCTTCGAGCACGTCTTCGATGTTGAGCCCGGTCTTGGCCGAGATCGGAATCGCTTCGGAAGCATCGAGGCCGATCACATCCTCGATCTGCTGGCGCACGCGCTCGGGTTCGGCGGCGGGAAGATCGACCTTGTTGAGCACGGGGACGATTTCCAGATGCGCATCGATCGCTTGATAGACATTGGCGAGAGTCTGCGCCTCCACGCCCTGGCTCGCGTCGACGACAAGCAGTGCGCCCTCGCAGGCGGCAAGGCAGCGGCTCACCTCATAGGCGAAATCGACATGGCCCGGCGTGTCCATGAGGTTGAGCGTGTAGGTCTCGCCGTTCTTCGCCCTGTAGGAGAGGCGCACGGTCTGGGCCTTAATGGTGATGCCGCGTTCGCGCTCGATCTCCATCGAGTCCAGCACCTGGTCTTTCATCTCGCGCGAGGAAAGCCCGCCCGTCGTTTGGATCAGCCGGTCAGCGAGCGTCGATTTGCCGTGATCGATGTGAGCGACGATCGAAAAATTGCGGATATGGGCGAGGTCGGTCATGCGGGGCGCCATATACCGGCGCCCATCCCTGTCGTCCAGCCGCTCAAGTTCCGGCTCGAATGAGCAGGTAAAGCGGCAAGAGCGCCGCCAGTTCCGCCGCAACGGACAGCGCGGCCAGAAGCGCGAAGGAAACATCGTAGAGCGCGCCCAAAAGCGCGCTGCCCGCAAACCAGGCGATGCCGAAGATTGCGGAAAACGCCCCATAGGCCCTGGCGCGCATCCGCTGGGCGACGACATGGGCGACGCCGGCTGTCAAGACCGAATTCTCCATGCCGAGCACGACGCCCCAAAGCGCCGCGCCGGCGATGGCGAAAGGCGCCGATCCCAGGAATGCGAGCGGCGCGACCGCGGCCGCAAGTAGGATGGCCGGCGCGAGCACTACGAAGCCCCTGCGGTCGAACAGCCGTCCGAGCAGAAGCGCGCCTACGCCCGACGCGCCCATGGCGACGGCATAGAGGACCGGAATGACCGATTGGGAGACGATCTTGGCCTCAGCAAAGTGGAAGGCCACCAACGGCCAGTCGGCGAATCCGAACGCCACCAGCGCCGCCAGCGCCGCGTAACGCCAGAAGGCGCGCGGCAGGCCGGCGAAATCGGCTTCGCCGGCCGGCTTCGTCGAGACGTTGCCGGCGGCGGGAAAGTTGAGCCACACCCCGATCACGATGGCGATGGTGATCGCCGCCGGCGCGCCGAGCCAAAGAAAAGCCTCGCGATATTGCCCGTGATGGGCGAGCACGAATGCCGTGATGAGGGGTCCTACAAGAGCGCCTGACTGGTCGAGCGCCTCGTGCAAGCCGAATGCCCAACCCTGGCCAATCTTCTCGCCGGCGCGGGACATCATGGTGTTTGCGGCGGGGTTGCGGATCGCTTTTCCGGTGCGTTCCAGGACGATCAGCGCAGCCGCCGCTTGCCAGCTGCCGACAAACGCAATGAGAGGCACCGCCGCCATCTGCACCGCGTATCCCATAAAGGCTGTCGGCCAATAGGCGCCGGTCTTTTCCGCAAACCGCCCGGAACCCAGGCGCAGCACATAACCGAATAGCTCGCCCGCGCCGGCGATCACGCCGACCGCCGTTCCGCTCGCGCCGAGGGTCCCGAGAAAAGGGCCGGTGATGCCGCGCATGCCTTCATATGCCATGTCCGCGAACAGGCTAACTGCGCCGAGCGCCACGATGAAGGCGAGCGCGGATTTCCGGTCAAAGGTTTCGCTCATTCGGGACTCAAGCGCGCGATCGCCCCATAAAATCGCGTTCCCATTCCTTCGACAAGTTCATCCTTCGACTGGTTCACGAAGAGGGACGGCCAGCACAAACAGGCAATCAGATGAGATGCAATTTGGCCCGGGCGATATTTCTCGTCCTCTCGGTTTCGCCCCGCTCGAAGGCTTTGGCCCAATCCTCGAAAGATATGTCGTCGCTTCGCCGCGCGTGGAAATAGAGACGCTGGGCAATCGCCCGAGCCGGCGCAGTCATCAAGAGCGCATTGATCAGCATATTGGCCGGCGCAAGATCCATCGCGCGCCGCAAGAAGCGCTTGGCGCGATAGCGCGGCGCCTCGCGAAGAAGCGCCCCAACCGGATCGGGCCCGCGATCTCCCAGATAGTCCGAAACAAGTTGCGCCGCGCGGCGACCGAAATGCAGCGCCGTATGGATGCCGCCGCCTGTGACCGGAGACACCAGTCCCGCCGCGTCGCCGATCAGCAGAACGCGGCCCTTGCCGATGCGATTTAGGGTGCCGCCGCTCGGGATCAGTCCGCTCCTGCGCTCTCGCACGCGGATTTCGCGAATGTCACAAAACAATTTCAGCTTGCGCAGCAGAAGACCGAGATCCGGTTTCGCCGGACGCGACGCCGCCACGCCAATCTGCGTGGCGTCCGGCCCGGGGGCGACCCAGGCGATATATCCCGGCGCGACTTCGCTGTCCGCAAAGCAGTGCAGGAAGCGCGCATCGAGATTGGACAGCGGGTCGCACTCGATCTCGATACCCGCAAGGAAGCGCGAGTTGCGCGACAGGCCGAAACACTCGGCCACGCGCGAGCGCGCGCCATCCGCGCCAACGAGGTAACCGGCGTGAAGACCGAGGGAGGGTAGCGCGACGCCGCTCTCGTGTTGCAGGCCGCTCTCGAACCTTGCGCCGAAGATCAGTTCCGCGCCGGCGCGCTCCGCTTCGCCGGCCATCCAACGCAGCACGCCCGCGGTGTCCGTGGTCTGGAAAAAATATCCCGGCGCATGCAGGTCCACCGAGCGGCAATCAGGCGAGTAGAGACGCACGCCGCGCACCTTGCGCATGAGCCGCGCGGGCAGATCGAAATCGTCGCAGGCCTCCTTCACCACGATTCCCGTGGTGTGAACGCGCGCGCCGGGTTCCTTTTTGCCGTCGATCACGGCGACTTTCAGGCCGCGCAGCGCCGCCGTGCGCGCACAGGCAAGACCGGCGAAACTTCCGCCGACAATGACGAGATCGAATTTTCGGACCATGACATCCTCCCGCAACCGGCCAAGTCTTCGCCGTGCCGATGGCGGGATTGTGACGCTAGTTCGCCCGCTTCAAAACGGTACGGGCAAAGGGCTCGGTCTTGCCCGCCGGCGTCACATTATCCATGTCCATGGACCACGTCCCATTTTCGGGATGCCAGGCAAAGGTGGTGTGGAAACTGCCGGAATCGTCGCGATTGCGGAACACAAAGGCGATGCAGTTGCCGTCGGGCGTCGCATAGCCGAGAGACTGGGTGGAGATGCTTCCGTAATCGTCCAGCCAGACGATGTCGTAGATCTTCTTGCCTGCGTCCCAGCCGATGAACACCTTCGCCTGATAGACGGGCGAGCCATCCTTGTTCTTCTCGCGCGAGACTTCGTCAATCTCCAGATACTGATGGGCGAGCACCCACTTGGCTGTGACGTCATGCGTGACCTGGCCTTTGTCCATCTGGCCGGTCAGCACCCACTCGCCGGCGAGATGATCCACCAGCGGGTCGTTGAACGCTGCCTGCTGGGCCGATGCGGGCGACGCGACGAGTACGGCGGCCAAAACCATGGCGTCTCTCATGTGCGCAACGATCCTCCCGTAGCCTTGATGACGGCGGCGACGATTTTTTGGGCGGCGGATTCGATTTCGGCCTCGGTCAGCGTCCGGTCCCTGGGCTGAAGGCGCACGGAGATGGCCAGCGACTTCTTGCCGTCCGGCACGCCTTTTCCCTCGTAAAGATCGAATACGTCCGCGCGCTCGATCAGCGCACGATCGACGCCTTTCGCGGCCCTCAGCACATCTTCGGCGGCCACCTTGGTGTCGACCACGAAGGCGAAATCGCGTTCGACTGCGGGATAGGGCGAGGGCGCATAGGGGGCGCGCGCCCTGCCTTTGGCTTTCGGCTCCGGGATCGCATCGAGGAAAACTTCGAACGCCGCAGCGGGTCCCTTGAGGTCGAAGGCCGACAGGATCGAAGGGTGCAATTCGCCGAAATAACCGATCACTCTCGGACCCAGCGCCAGCGTTCCCGAACGGCCCGGATGATACCAGGCGGCGGCGACCGCCTTCACCGGCGCGGTCATGGGCGAGCCCATTGCGGCCTCGAGGATCGCCAGCATGTCGGCCTTGACGTCGAAGGCGTCGGCGGCATGGCTCGCTTTCAGCCAGCTGCGCGCGCCCGCGCCGACGCGAATTGCCCCGGCCATATTGGTCTGCGCTTCCGGCATTCCGCTCTCGAACTGCGCGCCGATCTCGAACAGCATCAGCTCGTCAAACCCGCGCGCCTGATTGCGCTGCGCCGCCGCCAACAAGGATGGCAGCACGCTGGGACGCATGGCATCGAGATCCGAAGCGATGGGATTTTCGAGCTGGCGCGCGTCGTCGCCTCCGCCGAACAGTTTCGCATGCGCGCGCGGGATGAAGGTGAAATTGATCGTCTCGTTGAAGCCGCGCGCGGCGAGCGCCCTGCGAACCAGTCTGGTCCGGCGCTGGGCAAGAGTGAGGGTCGGCCTGGCGACCGCCTCACTGCGCGTCATCGGCGCGGACGGAACTTTTTCGAGACCATGAATGCGCACGACCTCCTCGACGAGGTCGGCCGGCCCTTCGATGTCCCAGCGCCAGGAGGGCGGAGATGCGACAAGGCGTGCGCCGTCCTTCAGCGAAAAGCCGAGATTGCTCAGAATCCGCGCCATCTCGGGCCGCGGCACATCCACGCCGCCCAGCGCCTTCACGGCCGCCGGATCGAAAAGGATTTCGCGCTTCCAGGAGGGCGGCGCGCCCGCGACCGCAACATGGGAGGCCTCGCCGCCGCACCATTCCAGAATCAGCCTCGTGGCCAGTTCGAGTCCCGGCACCACGAATTCGGGATCGACCCCGCGCTCGAAGCGGTAGCGCGCGTCCGAGACGATGCCGAGCTTGCGCCCGGTCGTAGCCGTCCGCGCCGGATCGAACCAGGCCGATTCGATGAAAACATTCGTCGTGGACTGGGAGCAGCCCGTCTCCTCCCCGCCCATGACGCCCGCGATTGCGCGCGCGGCCGCTTCGTCGGCAATGACGGTCATGCCCGAATCGAGCGTGTAGGTCTTGCCGTCCAATGCGAGCAGCGTCTCTCCGTCCCTGGCGAGCCTGGCGCGCAGCGCACCCGTCAGCCTGTCGGCATCGAACACATGCAGCGGCCGACCGCGGTCGTGGCTGATGAGGTTGGTGACATCGACCAGCGCCGAAATCGGTCGAAGACCGATAGCCTTGAGCCGGTCCTGCACCCATTTCGGCGACGGTCGGTTCTTCACATTGCGGATGAAACGCCCCGCGAAAATGGGACAGGCCGAGGCGGTATCCGGCGCAAAGTCGAGCTCTACACCTATGGGGCTCTCAAATGTTCCGGCCACCGGCTCGATCGAGCCGCTCTTGAGCGCGCCAAGTCCCGCGGCCGCAAGGTCGCGCGCGATGCCGTAGACGCTGGTGGCGTCGCCGCGATTGGGCGTGATCGCCACATCGATCACCGGATCGGTGAGACCCAGAGCCATCGCCGCGGGCGCGCCCACTTGCGCGTCGGCGGAAAGCTCGATGATTCCGGTGTGGTCCTCGCCCAGCATCAGCTCGCGCGCCGAACACAGCATGCCGCGCGATTCGACGCCGCGAATCGTTCCCACTTTCAGCGTTTCTCCGCTTGCGGGGATGACGACCCCGGGCCGTGCGAACACGGCCCTCATGCCGGTGTGCGCGTTCGGCGCGCCGCAAACGACCTGGATGGGCGCGCCGGTTCCGGCATCGACTATGCACAGCTTGAGCTTGTCCGCGTTGGGATGCTTCTCCGCCGAAATCACATGGGCGACCACGAAATCCTTGAGCCGCGCACCCGCGTCTTCGACTGCTTCCACTTCGAGTCCGATCGACGTGAGCTTTTCGGCGATGGTTGTCGCATCCGCATCGGTGTCGAGATGATCCTTGAGCCAGGACAGGGAGAATTTCATCGCGACAGTCCCCCGTCGAGCGTGGGCACGTCGAGCGCGGCAAAGCCGAAATGCCGAAGCCAGCGCAGATCGGATTCGAAAAACGGACGAATGTCGGGAATGCCGTATTTCAGCATGGCGAGGCGGTCGAGGCCGCCGCCGAACGCAAATCCGGAATATTTTTCCGGATCGATGCCGCACATCGAAAGGACCCGCGGATGGACCATGCCGGAGCCCGCCAGTTCCAGCCAATCGTTGCCGCTGCCGAACCGGATCTGGCCGGGCACGGACCGATCGCAGCGCAGATCCCATTCGACGCTTGGCTCGGTGAAGGGAAAGTAGCTCGGCCGCGCGCGCAGCTCGACGCGATCCACCTCGAAGAAGGCCTTGTAGAATTCCTCGAGCACCCATTTGAGATGGCCAAGGCTGATGCCCTCGTCGATGACCAGACCCTCGTATTGATGGAACATCGGCGAATGGGTGGCGTCCGAATCGACGCGATAGGTGCGTCCCGGCGCCACGATCCGGACCGGCGGCTTCTTCTTCAGCATGGTGCGCACCTGGACCGGCGAGGTGTGGGTGCGCAGCACATGCCGCGAGCCATCGGCCTGCGGGGCGACATAGAACGTGTCGTGCATCTGCCGCGCCGGATGATCGGGCGGGATGTTGAGCTTGGTGAAATTGTAATCGTCGTATTCGATGTCCGGCCCTTCGGCGACGGCAAAATCCAGATCGGCGAAAATCGCCGTCACCTCGTCGAGAACCTGGCTCACGGGATGGATCGTGCCCTGCGGCTCCGGCCGCGCCGGCAGCGTCACGTCGATGCGTTCCGAGGCAAGGCGCGCATCGACCGCGGCGGCCCGAAGCTCGGATTTGCGCGCGTCGATGGCCTCGCTCACGCGGTCGCGCAGCGTGTTGAAGAGCGGACCGTTGACCTTGCGCTCCTCCGGCGACATCGCGCCCAGCGATTTCAAGAGCTCGCTGATCGAGCCTTTTTTGCCGAGCGCGGCCACGCGCAGGGCTTCGAGCGCCGTCTCGTCGCGAGCCTGCGCTATGGAATCGAGAATCTGCTTTTCGAGACTTCGGACGTCACTCATGGAATTCCCCAATCGAAATGGCTTGAAACACGGCCTTGGACAGTTGCCAAGGCCGGTTCCGCTCCGATGGGTCTCTTGAGTTACGCCGTGCCGGCCGTCGCCTGATCCACCAGAGCCTTGAAGGCCGCGGGCTCGTGGATGGCGAGATCGGAGAGGACCTTGCGGTCGATCTCGATCCCGGCCTTCGCGAGCCCGCTGATAAATCGGCTGTAGGTCAGGCCATGCAGGCGGCATCCCGCGTTAATGCGCTGGATCCAGAGCGCGCGGAAATTCCGCTTCTTTTCCTTGCGGCCGATATAGTTGTGCTGCAGCGCGCGATCGGCGGCGGCGTTGGCCGTGGTGATGTTGTTCTTGCGGCGGCCGTGGAAGCCCTTGGTCTGTTTGAAGACTTTCTTCCGGCGGGCGTGACTGGGTACGGCGCGGGGCGCTCTCGACATTTTCGCCTCCCTTAAGCGTAGGGCATCCAGCGCGCCACGCGCTGGGTTTCGGACGGCGAAAGCGTGTCCCGCAGCTCCTTGCGAGTGCGCTTGGACTTGGAGATCAGTCGATGGCGCTTATAGGCCGCGCCGGTCTTGATCTTTCCATTGGCCGTGAATTTGAAGCGCTTCTTGGCGCCCGACTTGGTCTTAATCTTGGGCATTTCGGTCTCCTTGGGCGTAACAGCCCGGTTGCCGTTTGGGACCGCCACGGCATGCCCTGTTCGCCGGTCGGCCCGAAGGAGCGCGCCTCATATAGGCCAAAGCCGCGCTTGGCAAGCTTCGCTATCCCTCGCGGTTGCCGGAGCTTTCCACGGTCACGCCGAAGTCGCGCGACTTGGCGCCGCTTTGGGCTAGCGCAAAACCTTCTGCGGCCAAACCGCGCCGCAACAATTCTCTCACGGCGGCCGCCCGGCTTGGCATGCGCGCCGCGAAACGCCAATTGTCGAGCGCGACCAATTCCTTCTCGGTGAGCATGATCTGCAGCCGCTCGCCGCGCGTCAGTTCGGACGCCATCGCCTATCCTGCCCAACTTTCCTTGGAGCGTGACTTACTCAAATTGTGCAAAAGATGACAATAACATATTTTGCAAAAAACACCCTTTGCCTCACATTACGGTTAATACATCGATTGTGCATATAACTCACTGAAAATAAACGGTTTTATTGACTCCTGACCCGCCTAGGCGGCATCATTGATATTCTTAATTTCGAGGGTTGTTTTTCAAGGCTTGGCTGTGCGCCGGTGGTGAAAATGATGTCCAAGACGGGGAAGCAGAATGATGCGTTGCGAACTGACCGGACCTTGGCGCGCGAAGCCGATCACAGAGTAGCCAACCATCTGATGGTGTTGGCGAGCCTCATTCAGGCCCATGCAGCCACCGTCGCGGCGGGACCGGCCATGCTCAGTCGGGACGTCGTTCACCAGGCGCTACGGGAGATTGTGGCCAAGGTGGTGAGTCTTGGCCATCTCCATCACCGGCTGGCGACGCTCCCGGCGGGAGAAACCATCGATCTTGGCGAATACCTGGTCGAGAGCGCGCAAAGCCTTGTTAAATCGCTTTCGCTCGAAAATTGCGTCGGCATCGTTCACCAGCTTGCTTCGAAATGTCCCGCCCGCACCGAGCAGGTCCAGCCAATCGCGATGATTGCGAGCGAAATCATCATGAACGCGGTCAAGCATGCCCATCCGACAGGGCTGCCGGTGGAGATCTGCGTGCGCTGCGCGCGCGAAGGGGGGCGGACAACCGTGGAAGTTGAAGATGACGGCGTCGGCCTTCCGGAACGCTTCGATCCGGAAAAGGACGGCGGTCTCGGCCTTCGCCTGATCCGCCAGCTAGCGGGCTCGCTGCACGCCGATCTGGACATTCATTCAGACAGTCTTGGAACGAGGTTTCGCTTGTCCCTCCCGGAAGAAGGCGCCGCCTGAATCTGGCATTCGCAATTGCAGGCGCAAATCCCCTGACGAACCGCTAAGGTCCCGCGTACGGCGGCGGATGCGAAATCGTGACCAAAGAGCAAATTGCGCAGTGGTCTGCGCGCGCGGCGATGGTTTTGTTCTGGCCGGCGCTGGCGCTGGTGGTCTGGGGCGAGCTTGCCCCGCACGCGCCCAATGTCATGCCGGGAATCTCCGACAAGCTTCAGCACTTCACAGCTTATTTCGGCCTCGCGCTGCTCGCCGCGGCGGCGCTGAGGACGCGGCGGGCGCTCTTGGCCGCGGTCGTGGCGCTGGTCGTTCTTGGCGGCGCGCTGGAAATCCTCCAAGGCCTCACCGGGCGAGACCCCGAAATTCTCGATGAGGCCGCCAATTCCCTGGGCGCTGCGATAGGCGCCTTTGCGGGCCGCGGCCTGATCCGTCTTGTTGCCGGCGCCGGGCGAGACTAGCCTTTCACGTTTCCTGGAGAAATTGAGCATGTTCGCGGAATTCAAGAAGTTCGCCATGCGCGGCAACGTGATCGACCTCGCAGTCGGCGTAGTCATCGGCGCAGCGTTCGGCGCCATCGTGAACTCCCTCGTCAAGGACGTCATTATGCCGCCGATCGGCTATGCCATGGGCGGGATCGATTTCTCGAATTTCTTCATCACCCTCAAGGGGCCGGCCGCCGCAACGCTCGCAGACGCGCAGAAGGCGGGAGCTGTAACGATCAACTACGGACTGTTCGTGAACACGGTGATCAATTTCCTCGTGGTCGCGATCGCGCTCTTCGTTCTCATCAGAGCCATCAACCGCCTGCAAACCAAGCCGCCGGAAGCGCCGCCGGCCGCGCCTCCGGAAGACGTTGAGCTGCTGCGCGAGATCCGCGACCTGCTCAAGGCCCGCGCATGAAGGCCGCTCTCATCGCCGCCGCGGGTTTTATCGCCGCGCTCTCACCGGCGAGCGTCGTGCGCGCCGACGATGCGGCCGACATGGCAAAGGTCGCGACCGGGTTCTACGAGGCCTATTCGACCTTCCATCCCTCGGATGGGATTCCCGACGCCAAGGGTCTTCAGAAATACGAACCCTATATCTCGCCGGCGCTCGACAGGCTGCTCAAGGATGGCGATGCGGCGGAGACGGATTTCGCGAAGGCGAACAAGGATTCCCCGCCGATGATCGAGGGCGATCTGTTCACGTCCAATTTCGAAGGCGCCACACGCTTTACGCTCGGGACATGCAAGCGCGAAGGCGAAAGCGGTCATTGCGGCGTGGGCCTCACCTATGTCGACAGCGCCTCCGACCCGCGCGGCAAACCGTTTTCGTGGACCGATACTGTCTATCTCGTGTTGACTTCGCAGGGCTGGCGCGTAGACGACATCGGCTATGGCGGGACTTGGCCGTTCGGTAACAAGGGCCGGCTCAGCGACACCGTCAAGCAAGCCATCGCCGACGCGCGCGGTTGAGCGATGCGGCGAAAATTTCCCGTCGAGAAAAGCGATGCGGAGTGGCGCAAAACCCTCACTCCCGAGCAATACGGAGTGCTGCGCGAGCATGCAACCGAGCGGCCGGGATCGAGCCCGCTCAACGCCGAGCGTCGCGCCGGAGACTATCTCTGCGCCGCCTGCGGCCAGGAGTTGTTCCGCTCCGACGCCAAGTTCGAGGCCCATTGCGGTTGGCCCAGCTTTACGAAAGTCGAGCAGGGCGCGGTCGAGACCGAGTCCGATGCGAGTCACGGCATGGTGCGCACCGAAGTTCACTGCGCGCGCTGCGGCGGCCATCTCGGCCATGTGTTCCCCGATGGGCCAGCCCCCACCGGGCTTCGCTATTGCATGAACGGCGTTGCGCTTCGCTTCAAGCCCGCAATGGAATAGTCAGTCATTTCGCCTTCAGCGATTCGAGATAATTCAGGATCGCGCCGACGTCCCTGGTCAGCGTTTCAAGCATTTCGGCGTGCCGACGTTCGCGCGCATCGTCGCTCTCGTCCTCGCTGATCTCGCCGATGTCCTCTTGGATGTCCTCGACGTCTTCCTTGAGGTCTTCGACGTTTTCGCCCAGCTCCTCGATGTCTTCCTGAATGTCTTCGACGTCCTCTTCGACCTCCCTGAGGCTGATGCTTTGCCGGTTGACGCTCATCTGGATGAAGAGCGCCAGATAGATCGCCTCAAGCGAGACGACCGTCGTCAACACCAGGAGCATAAGGTCCCAAGGCGCCCATTTGAGGATCGAAACCGTAAAGAACGCGATGAACACCACCGTATGAATCGCAAGAGAGGCAGGCGAGCCAACCCAGACGATCGCGCGTTCGATGGCGCCGATCGCACCGCTTGCCGGGGCAGATGGAATGCGAGGCTGCGTCGTTGCGGACGGATGCATCGCGGGGAGGCCCAGGGCTGGAATTGTCAGGGACGTTCCGGCGGGCGCATCGGCGTCCTTCGGGACGGGTTCCAATGATCTTCCGCGGCGCGAAAATCAAGCCCCCGATGGATTATTTGTCGGGACCTGCTTCTTTGAGGAATGCGCCATAGACCCAGCCTTCGAGGCGCGGCTTGTCGCCCTGGGCGGGGATATCGACCTTGACCCAGCCGCCCCGACGCTCCAGCGCCGGCGCTTTGGCGTTGCGCGGGAGCGATCCGATGACCTTGGCGCTCGCCGACGGGCCGGCGCGCAGATTGACGCCATGGACGACCGTGAACAGCGGCTTCTCCGGCGCCGTCACCGCGTTTACAGGCGTATCGATCTGCGACTGCGCCTGGTTGAGGATGGGCTGGAGCAATGACGTGAGCGGCTCGGTATTCCGCGAAAGCATCGGTCCAATCCACACGTAGCCCGCCGCGCCGATGACGGCCAGGAAGGCGAGCGTCGCCACGCCCTGCGCCATGCGCCGGCGCGCCTCGGCGTGTTCGCGACGCTCAATGGATTCTCCGTCTTCGGCTTTCCAACTCTGATCTGCGCGCTGAAGCGCCCGGCGCGCCTCGGCTGTCCAGCGCTCGCGGTCAATCTCGTGATCGGAGCGAAGCTGGGCCAGCTCAGCGTCGCGGCGCGCGAGCTGGGCCTGCAGGGCGGCGAAATCATCGCGCAGCCTGCGGAAATCATCGCTGTCGCCGCGGCGGCGCAGCGTCTCGATCTGCTCGCGGGCTTGGGCGAGTTCTGCTTCGGTTTCTTTGAGCTGTTGGCCGAGCTTAGCGAGCGCCGAATCCGATTGTTCGCGGCCTTGCGATTCCGAAGCGGCGATCCGCGCCGCTTCGCTCGCCTTCCATTCCTGCTGGGCCTTGGCGAGCGCGGCCTCCGATTCCTGCTTCCAGCGTTTGCGCGCCTCCCTATGGGCGACGCGGGCTTCCTCAAGCTCGCTTTCGCGTTCGGCCAGCTCTTTCTTGGCGATGGCCAGATCTTCGGCCATGGCCTGCGCCCGCGCATCGTGGCCGAGGTTTCGCGCTTCGGCTTCCTCAGCGCGAGCTTCGGCCTGCTCCATCCGCTCGACCGCCTCGGCAATGGCGAGTTCGGTCTGCGCGCGCATCTTGGCTTCGGCCGCGGCCACCCGCGCCTCTTCCGCCGCCTTCCAGGCCTGCTCGGCTTCGGCGAGGGAGTCTTCGGCTTCCTTACGCCAGCGCTTGCGCGCGTCTTCGTTGCTCGACCGGGCGCGCGCGAGTTCCGCATCGCGGACCGCGAGCGAGGCCCGCGCGGCTGCAAGTTCGCTGGCCAATCTCTGCGCCTCGGCAGTGTCTTTTCTGAGCGCCTCCGCCTCGGCGGAAGCCTTGTCGGCGCGCGCCCTGGCTTCGTCCAGCGACTCCTGCAGCGCTGATTGCGCCGATCTTGCCTCCCCGAGCTCCGTCTTCAGCCGCTCGAGCGCGGCGGCCGCGGCGCGCGCCGCGTCTGCTTCATGAGCGCTTCGCGCCAGAGCCCGGTCCTTCTCGGCGAGCGTCGCCTTGGCCTGCTTCAACTCTTCGCCCAGCTGCGAAAGCCTTGCGTTCTCAGCGCGCGCGGCCTCGGCCTCCTGCGCGGTCTTGGCGACCGCCTTGTCCTTCTCGGCGAGGAGCGCCTTGCACTTCGAGAGCTCCTCGCGCAGGCGCTTTAGCTCCGCGCCGTCATTGCGCAGCGCTTCGGCCTCGGCGCGCGCCCAGGACAGCGCCTTCTCCTTTTCGTCGAGCCCAACTTTCGTTCTGGCCAGCTCTTCACGCAGGCGGCGCAACTCGTCGCCGTCCTTCTTGAGGTTCGCAGCTTCCGCGCTAACGCGCGCGAGCTCCTTGTCGCGCGCGGCGAGCGCGGCGTTCAGGGCGTCGCGTTCGTCGACGAGCTTGCGAAGCTCGGCGGCGTCGCCCCGGCGGGCTTCGCTCTGGCTTCGCGATTTGGCCTTTTCGAATTGGGCGGCGGCCTCCGCAAGCGCCTTGGCGGACTGCTTCTGCCACCGGGCCTCGGCGGCCGCCAACCGTTCGGCCTCGCCGGCCTTCCATTGCTGTTGCGCATGAGCAAGCGCCTGTTCGGCCTCGCGCCGCAAGGCGGCCTTGGCGGCGGCGACGCGTTCCTCGGCGAGCTTGCCGCCACTGGCGTCTAGGGGGTCGGCAAGACTCGCCGCGTGCTTTCGCTCATAGGCGCGCACAGCGTCGGCGGCGGCCTTGGCGACGCGTTCCTCGACTTCGGACTCCCAGCTTGCCCGCATCGCCGCAAGCTCGGCCTCGATGGCGGCGCGCGGAAGCTCGGGATCGCGCGCGCGCGGATGCTTTCGGATTTCGGCCAGTTCTCTTTCGCGCTCCGCCAGCGCGACTTTGGCTTTCGCCATTTCCTCGCGCATTCGGCGAAGCTCGGCGGTCTCCACGAAATTGGAAGCCTCGGCCTGCGAAACGGACGCCGCCGCGTCGCCGCCCACGATATGATCCAGGACCGCCAACGTCGCGCCGTCCCCGCCGTCGAGATTGACAATTCGGATGGCGAGCGTCTGCGGCCCTTCATTGTCCTTTCCAGGCAGATAGGCAAGGTCATCGAGTTCGTCGAGGCCGACCGACCACGAGCGGTCGCCATTGTTGTGTCCGCGCGAGAGCCGGGCGCGATGCGGCAGCCTTTCGATGCGAAGCGAAATGCGGCCGCGCTTGCGATAAGGCGCGACCAGCGCGGCGAGATCGAGCGGCAAGCCTTCGAGCTCCGCGGACTCGCTGGCGGCGGCGCGCGACGGTCTTGCCGCATCGCCATTGGCCGGCTTCTTCGCAAATCCGCTCATGCGTGGCGCCATTGCGCGCATACTCCGCCGCGCCGCAAAACAGCAGCGCCCACCCCCTTGCCGCAATCATCGTCAAAGCAGGTAAACCAATCGTTCGTAGCGATTTTGCATGGCGCGCCGTCCGCCGCAGCCCAAGGTTCGCAAGGTTTAATTCAAATCACGGCGATCCCGCCGCGGCCCGCAAGCCGCGCCATTGCGGCGCGATAGCGCCGGACCGCCTCGTCCCGCCTGATATGCCGTCCGCCGGCTACGATTTTTGCTCCCCTGCGCCATACGCAGTCGACGGCGCCTCCGCGCGCGGCGAATATCCAGCTGTCAAGAAGCGAGTCGTCCGTCCGCTGGCAAAGCGCGGGATGCTCCGCATCCAGGCTCACAATATCGGCAGGCGCGCCGGTCTCGATGGCGCAGACGCTTCCCAGCGCTTGGGCGCCGCCGGCGAGCGCACCCCGATAAAGGGCCGCGCCCGTGGAATCGCCTTCGGTCCGGGCGAGAACGTTTCGTCGCCGATCGGCGAGGCGCCGGCCATATTCCAGCGTGCGGAGCTCCTCTGCGGCGTCGATCAGCACATTGGAATCGGAGCCGACTCCGAAGCGGCCGCCGGCCGCGAGAAATGTCTCAGCGGGAAACAGCCCATCGCCGAGATTGGCCTCGGTAATCGGGCAAAGGCCCGCCACGGCGCCAGCTGCGGCGAGCGCGCGGATTTCTGTCTCCGTCACGTGCGTGGCGTGAACAAGACACCATCTCTCGTCCACGGGGGCATGCCGCTGCAGCCATTCGACCGGTCGCATGCCGCTCCAGGCGATGCAATCTTCGACTTCTTTGGTCTGTTCGGCGACGTGGATGTGGATCGGCGCCGGTCCAGCGAGATCGACCAGCGCCGAAAGCTCCGCGGGCGTGACGGCGCGAAGACTGTGCGGCGCGGCTCCCAGAACGGCGTCGGGAAGCGCGGCGAGCGCGCGGCGCGATCCATCGAACAGGCGCGCGTAGAAGTCGCGATCGCTCAGAAAGCGGCGCTGCGACGGCGAAGGCGCGAGGCCGCCGAAACCGGAATGGGCGTAAAAGACCGGAAGAAGGGTAAGGGCGATTCCGCTTTCATCAGCCGCCGCCGCGACGCGTGCGGCCATCTCAGCCGGATCAGAATAGGGCGCGCCCTTCGGATCGCGATGAAGGTAGTGAAATTCCCCCACGCGCGTGAAGCCGCTTTCGAGCATCTCGACGAACGCCATCGCCGCGATCGCCTCGAGGTCCTCCGGCGCGATCGTCTCGACAAAGCCATACATGCGCTGGCGCCAGGTCCAGAAGCTGTCTGTCGTCGGCCCGCGGGTTTCGGTCAAGCCCGCAAGCGCTCGCTGGAAGGCGTGGCTGTGCAGATTGGCCAGCCCCGGAACGCCAAAGCTATGCGCCTCGTCGCCGGCTCCCTTGCGCTTCCCGGTCGTAACCGCTGCGATGCGGCCATCCGCGATGCGAATGCGAACCTCGCCGGCCCAGCCGCCTGGAAGCAACGCCCGTGCGAACCAAAGCGAGACTTCACTCACTTTACAGACCTCAATTCCGCGCCCTATGCCTATACGCATTGAACAAGCGGTCCAAGACGGGCGATGTCCAAGGCGCACGCGCTTCCCGACTGGCTGGAGATCGGCAGGGGCTCGGCGCCGGTCGTCGTTTCTTTCCCGCACACCGGCGTTGAAATTCCCGAGCCCCTAGGCGAGAATTTTGTATCGCCCTGGCAGGCGCGGCGCGACGCCGACTGGTGGGTGGACCGGCTTTACGACTTCGCCGGAGAGCTTGGCGCCTCGACCGTCCGCACCCGCCTCTCGCGTTCGGTGATCGATGTCAATCGCGATCCGTCCGGAGCATCGCTCTATCCCGGCCAAGCCACGACCGAACTCTGTCCCACGACCGATTTCGACGGCGCCCGGCTCTACAAGGACAACGCCGCGCCAGACGCGAACGAAATCGCGCGTCGCCGGACGCTCTATTTCGAGCCCTATCATGCCGCCCTCGCGCGCGAAATCGGCAGGCTGCACGGAGAATACCCGACGGTCATCCTTTTCGACGCTCATTCGATCCGCTCGCGCATCCCGCGACTCTTCGAGGGGGTTTTGCCGCACTTCAACATCGGTTCCAATGGCGGGCGAAGCTGCGCGCCCGAATTGACCGCGATGGTCAATGCGGCCTGCTCGGCTTCGGGCCTTACGCACGTCGTCGACGGGCGCTTCAAGGGTGGCTGGACGACGCGCCATTACGGCCGGCCCGAACGCGGCATTCACGCCATCCAGCTCGAGCTGGCCTGCCGCAGCTATATGGACGAACCTGAGCTACCCACGCCGGACAACTGGCCGACGCCCTACGACCCGGCGCGAGCACGTAAGTTGCGCCTTGTGCTGAGAAAGATTCTCGAAATCTGCCTGGCCTTCGCCAGCAGACCCAAAGCGTCCGGGGCGCGGCGTCTGTGAGGCTTTTGCCGGCGGCGGGGCGGCGCGCCGTGCCCTGGAAGAACGGCGGCGGCCTGACGCTGCCCGTGGCCACTGACCCGGCGGAGGCCGGATTTGACGATTTCCACTGGCGCGTAAGCATCGCCGAGATCGGGAAGCCGGGGCCCTTTTCACGTTTTGAGGGAGTGGATCGGGCGCTGGTGGTCCTCGCCGGTCGCCTCAGACTTATCTTTGATGATCGGACCGTCGTACTTGGCCCGGAGAGCGAGCCGGCGCTCTTTCCCGGCGAGGCGCATTGCGTAGGCGCTCCGCTCGGCGGCCATTCGAAGGACCTCAATGTCATGACGCGGCGCGGCCGCGCCTCGGCAAGGTTGGACCGGGTGGCTTCAGGCTCCATCGCAGCGCAACAAGGCCCGGCGCTGTTCGTGGCGACGGCGCCCTCGACTGTTCGCGGCCCGCGCGAGGCGCTCAGACTTGAGATGCATGACGCGGCGTTCTTGGAAGAACGTTTCGAACTGTTGCTTAACGGCGCGGGAATTCTGATCGTATTTTCGAAAACATGACTCCCGCGCCAAGTCCGACGAAGGGCGTTCAGTTTTGCTGTTCCGAAACGCGGCAAGGTGCTAGCGTCCGCGCCGCATTGCCGACATTCGAGGGGTTAGTCGATGCTACGCCGGATTGCGCTTGCGCTCGCGTTTGGCCTCGCCGCCGCGCCTGGACAGGCGCAGACCATTACGCGCCTCACTCACGAGCCGCCGACCGGCGCCATAATCACATTCCAACTGACGGACGGAACAGTGCTGGCGCAGGGCGGCAACCAGTCCGACTGGTGGAAGCTGACGCCCGACAACAAGGGGAGCTATGTCAACGGGACCTGGACTCAGGTCGCGAGCCTTCCCTCGGGTTATGTTCCGCTCTATTTCGCGGCCGGCGTTCTCGCCGACGGGCGGCTGGTGATCGCGGGGGGCGAATATCTGAACGGCGACTTCGCCTTCACCAACAAGAGCGCGATCTACGATCCCATCGCCAATCAATGGACCGACATTACGCCGCCGAAGAAGCTTTTGCCCTTCATCGGGGATTCGCCTTCCGCTGTGCTTCCCGACGGCCGTTTCCTCGTCGGGGAAAAGTTCAAGGAGAAGGTGTTCGCGCTCGATCCTGCGACTCTCTCCTGGTCGGAGCTGCCCTCGGCCGGCAAGCACGATTTCAACGCCGAAGAGGGCTGGGTGCTGATGCCGGACGGCTCGCTCCTCACCCATGACGTCAAGGCGCATCCGAAGACCGAACGCTACCTGCCCGATCAGGGACAATGGGTGGATGCGGGCAGCACCAAGGGCGATCTCAGGGGTCCGCAGGATTGCTGCGGCGATTGCATCCCCTATGGCCACGACAAATGCTACGACCCGCCGGGCGAGGTGGGCGCGGCGGTCCTGATGCCCGACGGACGGGTCTTCGCCTTCGGGGCCATTCCCGATGGGGAAACGACGGCCCACACCGCCATCTATTCTCCGCCGAGCGCCAAGCATCCCAAGGGCAAGTGGACGGCCGGCCCCGATTTTCCCGCCGGCGAGGACGGGGGCGATTGCCCGATTGCGCTGCTGCCGAACGGCCATGTCCTCGTCGAGGCCGATTTCGGCGTCGGCAATCTCTATGAATTCGACGGCAAGACCCTGACGCGCACCGCCTCGAATGTGGGCTGGGGCTCACTGATGGTGCTCCCGACCGGCGAAGTGCTGATCAACGGGTATGAGGTCTACAAGTCGAACGGTTCCTACAAGTCGGCATGGGCGCCGACGATTTCGTCGGTCCCCTCGACGGTGACGCGCGGGCAGACCTATCAGATTTCCGGCACGCAGTTTAACGGGCTGTCGCAGGCGAGCGGCATGGGCGACGAGGAGCAGACAGTCACCAACTATCCGTTGGTGCGCATCACCAACAACGCGACGGGCCACGTATTCTACGCCCGCACGCACGATCACAGCACGATGGCGGTCGCCACCGGCTCGACGCTCGTGTCGACGAGTTTCGACGTGCCGAGCGGCATGGAGACGGGCTCGAGCAAGCTGGAGGTGGTGGCGAATGGCATTCCGTCGGAGCCGGCGTCGATCACGGTGAACTAGGCGCGCGGACGCAACCGTCCTCGCGCGGAAACTTGTGTTGGCGGCGCTTGGCCGCCTGTGGAGGGAGAAGACGTCTATGTTTCGCCGAATTACGCAGTTGCTTGGGCTCGTTTGCGCGTGCCTGCCCACGGCCGTCATGGCCGGAACGGTTACTCAGCTGACGCACCAGCCGCCGGATGGGGCGATCATCACCCTGCAACTCACCGACGGGACGGTGCTCGCCCAGGGCGGCAACGAAACCGACTGGTGGAAGCTCACGCCCGACAACAAGGGGAGCTATGTGAACGGGACCTGGACCCAGGTGGCGAGTTTACCTGCGGGCTATTCGCCATACGCCATGGCCGAAGCGGTGCTGGCGGACGGACGGGTGATCATCTCCGGCGGAGAATACAATTTCGGCGAGTTCGCCTTCACCAACAAGACTGCGATCTACGATCCGCTCGCCAACACCTGGACGATGATCGATCCGCCGAAGGGCTGGTGCTGCATCGGCGATTCTCCGGAGATCGTTCTTCCGGACGGCCGTTTCGTTCTAGGTTACAAGTTCAAGACCAAGATGGCGGCGCTCGATCCCAAGACGCTCAAATGGTCGTCGATCCCGTCAATCGGCAAGAACGGCTGGAACGCCGAAGAGGGCTGGGTGCTGCTTCCCGACGGCACGTTCCTCACCGTGGACGTCAAGGCCCATCCCAACGCCGAACGCTACATCCCCGAAAAGGGAAAATGGCAGAACCTCGGCAGCACCGTCGTTGACCTGCGCGGACCGCAGAATTGCTGTGGCGACTGCATCCCCTACGGGCCCAAGGACAAATGTTACGATCCGCCCGGCGAGACAGGTGCGGCCATTCGCCGGCCCGATGGAACGGTCTTCGCCACCGGCGCGACGCCTGACGGCGAAAACAAGGCCCATACCGCGATCTGGACGCCTCCGAGCCCCGGCCACAAGAAAGGCCAGTGGAAGGCGGGACCGGATTTTCCGGGCGGCGACGAAGCCTTCGACATGGGGGTCTCGATCCTGCCGAACGGCAATGTGCTCGCGGAAGGATCGAGCGGCGAACTCTATGAATTCGATGGAACCAACCTGGTCAATTCGGGGACGAACGGCTTTGGCAGCGTCCTGATGCCCCTGCCCACCGGCGAGGTGCTGGTCGGCGGGTTCGAAGTCTACAGGACGACCGGAACCTACGATCCGTCATGGGCGCCCACGATCAGCGCCTGCCCGTCGAGCGTGAGCCGCGGCCAGACCTATCAGATCTCCGGAACCCAATTTAACGGGCTCAGCCAGGGCGGCGCGTTCGGCGACGAGTTCGACACGCACACCAATTATCCCTTGGTGCGCATCACCAACAACGCCACGGGCCATGTGTTCTACGCGCGCACGCACGACCACAGCACCATGGGCGTGGCCACCGGATCGACGCTCGTCTCGACCAATTTCGACGTTCCGAGCGGAATGGAAACGGGCGCCAGCAAGCTCGAAGTGGTGGCGAACGGGATCCCGTCCGATCCCTTCTCGATCACTGTAAATTAAAAAATGCGGGCGAGCGCCGCAGCCTTCGCAAGGCTGCGGCGCGTCCGCCTCGGTCATCGGCTCGCGGAGGGGCGGCGCTTGCCAAGGCCCAGCGCAAGTCACATTCTAGCGCGAGCGAGCGCCCGCTCGTTCATCCAAGGGGAGACACTCGATGTTGGCATCACTGCGTAACGTCGCCGCCTGCGCGGCGGGAGCCGCCTGTCTTGTGCTGGGCGCCGCCCAGGCCGAGACCGTCGGCCACTATCATATCTTTCCGACGCCATCCTATATCGCCAAGACCGGCCGCGCGCCGCATCTGCGCGCCGGCGCGATGGAGTATTTCGGCGGCTCGGTCTTCGAAAGCTCCAAGGTGGTTTCCGTTCTCTGGGGACCGAACGTCAATTCGACGATCGTCTCGACGATTCCCGACTTCACCACGGCGCTGGTCAACAGCACCTATGTAGACCAGATGGCCCAATACAACACGCATCTGAAGGGCGTGAACGGCCACAAGGGCACCAAGCAGGACATCGGCCGCGGCACTTTTCTCGGTCAGATCCAGATCAAGCCCAAGCACACCTCGTCGTCCATCACCGATGAAGACATTCAGGACGAACTCGCCTATCAGATCAAGAAGGGCAAGCTTCCGCCGCAGGACCTCAACACGCTCTACATGATCTATTTCCCGGACACCGTCACCATCACGCTCGACGGGCTCACCTCCTGCTTCGATTTCGGCGCCTATCACTTCGCCAACCACGACACCAAGCTGTCGAAGAAGAACATCTTCTACGCCGTCGAGCCGGATTGCGATGCGGGGATCAACTTCATCACCTTCGCCGCCTCGCACGAATTCGCCGAAGCCACCACCGACAACGTTCCGACGCCCGGCTCCAATCCGGACTTCCCGCAGGCGTGGAACACCTCGGACGGCTTCGAGATCGCCGATCTCTGCGGCTCGAGCGGAACGCTCACCGCCGGCTCCGAGCATTGGACGGTCACGCAGTACTATCTGAACAGCACCGGCGCCTGCAGCACGGGCAATTACACCAGCCCATAAGCTGCGACGGGTTCGAACGTCAGGCCGGGGGCGCGCGCGGCGCCTCCGGCCTTTTTCTTACCGGTGACGCCGCGCTTTCTCTTAGCGAGATTTAGTGTCATTCTCACTCGCAAGACCAGTTTCGGCGGGGGAGACGATGAAAGCGATTCTCGGCGCAGCCCTGATGCTGCTTGCCTTCGCAGCCTTATCGCCTGGGGCGCGCGCGGCTGACGGCGGACCCTGCGTCCGACCAGAGGCTGGCAGCGACATCAAGCGCCCGCCCGACCTCTACAGCAAGAAGGGCGTGCTCAACGTCGCCTTCCGCTATTACACATCGGTCGACTCCTACGGACGCACCCTCTTCTGCTTCGTCACTCCAGACGGGCTCGAATCGCCGACGCTGCATGTCAAGCCGGGCGACACTCTCAATCTTGCGCTCACAAACATGCTTCCGCCCTCGCTGGGAGCGCCGTCCGAAGTCGTCTCGGGCAAAGGCGACGCCTGCGGCGACACGGAAATGACCATCGCCTCGGTCAATATCCATTTCCATGGCGCGAACGTCTCGCCGACCTGCCACAGCGACGAGGTGATCCGCACGCTCGTCAATCCCGGCCAAACATTCCAATACTCGATCCACATTCCGAAGGACGAGCCGCCGGGGCTTTATTGGTACCATCCGCATGTGCACGGAATATCGTCGAGCGCGCTTCAGGGCGGGCCGACAGGCGCCATCGAGGTCGAAGGCATCGCTGACCTCCAACCGATCGTGGCGGGACTGCCGGAACGCTACATCGTGCTGCGCGATCAGCGACTTGGCGCCCTCGCCGTCGAAAATCCCATTGTTCCGGCGCCGAACTGGGATGTGAGCGTGAACTACGCGCCGGTGAACTACCCGGAATACACGCCCGCGGTGATCAAAATGCAGGAGGGCAGCCAGGAGTTCTGGCGCGTCGTCAATGCCGGCGCCAACACCATCATGGATATCCAGGTAACCTATGACGGCGTCGCCCAGCCCCTGCAGGTCGTCGCCTTCGACGGCGTTCCCACCGGCTCGAAGGACGGCAAGCGCAAGGGCTCGATCGTCACCCAGTACGACATACTCCTGTCGCCCGCGGCGCGCGCCGAATTCGTGATCGCTGCGCCCGCCTCGCAATCGACCAAAGCGGTGCTGAAGACTCTCGCCATCGACGGCGGACCGATCGCCGACAGCAATCCTGCGCGTCCGCTGGCCACGATCGTCACGACGAAGGCGCCGGTCGGTCTGCCCAGGATGCCGGCTGCGGGTGGCCGCTCTCGTCATTTCCGCTTCGACGATCTTGTCAACGCCAAGGTGACGGCGACGCGCAAGCTCATCTTCTCGGAGTTCAAGCCGCCGGTCGGCGGCGGCGACAAGGAAGGCGCGGTCTTCTACATCACCGTCAAGGGCAAGAAAGAAAAACCCTTCGATCCGAACGAAAAGCCGCGCATCGTCACCACTCGGGGCGCGGTCGAGGAATGGACGATTTTCAACCACAGCGCCGAGGTGCACGAATTCCATATCCACCAGATCCACTTCCTCGTCGAGGAGGTGAACGGGGTCAAAATCCCCAAGGATCAGCAGCAGATCTACGACACCTTCCAGGTCCCCTATAAGCAGGGCTTCGGGCGCGACCCCTACATCAAAATCAAGCTCGATTTCCGCGGTCCGACGGTGGGCGACTTCGTCTATCACTGCCACATCCTCGATCACGAAGACGCAGGCATGATGGCCAAGATCCGCGTGCTCCCGCGGCGCGGCGCGGATCGCCGGGCGCAAAACGGAAGGACCATCATGAAAAGCGCGAGCGCGTCAGCAACCGCTTCGCGCTGAGGCCTCAGCCCTTCGCCGCGCGGCGCTTTCGAGCGGACGTCCGTTCGGTTTCAAGGGCGATCATCGCGGCGATCAGAGGGTGGAAATGGCCGCGATAGCGGAGCCGGACCGCGGGCAGCGTCCAGTCGCGCGCGGTCAAAACGCCGCGGCAGGACGTTGCGCCGCAGCGGCAGCGTCCGCCGTCGACCAAATAGTCCTCGTCCTCGAAATTCCAGGCGCCCTGATCGAGCGTGATCTCCTCTCCGGGCCCGATGTCGCGCGCCGCGGACAGCGTGACCGCGTCGTCGAGCCAGGCGTTGGCCTCGCAGCTGTGGTTGAGATTTTCGTCGAGGCTGGGCGCCGGATCGGATTGCGGCAGCGCGAGATATAGATTGTTCTCCACCTTCCAGATCGAGCGGATGCGATAGAGCTCCAGGTCGATTCCGGCTGCCGGTACGGCAAGTCCGCCAAAGATCATCAAAGTCTCGCCGCGCCGGATCGGCGCGGTAGCGACCACGCCCTCGCCATGGATGCGCGACGGGCCCGGCGCGAGCTTTTCGCCGACCCAGGTTCGCTTGCGATAGCGCGCCATGATTTCTCCGATTCGCCGATTTGCGGAGCCTATCGCCACCTCGCCTCGATTCAAGCGACCCACGAAAACGAAAAGAAACGAAAAACACAAAATCACACGAAACAGCTTGCACAATGAACGAATTGTGAAATAGTTCCGAACACATCGCGGTCCGATGGGGCCGTCGTCGTCGGGTGCGGGGGAGGGATGAATTCCGTCATTCTGGGGGTGCTTGGCGTCTCCGCGCTCCTTACGGCGATCAGCGTGGTGGTGCCCGTCGCGCGGCGTCTGATGCTGCCCTACACGCTGGTTCTCGCAGGTCTGGGATGCCTCATCGGCCTGCTTGGTTATCTCAATCTGAAGGCGCTGGGGCTTGGCGGGGAGATCGCCAGCGGCCTTGAGGAACTTGGACTCCTCGACGACGCCTTTATCTACGTTTTCCTGCCGCCGCTCCTCTTCGCCGCAGGCTTAAGCGTCGACGTGCGCCACATTCTGGAAGACGTCGGTTATGTCGTCCTGCTGGCCTTCGTGGCGGTGCTGCTTTGCACGTTTTTCGTGGGTTATAGCCTCGATCTGGTCAGCGGCGCTGGGCTGCTGCCCTGCCTTCTGCTCGGCGCCATCGTCTCCACCACGGACACAGCCGCCGTCATTAACATCTTTCGCGAAGCCGGAGCGCCCAAGCGACTCTCCGCGATCGTCGAAGGCGAGGCGCTGTTCAACGACGCCGCGGCGATTGCGCTCTTCGGGCTGTTTCTCGACATGGTTACGCTCGGCGCGCATCCGGACCTTCTCGATGCGGCGCGCGAGTTCCTGCTTGCGCTGATCGGCGGCGCAGCCTTCGGATTTGCGATGGCGCGACTTTGCGGCTGGCTGATTTCACTGCTGCAGGATTCGGTGACGACGGAAGTCACCCTGACCGTTGCGCTCGCCTATTTCACCTTCATCGTCAGCAATGAAGTGCTGGGGATTTCCGGGGTCATCGCAACCGTCACCCTCGCCGCTTTCGTAGGATCGGGAAGCCGCACCCGTGTTTCGCCCGGCTCCTGGGAGGTTCTGCACAACGTTTGGGAACATCTCGATTTCTGGGCCACGTCCTTCATTTTCATCATCAGCGCGATGTACATCCCGCGCGCGCTGACCGTCTTCACCCGCCAGGATGCGATCAACGTCGGCGTCGTGTTCGTAGCGGCGATGGCGTCGCGCGGCGTCGTGATCGGCGGCATGATGCCGACCTTCAGCGCCATCGGCGCCTCAAAACCGCTGCGCCGGGCCTATAAGGCGGTGTTGTGGTGGGGCGGCATGCGCGGGGCAGTCACCGTCGCGCTGGCCCTGGCGGCCGCCGCCGCGAGCGGCGTTCCGCCCGTCGCGCGCCATTTAATCGTCTCCACCGCGATCGGATACGTGATCGCATCGCTCGTTCTCAACGGCCTGACCCTCAGGCCGCTGATGAAACTGATGAGGCTGGACAAGTTCAACGAGCTCGATCTTGCGCTGCGAAACCGCATGATCACCCTCGCGCGGAGGCGCGTAAAGAAAGAGCTGGACGAGGTCGCCTCGGCGGTCGGCATGGACGCCGAAGAGCTCAGCAAGGTCGTGGCGCCTCAGGCGCGGGCGCGCCAGCATCCGTTGAGGGGCGTTGGTGGTCTGCCGCTCGCTCTCGAAACTTGGTGCAACCATGAGCTCGATTCGGTCCTGTCCTTCCGGGAGCGCGGACTCGTCACGCGCCACAACGCCGATCTATTGCGCGCGCGCGCCGACCGGCTGATCAACGCTCTGCGCAACGCCCATGTCGAAGGATATGAGGCGGAGTTGGAACGGCTGGCGCGGCCGGGGCCGCCGATGCGCGCCGCGTTTTGGCTGCAGCGTCGTTTGGGTTGGACGCGTCCGCTTCGCGGGGCTATCGCAAGCCGCGTCGAATTTCTGGCGGCGGAGCTTTTGCTGTTGCGGGATCTCATCGCCCAGTGCCAGGAAAGCGCGGCGAAGCTGTTCGGCAAGGACATCGCCCATCAGCTCGAGGCGCGATTGTCTGCGCGCAACAAGATGGCCGACGACGAACTCCACGCCATAGAGGAGGCCTATCCCAAACTCGCCGGGGCCACCCACGAGCGTTATCTGACGCTGGTGGCGCTCGGGTTGGTGGAGGCGGAGTACCGCAGGCACCTGTCCGAGGCCACGATCTCGGTCGACGTTTTCGAGGACCTCGACGCGCAGCGGCGGATCGTCGCCGCGCGCTTCACCCGCAAGGCCGAACTCGAGGCGCGCTTCGACGTGGCGTCGCTGATCAAGCGATTCCCTCTCGCCAGCGCCTTTCCGATGCTCAAATCCTGCCTGAGGCCCTACCTTCTGCTTCCAGGTCAGGCGATCGCCTCTTTGGGCCAGGGCCGCGTCTTCTACGTCGTCTACGGACGCATCAGCGCCAAAAACGGAGTGGAGACGCTTGAGCTCGGCCCGGGCGCTTTCTTTTCCAAAGACGCGGTATTCGCGTCCTGTCGCAAGGTCGATTGGGCGCGCGCGGACACCTATGCGAATCTTGTCGTCGCGAGCCGGGCGCAGCTCGAAGCCCTGATCGAGCTCCAGCCGCGGATTAGAACAGGGCTCGAAAACGAACCCCAACGCCGGCAACGCCGTCAGTCCCGCAAGGAAAAGCGCGCGGGCGCTCACGCCGCGGCCGAAGACGCCTGAGCCACAGCGCGTTCGGATCGGATCGCATCGGCGTCCCGAGGCGCACCGATGTGTCGGACTTCACCCGGAATGACTCGACCCCAGCGCAAAGCCCAATTGCCGCAATGGAATATTTGGGCGACAGAAAGCAGCGATGACTCCTGGTTTCATTCGGTGTGACTCAATTCTGCAATTGTTTCACAAAACGCGACTCGCCACCCTTTTGGAGAGGGCTATAGAAGGGCCTGGGACACCGGCTCGCCGCCTCGTAGTTGCGGACGCCGAAATCTGTAACCGCTGTGTGGCCTCGCCTGTTCGTCCTGTAAGTCAACGGCGCCTGCTCAATCCCGGCAACCGGTGGCAAAACACGCTCCCGCACTGCGCCGTCCACCGCATGATGGCGGGAGGACGGGCGCCACTCTCGAACTTGTGCGCTCGCGTGAGGGTCTTGGTCTCGGTCACGAATGCAGCGAGCGAACTGACGTCGACGCCCACCGCCTTCCCGCCGTTCGCGAGCGCCTCGACCAGCGTCGTGCCGCCGCCCATACGGACGGGAGTTGATCCTGTCGTGTCAGATGCTTCTGAAGCCGTCACGTGGGGGTCAATCCGCTACTTCACGCGGCACACCCAGCCGCAAAAGGTCGCTTAATCCATCGGAATCAAAGTCATGAAACCAGAATCAAATTCCCTGAAACCCAACAATCGCTTGTGCTGTGGCGCACCCGACAGGACTCGAACCTGTGACCTTCGGCTTCGGAGGCCGACGCTCTATCCAACTGAGCTACGGGTGCATCGCTCTGTGCCTAGTCCGACCGCCCATAAAGCGTCAACGGAGTCGGCCACCGAATGCTGAACCTCTGTGAGACCGCTCGGAAGCTACACTCTTCTCTCTTTCGGTCCGCCATTGTTCCCTTCAAACTGCTTACGCGGTGCTTACGCGAAAATTCCGAACGTATCGTCGGCTTCTCGATCGACACCTAAACCGCTAAAACTCCTCACTTCCTTCACGCGCATCCAAACATGAAACCCGTCGACCTTCGCCTTCGGAGGGCGACACTCTATCCAGCTGAGCTACGGGTGCCTCGGCCGTTCATAACCCTTCGCCGCCTGCGCGCGCAACCGAGTTGCGGGCTAGCGCCATCGCCTGCGCAAGGCGCGGGCCGGCCATTCCTTGACCTGGCTCGGTCGGCGGCGGTTAGCTTGCCCGAACCCTGCAAGCCAGAGGCCTTACATGCCAGCGTTCCGCCGCCTTGCCGCAGCCTGTCTACTTTCCGCCGCTCCGCTCGCCGCGCCGGCCGGCGCGGCGACTCTCGTTCCCGTCGCCCCGGTCGCCGGCGCGAGCCAGACCAATGTCTTCGGCGTCAACGACGCGGCCATCGTGGTCGGCAGTTTCATCGACGCCGACGGCGTCGAGCGCGGGTACTTCGGGACCATCGACGGCGCCTATCAGACCTTCGACGCGGGAGCCGGCGGCACGGAGGCGCGCGGCATCGACAACCGCGGCGTCATAACCGGGATGTCGAATTCCCAGTCGGGCGATTCGGGGTCTGAGCCCATCTTCGAGCGCAAACCCAACGGCAAGATCGTCCCCGTCACGCGCGACGGCGCGCAGCTCTATGGCGCGGCGCAGGGTCTCAGCAATGCGAACGACATGTTCGCAGGCTATTATTGGGATTTCGCGCTCCACCAGTCGGTCGCATTCCTCGGCCGCAGGGGCCAGTGGCGCAAGGACGTCAAGAT
>DASZRM010000156.1:0-40851 GCA_035549135.1 Rhizomicrobium sp. | reverse complement strand
AGGCCTGGGCGGATGCGTCGCCCCGGGGGGCCCTATGGCCAGGTCTGGTTGCCGAGCTGGGCCGTCCACGAAGCCTCGATCTGCTTCACGACACTGTCGGGGAAGGGAACATAGTCGAGCTTCTCGGCGTCGGCCTGCCCGCCCTTCAGCGCCCAATCCAGGAACTTGAGCACCTCCTTGTTCTTGGCGGCCGGGTAGTCCTTGCGCATCAGCATGTAGGTCGCCGCGGTGATCGGCCAGCTCGCCGCGCCGGGCTGATCGGTGAGGATCAGGTAGAAGTCCTGCACGTTGGAGAAGTCCGCATTGGCCGCCGCCGATTGAAACGCGCCCATGGTGGGTTTCACGCGCTTGCCGTCATGATTGATCATGTCGGCGTAGACGAGACGGTTCTGCATCGCATAGGCGTATTCGACGTAGCCGATCGAGCCCACCGTCTGCTGCACCGTGCCGGCCACGCCGGCATTGCCCTTGCCGCCCACGCCGTTCGGCCAGTTGACGGAGGTGTCCGAGCCGACCTTGCTCTTCCACTCCGCGCTGACCTTGCCCAGATAGTTGGTGAAGTTGAACGTGGTGCCCGAACCGTCCGAACGATGGACCGTCAGGATCGCCATGTTGGGCAACGCGACCTTGGGATTGAGTTTCTTGATCGCCGGATCGTTCCACTTCGTGACGTGGCCGAGATAGATGTCGGCCAGCGTCTTGCCGTCGAGAAGCAACTGGCCCGGCTGGATGCCAGGAAGGTGCACGACGGGCGTGATCGAAATGACCACCTGCGGGAATTGGACGAGATTGTTCTTCGTCAGGTCTTCATGCGTGAGCGGCTTGTCGGAGTTGGCGAAGTCCACAGTCTTCGATTCGATCTGCTTGATGCCGCCGCCCGAGCCGATGGCCTGGTAATTCACCTGAGAGCCGTTCATCTCGTGGTACTTTTGCGCCCACACGCTGAGCACAGGATAGATCGCCGTGCCGCCGGCGCCGTTGAGATTGGCGGCGGCTGCGTTCGTCGCCGCCGCGGCGGCGATCATCATGGCGACCGCCGCGCCGCCCGCCTGTAATGTCGTCTTCATATCGTCCTCGCTTTGCTTCTGCCCCCCGACAGGGGGCGATGTGTCGGTCGTTCGCGCCTTCGGCGCCTCGAGCCTGCCCGGCTCGCGGAGTTTTTGGCGCCGCGGGCCGGCGGGTCAAATCGGTCTTACCACTGGAACTGGCTGAACAGGCCGATTTCGCTGTAGTGGCCACTGACGGCGCCCCCAATCGGACCGTTCGAAGTCGCAATCACGCCATTGCTCGCCTGATCGTGTTTGTAGACGATCGAGAAATCGACGATCTTGGCCGGGCTCCAGGTGACGCCGAAATTGTAATAGTTGTCGTGAAGCTTCGGCGCCGTATTCATGTTCGGCGTGACGTAGTCATAGCGGCCGAACACCGAAAATTCCGGCATGAACTGGTAGGAGACGAACGGACCCCAGCCTTCCGAATCGTCGGTCGGGTTCGGCGGGGCGGTCGTCACGTTGTTCCAGTCGTTGGCGTGAAAATACTCAAATCCCGCGCGGATTCCCTCGCCCGAATAGGCCGCGATCGCGTCCCAGCGGTTGGCGGTGTGATACGTCGTCACCCCTTCAACGTCCTTGCCGAGCTTTCCGGTGTAGAAGCCGGCCCCCAGCGTGAAGCCTTCCCAGTTGACGTTGGCGCGGCCCTCGATGTCGATGCCTTTGGAGCGATTGGCGCCGCCGCCGATGGGAATGACCTTGTAACCTGCGCCGTTCACGGCGGAGAGCTGATAGTTGAACAATCCATCGGCGAGCTTGCCGAGAATGTGGACGCCCCAGTCGGCGGAGGTTCCGAACTTGGTGCGATCGATCAGCGTGTTTTCCACATAGCGATAGCCGTAGAGACCCTCGACGAAAGGAACCCAGGGCATGTCGGCCGAGCCGAACCGCACGATGGCCGCGTCGCCGAACCATTTCGCCTGCAGATAGGCCTTCTTGATGAAGATCTGGCTCGCCTTGGTCGTGCTGTCATAGGTCACGTCGGTGGTGATGTCCGCCGAATAGGTGTCGTCGAATTTGTGATCGACCGAAATGTAAAAGCGCTTGATGTCGAAGTTCGTCCCGTTGTCGGGCAGCTTGGTCTTGACCGGGTTGCCGCCGGAATCGAGGTTGATCGAATCGTGATCGATATTGCTTACGTCGAAATACATCCGGCCGCTGATGCTGGTGTTGTCCCACCAGCCCTGAAGCTTGCTTTCCCAATCCGAAGCCTTGTCGTTGACGGCGGCCTGGCGCTGCTCCGATTCCTGCAGCTCCTGCTCGAGCGCTTCGATGCGCTGCTCGAGTTCGGCGTTGGACGGCGTCGTGTCCACCGCCTGGTCGCTTGAGTCGGTCTGGGCCGCGGCGCCCGACGGCGCCTTGCCTGCGAACGCCGCGCCGCTCGATGCGGCGAGCGCCAGTGCGGCGGCGCATGCCGTCAATGCCAGTTTCCCCTTCATTGCTACCCTCTCTCGTTGGTCCCGGGACCGGGTCCGGATCTGACTCGAGAGATGCGCTGTCGCGCCAAGCCCCCGGCGAGCGGCCCTTCTGCCCGCGCGAGAGATTCCAGCGGGGGGCTACACAATGGTGACGGTCTTGCGAAGCTAATGTGACATCGCCGTCGGCGGGCCGGTTTGGCCGCGACGGTGGCTCGCAAGACACATTCTAACCTGTGGAGGAATCAGCGGGCTCGGCGTCCGACTGCGCCAGCGCCCCATAGCGGCCCGCGAAAAACACGAGCGGCGCGCCGCAGTCGGCCTGGAAAAACCGCACGACGCGGCCGACCAGGATGGCGTGATCCCCGCCGTCGTGGATGGCTTCGCGCGCGCATTCGAACACGGCGAGAGAATCGGCGAGCGCCGGCGGGCCGAGTTCGGTCGGCAGAAGCTTTAGGCCGTCGAGCCTGTGCTCGCCCTGGCGGGCGAGTCTTGAGGAAACCTCCCTGTGCCCGGCCGCAAGAATGCTCACGGTGAAGCCCAGGGCGCGCGCGAAGGCGTCGTAGCGGGCGGAATCCCTCTTGAGGCACCAAAGGACCAATGGCGGATCGAGCGAGACGGAGGTGAAGGAATTGACGGTGATCCCCACCGGTTCGGACCCGCCCGTCGCCGTGACCACCGCCACGCCGGTCGGAAATCGTCCCAGCGCGCTGCGGAACGCCTTGTGGTCAAAGCTCATTTTCGCGATCCTGGCATCTTCAACGCTTGCTTAAGAGGCGCCGGGGCATCCTCGCCAACCTAGGCGAGGTCAAAGGCGGCGAAAAGTCCGCCCATCCCGCCGGGACGGGTTTTGGGTCGGGACGGCGGACATGGCGGGCGAAAACGCCGTCATCATCAAGCGCGTCAAGAAGAGCGGTCACGGCGGCCATCATGGCGGCGCCTGGAAGGTGGCCTACGCCGACTTCGTCACCGCAATGATGGCCTTCTTCCTCCTGATGTGGCTCATCAACACGACGACGCCCGAGCAGAAGCGCGGCATAGCCGACTATTTCGCGCCGCAAAGCATCGCCCAGACCCTGAGCGGTTCGGGCGGCGTGTTGGGCGGAAAGGTCATGGGCCAGGAAAGCTCGCGGGCCGGCGGCGCGCCGTCGGTGTTCGAGAAGAACAGCCCCTCCTCGCCGACCAGCAGGTCGAAGTCGAACCAATCCGCCCTCTCTCAAGGCGGCGCGGAGGATCGCCCCGACAACGCCAACGCCGACAGCGCCTCGCAATCGACCCAGGACGGGGAATTCGCCCACGCCGCCGAGGCGATCCATCAGGCGATCAGGGACAATCCCGATCTCGCGCAGCTCTCCAAGCAGGTGATCCTCGATGAGACGCCGCAGGGGCTGCGCATCCAGCTCGTCGATCAGGACGGGCGTCCGATGTTCCGTCCGGGCACCGCCGAGCCGATGCCCTATGCGAAGAAACTCCTCGGCGAAGTGGCCAAGATCGTCGACCGGCTGCCCAATCGCGTCTCAATCAGCGGCCACACCGACTCGACGCCGTTCCAAGGCCCGGACGGCGCCACCAACTGGGAACTTTCGGCGGCGCGCGCCAATGCGGGCCGCGCGTTGCTCGTGGCGGGCGGACTTGCCTCCGATCGCATCTACGAAGTGGCCGGCAAGGCGGGATCCGAGCCCCTGTTGCCGGAGGATCCCAGAGCGTCTTCAAACCGGCGCCTGTCGATCCTTCTGTTGCGCGAAGCGCCGCCGGCGCCGCCGGACCATCAACTCTAACCGGCGATTGCAGTGGCGCGCGCGGCCAAAGCCTTGTCATAATCGGCCGGCAAAGAGTCTTGGCTTAATCTGTGACCGATCAAAGAGCCGCGCGCGTTCCCCAGTTCTTTCTCACCCCGGGTGGGCCATGCCCCTATCTGCCCGGGCGCACCGAGCGCAAGGTCTTCGCCCGGCTCACCGGAGCGCTGGCGCAGCCGCTGAACGAGGCGTTGACGCATTCCGGCTTTCGGCGCAGCCAAAGCATCGCCTATCGGCCGGCCTGCGAGAATTGCGCGGCCTGCGTATCGGTGCGCATCGTCGCCGAGGACTTCAGGTTCTCGCGCGGTCAGAAGCGGATCATGCGCAAGAACGGCGATCTTGCCCGGAGCGAGATCGCGGCTGAGGCGACGCGGGAGCAGTTCGCGCTGCTGCGGACCTATCTCGATTCCCGCCACGCCGGCGGCGGCATGTCCGACATGGGGCTGTTCGACTATGTGGCGATGGTGGAGGAGACGCCGGTCAATACGCGCGTGATCGAATATCGCCGGACCGACGCTGCAGGCGGTCCGGGCGCGCTGATCGCCTGCGCCCTCAGCGACATGCTGCGCGACGGGCTTTCGATGGTCTACAGCTTCTTTCATCCGGGCGAAGACGCGCGCAGCCTCGGAACCTATATGATCCTCGATCATGTGCGCGCGGCGCGGATGCGGGGCCTGCGCCACGTCTATCTCGGCTATTGGGTGCCGGGCAGCGAGAAGATGGATTACAAGGCGCGATTTCGCCCGATGGAGGCGCTCGGCCGCGAAGGCTGGGAGCTGCTTGGGCCGAAGAGCGAATAGTCAATCTTTCGGCAAGACCGCGCGCAGCATCAACAACTCGTCGTAGTGGCGGCCGTCGACCAAAAGCGAGCGCGGAATGCGCCCGATCGCGCGAAAGCCATGTCGCTCATAGAAGCGGACGGCCCTTGCATTCTGCGCGTTCACCGTGAGTTTCAGCTGCTCCATTTCGCGCGAGGCGAGGTCTATGGCGGCGCGCATCAGCGCGTCGGCGAGACCGCTCCCACGCGCCTGCGCGCGCACATACATCGCGCCGAGCTCGCCCGTGTGGGCGAGTTTGGGCCGGGACGGGCGCGCGACGACCAAGAGCCCCAAAAGCTTTTCGTCGAGAAAGCCGCCGAGCGTGACCGCGCCGGCGAGCCGCGCAAGCCACCACTCGCGCGGCGCGGCTTCTTCCTGCGCAAGGTCAGCGGCGAAGAATTCGGGATGGAGCCGGAGCGCCTCGAGCCGGATGTCGCGCAGCGCCTCGTAGTCGGCGGGCGCAAGCGGTCTGACGCGCGGCGTCATTGCGTTCCGCCGAAGCGCCCCTTCCAGTCCGCAATCTGATCCTCGGAAATCTTTGCGAACAGGACATCGGCGGGCGTGATCGGCTGTCCGGCCTCGAGCTGATCCAGTTCCTCCGCCATCGGCCCGGATGGCCAAGGAATGAGTCTGTCGCCGCCGGCGATCGGCTGGATGGTCTTGTGTATCGCCACCGCCGATCTCGGCATCACCGGCCAGGACAGATGCGCGAAGAGATGCACCAGATTGAGGCCCATGCGCACGCCCACGGCGGCCCTGGCGCGATCGGTCTTGATGTGCGTCCAGGGTGCGGCGCGCGTCAGATACTCGTTGCCCGCCACCCAGATCGCCCGCAATTCGGCGAGAGCCTTGCGGAATTCGATCGACTCGAAATGCGCCGTCAGCGCCTTGAGCCGCGCATCGAGCTCCGCGACGAGCGCGCGCTCCTCGTCGCCATAATCGCCCTCTCCCGGCACGCGGCCGTCGAATCGCGCCGCGCAGAATTTTGTGACGCGGTTGACGAAATTTCCGAGGACGTCGGCGAGGTCCTTATTCACCACGGACGCGAAATGTTCCCAGGTGAAATTCGAGTCCGAACTTTCCGGCGCATTGGCCATCAGGTAATAGCGCCAGTAGTCCGCCGGCAGAATTTCGAGCGCGGAGTCCATGAACACGCCGCGGCGCTGCGAGGTCGAGAACTTGCCGCCTTCGAAATTGAGCCAGTTGAAGCCCTTGAGCCTGTCCACCAGCTTCCAGGGTTCGCCCGAGCCCATCACCGTCACCGGAAATCCCACCGTGTGGAACGGCACATTGTCCTTGCCCATGAACTGGCAATAGACGACGTCTTTGGCCTTTTCGCCGAACCACCAGTCGCGCCAAGCCTCGCCCTTGCCGTTGGCGTCCGCCCATTCCTTGGTGGCGCCGATATATTCGATGGGCGCGTCGAACCAGACGTAGAAGACCTTGCCTTTGAGCTTGCCTTGGGCGATGTCGTCCGGCACCGGCACGCCCCATTCGACGTCGCGCGTGATCCCGCGATCCTGCAGCCCTTCGTCCAGCCATTTGGAGGCGATGGAGACCACAAGGGGCGACCAGTCCTGCCTGCGCGAGTCGATCCACGCCCGCAGCTCGGGCACGAATTGCGACTGCTTGAGAAACAAATGCGTGGAATCTCGGATTTCGATGTCGGTCGAGCCCGACAGCGCCGAGCGCGGCCCGATGAGATCGAGCGGATCGAGGACCCGCGTGCAATTCTCGCATTGATCGCCGCGGGCTCGGTCATAGCCGCAATGCGGACAGGTTCCGATGACGTAGCGGTCGGCGAGGAAGCGCCCGTCGGCGTTGGAATAGACCTGTTTGGTCGTACGCACCTCGAGATGGCCGTTTTTCCAGAGCTGGCGCGCGAAGTGCTGCGTCAGCTCGTGGTTCGGCCGGTTGGAGGAGCGGCCGAAATGGTCCCAGCCAAGATCGAAGCCCTCGCCCGCCCGGCGTTGCAGCTCGAACTGCAGGTCGCAGAACTCTCTGACCCCCATGCCGGCCTCGGCCGCGGCGAGCTCCGTGGTGGAGCCATGCTCGTCGGTGGCGCAGATCGCGAGGGTTTCAAATCCCTGGGCGCGGCGGAAGCGCGCGTAGACATCCGCCGAAAGCAGCGAGCCCACGAGCGTGCCCAAATGCTTGACGCCGTTGATGTAGGGAAGCGCGCTGGTGACGAGATAGCGGGTCATTCAGGCCTGGCCGGAGAAATGTCGAGACGCGAGCGCGCCGGGCCGGCTGTGGCCGGGGCAGGCTCCGTCCAATTCCGATACAGGTTTCGTGGTTTCTTTGCCATAGGCCGATCGTTGATTCTCGGGCCAGAGCCGAAGTGATAGATTCGCGCGGACATTGAAAGCTGACCGAACAGGGTGATTCGTCATGAAACGAACAGGTAAAATGGCCATCGTCGGCTTGCGCCATACGGTCGCTGTCGCCGCGACGTTCGCGGCGGTCCTTGCGGCTAGCGAGGCCGGAGCCGTCGCGCCGTCGCCCGCGTTCCCTCTCAAGCAAAGCGACAATGGGCGCTATCTCGTGGATCAGAACGGCGCCCCCTTCCTGATGGTCGGCGACGCGCCGCAGGCGATGGTCGGAAATGTGTCGGTCGAGGACGCGAAGTTCTTTATCAAGAACAGGGCGAAATACGGAATCAACGCGCTTTGGGTGAACCTGCTGTGCGACAGCTACACCGCATGCAATGCCGACGGCGCGACCTTCGACGGCATTGCGCCCTTTACGACGCTGGGCGATTTGTCGACCCCGAACCCGCAATACTTCGATCGCGCCGCGCAAATGATCGACGCCGCGGCGGCGCATGGAATGGTCGTGCTGCTCGATCCGATAGAGACGGGCGGCTGGCTTGGCGTGCTCGACGCCAACGGCCTGGCCAAGGCGAAGAGATATGGCGAGTTTCTCGGCAAGCGATTCAAGGACAAGCCGAACATCATCTGGATGAGCGGAAACGACTTCCAGAGCTGGCGCGATCCCGATCAGAACCGGCTCGTTATTGCCGTCGCCAACGGGATCCGCGCCAAGGATCCGAACCACATCCACACGATCGAGCTCGACTACTACGTCAGCGCCTCGATGGATGACCGGAAATGGCGCCCAATCCTGGGTCTCGACGCCGTCTATACCTACAGACCGACCTACGCCAAGGAGCTGTCGGAGTACAAGCGCGCCAATTACCGTCCCACCTTCCTTGTGGAAGCCAATTACGAGTTCGAGCACAACGGCGGCACCGATGGCGGCGCCACCCAGAATCTGCGCCGCCAGGAGTATTGGACGCAGCTGAGCGGCACGACCGGCCAGCTCTACGGCAGCGCCTATTCGTGGCGGCTGCAGGGAGACTGGAAGAACAACCTCGACACCGTCGGGATCGAGCAGCTCTCCTACATGAAAGGACTGTTCGAGCCGCGCCGCTGGTACGATCTCGTTCCGGATCGCGATCATCAATTTCTCACCAAGGGATACGGCCACTTTTCCAAGGACGATCCCATTCCGGACGACACCTACGCCACCGCGGCGATCACGCCGGACGGCGCGCTTGGCATGGCCTATGTGCCGGACATCCGCACCGTCACCGTCGATATGACCCGGATGGCCGGGACCTCGACCGTGCGCTGGTTCGACCCGACCGACGCGACCTTTACCGACGTAGGTTCGTTTCCCAACACCGGCCCGCAGCAGTTCACCTCTCCCGGCCCCAACCATGACGGCGACGGGGACTGGGTTCTGGTGATCGAAGCCGGCTGAGATGGCCCGCCGCTGGCGCTGCCCCCGCGCGCCGTTGTAGTACGGAGCCGAAGGGGGAAGGCCATGGACACACACGTCCGGCGACGCGCGCAGAGCGCCGCGGAATTCGCGCCCTTGATCGGGCGCATGTTCGTTCCGGACGAGCGGCAAAAGGCTCTTTCCGCCTACAGTCCGCGGCCGACGGACGTCATCATCTCGCCATTCGGCAAGTGCGGCACGACCTGGCTGCAGCAGACCTTCCACTGCCTGCGCACGCGCGGCGACATGGATTTCGATGACATTTCCCGCGTCGTACCCTGGATCGAGACCAGCGCCATGCTGGGCATCGACATCAATGCGGAGCAGCGCGCCGATCCCCGCGGGTTCAAGAGCCATCTTGCCTATGACGATGCGCCCAAGGGCGCGCGCTATGTCGTCTCGCTGCGCGACCCGCGCGACGCACTGGTCTCCATGTACCGGTTCATGGAGGGCTGGTTCATGGAACCCGGCGCGGTTCCCATCGACCAGTTCGCGATGGGCTGGGCGATGAACGCCAATTACTGGCGCCATCTCGCCAGCTGGTGGGCGCAGCGCGACAACTCCAACGTCCTGCTCTTCTCCTACGAACGCATGTGCGAGGACCCCCGGAGCCATATTCGGCGGCTGGCGAGTTTCGTCGGCATCGCGCTCGACGACGCGCTCCTCGATCTCACGCTCGATCGCAGCTCGCTGTCCTTCATGCTGCGGCACAAGGACAAGTTTGACGATTTGCTGATGCGCCGGAAGTCCGAGGAGCGGTGCAACCTGCCGCCCGGAAGCGATTCGGCAAAGGTGCGCCAGGGCGGCGCCGGCGGACACAAGGCCGTCCTTTCGCCGGACGTGCTTCGCCTGCTTGATGAAGCCTGGGCGAAGGAGGCCGCGCCTGCGACCGGCTTCCGCAGCTATGCCGAGCTCGAAGCGGCCTTGCGCAAGCGCGCGGCGTGAACGTCAGTCCCAGCGAAACGCATAGACCTTGTTGTCGCCTGCCACGTAGAAGCGCTTTTTGGTCGCCAGAACGGTCTGGAAGTGATGCAGTCCGCTCATCGAGGTTCCGTCTCCCGAAAAGACGACTTGGCCGTTCAGCGCATTGAAGCCGTGCAGCTCGTTGTCGCCTTCCGCGCCCGCGGCCCAGACGATCGCGTTGGAGACGCCATCGGTGGTGGTCACGATCGGCGCTCCGCCGCCGTTGATCGCCGCGCACCAGGCCACGGTGACCGGGCTGGAGCCCTTGGCGGCGACATTGAGCATGGTGATATTTGCGCCCGAACAGCCGCCTCCGTTCGAGTTGGCGAACGCCACCATGGTCGCGTCTGCGGTCTCGTAGATGGCCGGAGCGGTGCGGATCGCGCTGCTTGAGACCTTGAGCGTCTGAATCTGGCCGCCGATTCCGCCCAGATTGGATCGGTCCACCAGATAGGCGTTGCCGTCCTTGCCGAAGGCGATGACGCGCTTGGCGGGATGGCCGTGGCGGGCGTCGACGTTGAGGGGAAGCGCCTCGGTGCCGCCCAGATCCTGGTCGCTGTCGTCAAGGCTCTTCCAGTTGGACGGCGCGAAATAGTCCTTCGGATCCGTCGAATGCGCGAGCCCGGGCTTCAAGCGGATGATCGCCTCGCCGTCCGACCAGTCGGACGCTCCGAAGGTGTTGCCGGTGGTGACGAACAGCGACTGGCCGTCGCCGGCGATGCCGCCCTGGGCCCAGATGCCGCCGCCCGTGGCGCGCGTCTGCCAGCTCGCGAGGATCGCGGGCGGATCGGTCTTCAACTGCAGGACCGTGCCGCGGTAATTGCCGCAGTCGCCAAAGTGGCCGCCATAGTTGATGTAGAGATTGTTGCGGAAGAGCAGAAGCGCGCTGCGTTCGCCTTGCACGGCCGAATTGAAGCTGACGCCCTGGTTGGCGAGGGCGGCCTCGATGTCGAGCGGCCAGCCAGAAACGACGGAGCCGTCGGCGAGCGACAGGGCGTAGGCCATGTGGCGCGCGCCGTTCCCGGTTTTGGTCATGGCGTCGAGATAGAGGACCCCCGTCTCGGGATCGATCACCGGCGTTCCGGTGATTCCCATGGGATCGATATTGCCGCAAGGCAGATCGCTCAACGGCTCGGATGGCGCGAGCTGGGTCTTCCAAACGACCTTGCCGGTCTTATCGTCGAGCGCATAGACGCTATTGGACTCGGTGGCCACGATGACCAGACCGTTCTTGGCCCCTTTGGGCTGCCAGAACAGAGGCTGGGCGTAGACATGGCCGCTGATGGTCCCGTCGAAGCGCGAATCCCGCCGCATATTCGCCGCCGCGGCGATGGTGAGGGTGGGCAGCGCATAGGCGCCCGTGCGCTGGTTCGAATTGTGATAGGTCACCACGCTGGCGGACGTCGCCCACGGCGCGGCGCCAAGAATCGCGACCGCCATCCACATGCGCATTTTCATGTCGCTCTCCATTCGCTCGCGGACCACGGCCCGCCGACGCGGAAATGGTAGCGCAGCATTCGGCGTCGCGCACCCATCGCGACCCGCCCACGCGGAACCCGGCGATATATTTAGGGCGTAAGCTCGAACGCCGTTCCGGCGACCGGATTGATTCCGCCTTCTGCGGTAGTGCCATAGAGATGCCCATTGGCGCCGAGCAGGAGCGGGCTTTGCGGCGAACGTCCGTCGACGCATTGGCTGAGCGAACAGAAATTGTAGATGGTGGTCAGACCTTGGGAATCGAAGCGGAACACGGTGCCCTGGCCTGGAACAAGACCGGCGCCGCCATAGGTCGTCGTGCCGAACAGCCGCCCGGCGCCGTCCGAGATGAGGCCGCCGGCCGGCATATCGCCGTCTGCGCAGCCCGAACTCGAGCAGAATGTGTAGAGCACGGTTTCGACTCCGGCGTCGATGCGGAAGAGCGCGCCGGTCTGGCCGTGAGCGTAAAGCGTCGAGCCGAAGATCGTCCCCTGCGGATCGACGAAGAGGCTGCCCTTCGGGCCCTGGCCGTCGACGCAATAGAGCCGCTGGCAGAAAGCGTAGAGCACGGTCTCGGTCCACAGCGAATGCCGCGCGGTTTTTTCAAGCCTGAAGATGACGCCGCCGCCGTCCGCGCCGCCCCACATCGTCGAGCCGAGGAGCGCGCCCGAAGCTTCGACCGAAAGCTCTCCGGACGGGGTGGCCCCGTCCGGGCATTCGACCGTCGCGCAAAAGGCGTAGAGAGTGTGGTGGCGCCAGACGCCGTCTCTCGGGTGGAGCTTGAACGCCACGCCCTTGCCATGCGCCCCGCCGGAGCTCGTCGTTCCATAGAGCGCGGACACGCCATCATAAGGCAGGCCCGCCGACTTGCCCCAATAGGCGAGAGCGGCCGCCGGCGCCCTTCCATCGTCGCGCCGCGTGCAAAACGCGTATAGCCGCATCAGCGTCCCGTCGGCGGCGGAAAGCTTGAACGCAGTGCCGCAATTGTTGGGGCCGCCCGCCTGGGTCACGCCATAGAGATTGCCGGCCACATCGAGAATGAGACCGGCTGACGGATTGGCGCCCTCGCCGCAGGCCTTGCAGAAACTGTGAAGCACCTTGAAGCCGCCATCGCGCTCCACCTCATAGACGACGCCGTCATTGTGCGCGCCGCCGAGCGCCGTTGTGCCGAAGAGATTGCCTGCGCCATCCTGAACGACGCCGCCCAAAGGCGAGGAGCCGTCGGCGCAGTCCTTCTGCGTGCAGAAATTGTGCAGGGTCTTAAGCGTGGCCCCGTGGGCGGCGCCGGCCGCTGCGAAAGCGAGCGCGAAGGCGAAGAATTTCCATTGCATCGAGTTCCCCCCGAGGGGCGCCGGACCGTCGGCGGACGGCCTAGCGGCTGCAAGCCCCGTGCCGCCTGCAGCCCCCTGCCGCGACGCGGAATGCGACGCATTTTAACCCTTGATCGGATCGATTTGGTACGGCGCGGGCGCCACAGCGCGAGCCAAAATGCGATTTGCCTTGCCAGCCCGTGGACAGTATTTGACCCGTTCCGGCCGGCTTAGCTCAGCTGGTAGAGCACCTGATTTGTAATCAGGGGGTCACAGGTTCGAGTCCTGTAGCCGGCGCCGCAATTCGTCGCGCCGTCTATTCCGCGGCTGCGGGAACTGGCGGGCGGACCTCGCGGCGCGACCGCTCCCATCGCATCAACCCGACGATCGCAAAGATCGTCGCCAGATAGGCCGCAAGTTGCGCGCCGTTGGGCGCGTCGCTGTAGCCGACCAACGTGTGGAGCATCTGCCCGATGACGCCAAGCACGCCGGGGCCGCCCTCCGGCAGCAGCCACGAGGTGTCCCAGAGCGTCCGCGTCAATACCTCGAAATAACCCGCCTGCTGAAGATAGAGCACCGCCTGCGCCGCCATTCCCGCGGCCAGAAGGGTGATGAGCCCGGAGGTCACCGAGAAGAGCTTGTGCGCGGGAATCGCCAAAAGCCCGTAGTACATAAGCGCCGAGATCGCGGCGCCTGCGCCAAGGCCAAGCGCGCCGCCGGCGACAAGGCCGGCGCTCGTGGCTCCAGATTGCGAGGCGACGCCATAGAGGAACAGCACCACCTCGGAACCTTCGCGCAGCACCGCCAGGCCAACCACGACGCCGAGCGCGGCGAGCGCGCGCTCGCCCGATGCGACCTTGGCGCCCATCGCGCGCATGTCGCGCGCGATCTGACGGCCATGGCCGGACATCCAGACATTGTGCCAGGCGAGCATGGCGACGGCGAACGCCAGCACGGCGGCGTTGAAGAGTTCCTGGCCCGCGCCTTCGAACAGCGATTCGATCTCGCCGGCCAAGGCCGCAACCACGCAGGCGCCCAATACCCCCGCCGCAACGCCGATCCCGACCACAAGGCCGCGCCCGCTCACGCCCTTGCTGGCGGCGAGCACGATGCCGACGATGAGGCCAGCCTCGATGACCTCTCGGAAGACGACCAAAAGGCTGGCGAGCATGCGCCTGCTACTCCGCGATCACGACGCCCTGAGCGGTGTCGGAATGGTATTCGCCCATGAAAGGATAGCGGCCCGGCGCCAGCGGGCGCAAACGCACTACGCCCGAAGAGTTGCCGGACACCACTTTCTCGACCTTGAGGGCGGTGGAATCGAATTCCTCCACTGTGGGGTCGTGATTGGTGAGCGAAATCTCGGTCGGCACATTCGCTCTCACGCGGATCACCGCGGGGGCGAACTTGTGATCCTTGAGCTGTAGCCGGATCGGTTCGTTCGCAAGCGCGGGACTGGCGAGCGCGATTGCGAAAAAGCCCAAAAGTCCAAGTCTGATCAGCCGCATAGCGATGTATATCCGCCGAAGTTCCAACACCTATATAGTGTAATTGCAATTCATTCGCAAGAATAGTGGAATCTTTGTAATGCGCGCCTGGCCGAGGCCCTAGAACCGGGTCCACAGCGACAGGCTAACGCCTTGTTCGACAAGGCTATTCTGGCCGGCGGGAGAAATAAAGCCCCCAAGCTGCAGGGCCCATCGCTCGCTCAGCCGGCGCACCAGGGAGAGTTCCAGCTTGTGGGTGCGGAAATAGCCATAGGGTGGGCGCGCATCCCCGCCGCTGATGATGTTGAAATTCTGGAGCATCACCATCGTCCGGGGTCCGAACCACAGCCCGGCCGTCAGGTCGATCGCGGTCTCGTCGGGGCGCGGACGGGTGATCCAACGTTGCGCCGCCTCAATGTCGCTGAAGCCGTCGAGGCCGAAGAGTTTGAAGCCGGCGCCGTAGAGCAGGCGCGCCTCTTCGATCCGCGCTGGGGTCGGCTCGATCGAGTTGGAGAGATCGAAGGGCCCTGCGGTCTTGTACGAGGCCTGGATCGACCAGACGCCGAACCGGTCGGAGATGCGGTAGCGCAGTCCCGCCTCCGCCGAGGCGTCCCGCGCGTGGATCGGCGCCTCGTCCGCCCAGCGCGCATCCGCGATGACATAGTCCGTCACGGCGAAGAGGGTGAGCCGGTCATTCCAGCCATATTCGATGAGGTTTTTCATGTAGGTCTTGTCGAACTTCACGGGCGCGTCGGCGTCCCCCGAATCGTCGAAACCCTTGCCTGCGCGCGTGAGATCGAAGGAGGAGATGACGAACCAATCTCCGTTGGGTTCGGTCCAGGCGCCAGCGGTGGCGGGAACGGGCGCGGCCAGAAGCGCGGCGAGAAGAAGGACAACGCCGCTACGCATCGGCCGGGCTCTGGCGCAAGGCGCTGAGGCCGTGCGCGGTCTTGTCCCAGTGAAAGGGCCGGGTGATGAGTTGCCACAGCGCGCGGTAGCCCGCGAGCGAGATGAGAAGCCAATAAAGCGTGACCGTCAGCCCGTAGGGAGCAAGCTCTGAGCGTCCGCGTCGCACGGGACCGCCGATTGCGAGCGCCGTCAGAAGTCCGTTCGCGCCGATGGCGCCAATCGCCGAGATCGAGCCCAGCGCCTGCCCGTGGATCGCGGCGAAAATGGGCGACGGCGCGATCAGACTGAGAAAAAAGACCGTCCATAACAGCGGATTGACCAGAGCCAGCAGCACCGAACCGCCGATGAAGAGCTGAAAGGCCGCAAATCCGAGAACCCCGACCTTGCCGATCACCCGGTCTGGATTGCGGCAATGCACGAGCCAGGTCTGCATGTAGCCCTTGAGCCAGCGCGCGCGCTGACGGACCCAGGCTCCGATCCGGTTCGGAGCCTCCTCGAAGGTCGTCGAATCCAGCATCGCGGTGCGATAGCCGAACTGCGCAAGCCGCAAGCCGATATCGGCGTCCTCGGTGACGTTGAATGGATCCCATGCGCCGATTTCGCGGAGCACGGCGGCGCGGAAATGGTTGGAGGTCCCGCCGAGCGGCACCGGAACGCCGATGCGCTCGAGCCCGGGAAGAAAGGTCGAAAACCAGAGTAGATAGTCGAGGGCGAAGAGCCTGGTGAGCCAGCACTCCTCGGCGTTGTAGAACGCAAGTCTCGCCTGGAGACAGGCAGTGCGCCTCGGCAGCGCCCGAAAAGCCGCCACCGCCTTGAGCAGCTGATCCGGTTCCGGACGGTCCTCTGCGTCAAAGATCACCACGATCTCGCCGCGCGCCCGGCTGAGCGCATAGTTCGCCGCCTTGGGCTTGGTGCGCGGCGGGCCGGCAGGCACGCGCACGATTTCGAAGGGCGCCTCCGGCGCGCAGCGTTCGCAAGCGGCGATAGTCTCGTGGTCGTCCGCCTCGACGATCAGCTTGATGTCGAGACGTTCCTTTGGATAGGCGAGCGCAGAGAGCGCGCGGACGAGGTCCGGCGCCACGTCGGCTTCGCGATAGAGCGGAGCGAGGATCGAATAGATGGGAAGGTTCGGATCGTCCGCGCTCGCCGCCGCGACCGCGAACCGCCGCGGCAAGCCGCCCAGCCACGACAATGCCACTCGAAAGAATGCGCTGGCGAAAAACAGGAGCGACGCCGCAATCACAAAAGCGGACAAGGTCCGCAACGGCGCCAGAACGGCGGCGGCCGCGAAAGCCGCAAAGCCTGCGGCGAGCGCAATCGCCTGTCGGCGCGTGACCACGCGCTTGGCCGAGAGCGCCGGTCTTTCGCGGGCCAACGCCAGCGCCGCGCGATCGGCGAGCTCCGGCTCGAAGCGAGACTGAAGCCTGGCGATGAGCCACTCGCGCGAGACGCTGACGATCCGGGTCTTGCCATAGGCCGCTTCCAGCCAGGCGAGGTTTTCGGCGCTCTGATCCGCCGTCGCGATCAGAAGCGCGCCGTCCTCGCGCCACAGCGGCAGGAAGAGTCGGGCGAGGTAGAGCCCGGCCTCGCGCGAGTCGGCGCAAGGCAGTTCGATCCGCCGCCAAAGATCGCCGCGCTCTTTGGACATGGCGTCGGCGGCGCCGCGCGTTCCATCGGCGCGCGCCATTGCTGTCGCGTGGTAGGCCTTCATCCCGCCCCGGCGTCGAGAAGTCTCTGATGATGGAGAGCCGGTCCGGCGCAATGCGCCTTATCCGGTTACTCAGCCAGTTTCAGCCCACGCGAAACAACACGGCCTGTTGGCAGTGAGCCAAAATGCAACCTTTCCGGCAATAAATCAGAAGTGGTGATTATATCTTTGAGTAAGCAGAAGTTGCATAATGAGAATAACTCGCAAGTAGGCGCTGGGTGTGGATATGGTATCCGGTGTTCGACTTTTCCGTATGGCCGGCGGGCCGTTCAACGCTAGACTCCCTCACCCGCTGACTTGGGCGAGGGGCCAAAAAGTGAGGTAGCGCGCGGGAATCGAACCCGCAATCTCCGCCTAGTGCGTCGGTGCTGTCCGCCAACCTGCTGGAACAGGTTGGGCTCCGTTCAGCTTCCGCATCTCACTCCCGGCGGGGCCGAAGCCCCTAGCACCCGCAATCGCGGTGCGCCAATCGCGAGACGCCCGCCTTACAGAGTGTGGAGGGCGACTCACGATTCTGCGATTCCACGCCAAGCTCGGCACAATTCAAGGGCTCGCTATGGATGTTTGCGTAACTTTCTCATGAATCGCGACGCCATCCACAACTTCGAAACGTACACGGATGAAAACTCGAAAATCCCCCAAGAAAACAAAGCGCAAGGCCGTCGCAAAAGCGAAGCCTTTGGACCTAGACCCCGATGCTTGGCCCCAGTTCGAGGCCCTAGTGAAATCAGCCGCAAAGATGGGACATCAGCCTCATGCCGCACCGGCTACCCGCGTCAAAAAGTAAAACGAAGTCGCAAGGGTGCGAAACTCTCAGTGATGAAATTCGAAGGCTTCGCGAAGAGATTCAGCTTCTGTCACGCCTAGTATCGCAAGCCAGAGATGCATCGATCGGAACGGAAATTGCGGCCAAGAGAATTCGTGACGCTGTTTTCTAATTTCCTGTGAACGTTTTCCAGTCGGCCCTAAGATCTGAATCTGTTTTTATTGCTTCGATATCTGCTCTAGTCGCCCTTATGTCGCGAAGCGCGTCATCTACAGTTCTTGCGATTGCTCGAAGCGCCTTGTCATAGACAATAAACTCGGCAGGCCCCAATTCATTCTCGAACTCATGGATTGCGTTTTTGGGCTCTCTCGTCTTGTGAGATTCGCCACGCCGCCAATCGTGCGCATAGCTGTGGTCACGCCTCTGGATGTCTCGGCCTTTCTTGAAGGCCAGTAACTTCTCAGTCAGAGACTTGGCTTCCCGCGTCAAACTCTCTACGTCGCGCGAAAGTTTCGCCATCAGTTCTTTAATGCTCGAATCGGTCGGGGCAGGAGGTACTTGTCTCATTTGGGTTTGGTCCGAATCGTTTCGGCCTCCATGGACGAAATGCCATAGTCTCACAACCCTGCTTACGTCGCCAACGAATGAACGCTAGGGCTTTCTGCCTAAGCGTTTGCTTCCTTGTTAATCCGCCGATAGGTGAGACGCTTTCCCGTGATGCCCTTCAACGCCTTTTCGGCGCGCATCTCGTCGCTGATTTCCAGCGCCGCGCGGTTTGTGTAGCGGAAATCGAACTCCGCGAGATAGCGGTGAAGATGCTGTTCGCCGCAATGCTGATAGACGCCTGACATGCCGCGCTTGAAGATCGAAAAGAAGCCTTCCGCCGTGTTCGTATACGCATCGCCGCGCACATATTCATTGGCGGTGTGATCGACCATTTCGTGATCGGGAATGAAATCGCTCATGCCCTTGTACCAAGCGGCGGTATCCGTGCGGAATCTGGTCCCGTCGCGCTTTACGTTCTTAAGGATGGTCGGGTATAGGCTAAGGCCAACGCCATCCTTCATGTGGAACGAGCGGACCTCGCCCCCGCGCTCTACCAGAGACAGGATGGTGTGCTTGTGCTTCGTTCCCATGTGCTTGCGCTTCATGCCTGGCTTGTTGCCGTAAAACGTCTCATCAGACTCCACATACTTGCCCTCGCCACCCAAGGGCGGAAGCTTGCCAGCGGGCTTCATGGCCTCGCGCAAGCGGTGGCACATAAACCATGCGGACTTGTAGGTGATGCCGAGCATGCGGTGCATTTGATGGGCTGAGATGCCCTTCTTAGATGCGCAAAGCAGGAAAGCCGCCATAAGCCACTTGTTGAGCGGGATATGGCTGCGCTCGAACACCGTTCCGACCGTCACTGAGAACTGTTTGCGGCAAGCGTTGCACTGGTAGAAACCCGAACGGCTCTTGATGGGCGTGCTTTCGTTCAGGACGCCGCAATGCCCGCAGGCCCGGCCGTCCGCCCATAGCAGGCTTTCCAGCCACTTACGGGCCTTGGTCTTGTCCTGGAAGATCGGGTTTTCGAGGGCCGATTTCGCCATGTCCTGTCTCCTTGCTTGACAATGTAGGGAGGCAGGCTTGCTGAGTCAAGTATATAATCGCCTCAGAAGTTGTATCAGCCGCGATGTTCAGCCCTGGGATGGGCCAGCGGATCGCTGAGCGGCACGGCGCCGGCTTCGGCGAAGCGCCGCGCCGAGTCTTCCGCCTTCGGATCGGCGGGCTGTTGCGCGATCTGGCGGCCGAGCGCGACGACGTTCGGGATCTCTTCGTCGGTCAGCTCTTTCGTCTTCTGTTTGCGCGCGAACGCCTTCTCGATGAAGGGCGCAAGCTCCTCGTTCTTCTTCTTCTGGCGTTCGGCCTCGCGCTCCTTGAACTCGCCCATGATCTCGCGGCCGAAAAGTTCGAGCGCCTCGCAGATGTGCTCATGCCTGTTGCGCCCGCCCTGCTGGATGAAGGCGACCTGATCGACGCCGGCGTCCGCGAATTTGCGTAAGTGCGCGCGCATCTCGTCCGGCGTTCCCATGCCGCCGGCGCCCGGGTTGGCCGGCAGGTGATCGCGCGCGGCCTCGAAATTTTTCCAGATGTCGGTGCGGCCGGGCTTGTGCTCGCCGAAGATGTAGTGATGGCCGAGCGCGTAACCGAAGAAGCGGAATCCGTCGAGCCCGCGCCGGAGAGCCTCGTCATGGTCGCGATGGACGGAGAAGCCCGTCACCATCGCGATGTTGGCGTTCACCGCATGGCCGATGGGCACGCACTCCTCGCGGATGATGCGATAGTAATCGTCGACCCATTGGCGCGCCTCCTGCGGATCGACGAAGGCGAAGGTGAGCGCGCCGATGCCGAGCCTTGCCGCGAGCTTGATCGTCTCGCGGTTCGAGCAGGCGACCCAAACCGGCGGATGCGGCTTCTGCACCGGCTTGGGCACGATGTTGCGGCAGGGCATGTCGAAGAACTGGCCCTTGAACCCCGGATAGGGATTCATCACCATCATGTTGAGGCATTGCTCCACGGCCTCGCGCCACATATCGCGCTTCTTCTCGACCGGCACCTTGTAGCCGCCGAGCTCGAGCAGCGCGGAGGATTCGCCGGTGCCGAACTCGACGCGGCCGTTCGAGACGAGATCGAGCGTGGCGATGCGCTCGGCGACGCGCGCGGGATGATTGTAGCCCGGCGGCATGAGCACGATGCCGTGGCCCAGACGAATGGTCTTCGTTCGCTGAGAACAGGCGGCGAGGAAGACCTCGGGCGCGGAGGAATGCGAATATTCCTCGAGGAAGTGATGTTCGACCTCCCAGGCATGATCGATGCCGAGCCGGTCGGCCAGTTCTACCTGGTCGAGCGCGTCCTGAAACAGCTTCAGCTCGTCGCCCTCGTTCCACGGACGCGGAAGCTGATGCTCGTAGAAGATGCCGAATTTCATGAAGCCTTCTCTTTCGGCGTGAGCAGGGTGACCGGGTTGTGATCCCGCACGCTGGCGAGGGCCGGCGAACGATAAGCCGCGTCGAAGGCCGCCTGGATCATCTGGAACCGCGCCTCGACGAAAGCGCGCATGGCCGGATGGGTGAAGATATAGAGCTCTCCGTTCTTCACCGCCTCGAGGACGCGGTTGCCCACGATGTCCGGGTCGATGCCGCTCAGCACGTTCTGCGCCGCCTCCTCGCGCGTCGCGGCGACGCCCGGATCGACATCGCCGACGCCCCCATATTTCTCCTGCCGGGCGCGGCCGCTTTCGTGGATGCGCGTGCGCACGAAACCGGGACAGAGAATCGAGACGCCGATATTCATCGGCTGAAGCTGCTGCGCCCAGCCTTCGCTCATGGCGACGACGGCGAACTTGGTGGCGCAATAAGGCTCGAGCCCGGGCGGCGAGACCATGCCGGCCATCGAGGCGGTGTTGACGATGTGGCCGCCTTCGCCATGACTGCGGATCAGCGGCGCAAAGGTTTCGACGCCGTACACGACGCCCTTCAGATTGACGTCGATGATCCAGTCCCAGTCGCGCTCGCCGACCGCGCCGATCTGCCCGCCTACCGCCACGCCCGCATTGTTGCAGACGAGGTGCACCTTGCCGAAGCGGGCGATGGCTTCGAGGGCGGCCGCGCGCACTGCGCCCCTTTCGCTCACGTCGCAGCGCACCGGATGGGCCTTGACCTGCTCGCCGGCAAGGCGTTCAGCCGCGTCGCGGGCGGCGTTAAGATCGATGTCCGCGAGCACGACGTTCATGCCCGCCCGGCCGAACGCGCGCGCCATGGAAAGCCCGATGCCGGACGCTCCCCCGGTGATAAAGGCCGTCTTGCCTTTGAAGTCCTGCATCAGGCCGCTTCTTTCTCTTCGAGGTTTCTGAATCGGCGCAGCTGCGCCTCGCCGTCCATCCGCTCGAGCAGCAAACGCTCCAGCGCCGCCCGGGTTTGCGCGCGCTCGTGATCGAGGTTGGCGACCGCGTGCCAATGGACCATTCCGCGCCAGACCGGATCGATGAACTCGGCTCCCTTGAGGCGGCGGCCGTCCGTGGCGCGATAGTCGAAACTGCGCAGTTCCGAGACGGCGACCGTCAGATAGGCGACATGGGGCGCTTCGTCCTGCCGGATGCGGTCGACGAGTTCGGCGGCGCGCGCGGCCGCGTTCCTGCGGTTGCGGAAATTGCGCGGATCGCGCATCACGCGGGTGCAGAAGAGGAAGAACGCCTCGGCCCGCACCTCGATCATCAGAACGTTCATCAGAAGCAGGATCCAGCGCTCGTGCTCGGGCGGGATCTGAGGCATGAGCCGACCCGTCTCGGGCCGCGACAGAGACTGCGGAATCTCCGGGGCCGGATAGGCGCCTTTGCCGAACAGCATATCGCGCACGGCGAACCACATGAGGTCGTGCCCGCCCTGCCCGCTTTGCGGATCGCCGCCCTCGTCGAGCCCGTGGGCGCGCAGAAGTCCCTTGTTGAGATGCGCCGTCGCCGTACCTGAAATATCGCCTTCGACGATGGGCTGGAAATCCGGCGCCTCCGCGTCGGCGAGCGCGCGCCCGCGCGCTTCCACCGCGCCGGTCACGCTCAGCGAATTCCAGAGGGTCTGGCCCAAGCCCAGTTCGAGAAGAAAGCTTTGTTGCGCCGCGCTGGGGAACGAGGCCCGCGACATCAACTCTTGCGAAGGATCGACAAGATCGCGCCCTTGCGCCTTCAAGGCGTCGCGCCACGCGGCGATGGCCGGCCAGCGGTTCAACGTGCGCGGCGAAATATAGCGGCCGCTTTCATCGAAACCGCCATGGAGCCTGTATCCGGCTTCGACATGCGGCTTGGCGTAGCGATGCTCCGCAAGGATTTCCCGCCTGGTCCATACCAGCCTGGTCATGGCGCAACTCCTCGCGGCCGGGTCTTGGGCCAATCCGTCCAGAACTGATAGTTTGTCAGTTGCCTCGCGCTGTCAATCAGGGCTTGAGCGCGCGCACCAGAAACCGCGTGAGATTGTCGATGACATCCTGGCGCTTGCGGCGCGAACGGGAACCTTCGCTTCCGGTCTGATGGATGGCGCCCAGGATCGCCTGCCCGATGATCTCGGCGTCGTAGATGCGCGCCGCCCCGCCCGTGTCCATCAGCCGCTGGAGGTGTTCGGCCCAGTCGCGCCCCCAGCGGATGAGAAGGGGCGTCGCCTGCGCGCCTTCCGCGTCGATCACCGCCTCGTCGGTCATCGCCGCGCCGAGAACCCCCGGATGAGACTCGGCGTAATCGTAGATCGCATTGAGCGAAGCGGCGATCGTCTTTTCGAGCGAGCCGTCTGTGGCGGCGACGCGCGAATCCACATAGCGCTGAAGCTCGACGCGCGCGTCCTCCACGAAAGCGAGAAAGCATGCGCGCTTGTCGTCGAAATGCAGATAGAACGTGCCGTGGCCCAGACCCGCTTCGCGCGCAATGTCCTGCGGGCGGGTTGCGTGATAGCCGCGCTCGACGAACAGTTTACGCGCCGCCTTCTTGAGCTTCGCGAGGCTTTCGGGCCTGCGCCGAGCCGGCCGGGCGTCCGGCTTTGCAGCAGTTTCCTGATCCATCGACGAACTTTCCCCGCCCATACGTTGTAAGTCAAACGCCGCACGTGGCGCTTGCCGTTGGGTGCGACTAAAATGGCGGACTATCTCTTGGAGGGCCCCATGCGGAAAGCCTCTTTTCTCTCGGTCGCAGTTTTCGCGGCGGTCTCGACCGCTGCGCTCGCCATGGGCGGCGGCGGAGGCGGCGGGTACGGATTCAGCGGCATGCCTTCGGCCACATTCGACGACTATTCCACCGGACGGCGGCTGATCCTGCACGAGCGCTACGCCGAGGCGATTCCCCATCTCGAGAAAGCGCTCGCCAAGCATCCGCGCGACGCCGACATTCTGAATTATCTCGGCTATGCGCACCGAATGGTGGGCGCGTCGGAAAGCGACCCCGCGCGCCAGGGCGAGTTGAAGACCTCGCTTGCCTATTATCAGGAGGCGCTCACGATCGAGCCCGATCACAAGCGCGTGCATGAATATTTGGGCGAGCTTTATCTGCAGATGAACGATCTGCCCTCGGCCCAGCGAGAGATGTCCCTGCTCGCGTCGCTCTGCCCCGACGGATGCGACGAGCGCGACGCGCTGACCAAGGCGATCGCCGCCTACGCTCCGCCGCCCGCGGCGACGCCTGCGCCGGCCGCGCTCGACACGGCGCCCGCCGCGACGCCTGCGCCACCCGCACCGCCCGCGCAAACCAATCCATGACAAGCGCGCGCGGCTGGAGTATGGCCTTGGATGTGGCAGCGACCGCGAGGTCTAAACTATGCGCAAACTGATTTGGGCAGCGACGACAGCGTTCTTCTGCGCCTCGGCCACGGGCGCGCTGGCCATCAGCTCAGGCTCGCCGTCCGCCGCCGCGCATGCGCGGATCGAGCGCGACATCGGCGTCGATCTCTACAAGCACGGCAAATACGAACAGGCGGCGGCCTATCTCGCCGCGGCGCTGGACGAGTTTCCGGATGACGTCGGCGTCTTGAAATATTTGGCGACCGCGCACCGCATGATGGCCAAGACACGGACCGGCGAGGCGCATGACGGCGAACTTCAGCTCGCCAACACCTACTATCGTCGCGCGCTCGATGAGGACCCGAACGACAAGGATGTTCTCGAATTTCTGGGCGAGCTCTATCTCGAAATGGATGACCCGGACGCGGCGCGCGAAAAACTCAAGGCGCTTGAGGCGCGCTGTCCCAACGGCTGCCAGCAGCGCGACATGCTGGCCTCCTCGATCGCAGCCTACAAGCCTGCCGCCTCGCCGGACGCCAAGACCAAGCCCGAGGCTCTCGAGCCGAATTCGACGCAATAGGGCGATTGCGCGCGAGCGGCTCGGACGCGGATGGGTTCAGGCCGCGGACCGCTTGACCCGAAGCGCGCGCCAGACCCGCTCGGGCGTCGCCGGCATGTCAATGTGATCGATGTCGAGCGCATCGCACACCGCGCTGATCGCGCAGGGCAGCGCCCCGACCGTGCCCGCCTCGCCGCAGCCCTTCGCGCCCATCTCGTGCGTCCTGCAGGGGATTTCCTCATAGGCGAAAGCGATGTCCGGAACGTCGTCGGCGCGCGGCATGGCGTAATCGCTGAACGTCGCGCTCAATGGTTGCCCGGTTTCGGAGTCGTAGACCATGTTCTCCATCAGCGCCTGGCCGAGGCCCTGGACCACGCCGCCATGAACCTGGCCGGCCACCAGCATGGGATTGATGACGCGGCCGAAATCGTCAAGCACGCGATAGGACACGACGTCGACCTTGCCGGTTTCCGGATCGACCTCGACCTCGCAGATGTGGCAGCCATTGGGGAAGGTGGACGCGGCCCCTTGAAAAACGGCGTCGCTGTCGAGGCCGTTTTCGAATCCGGGCAGCTTCTCGCGCCTTAGCGTCACGGCCAGTTCGCCCAGGGAGATGGCGCGATCGGAGTTCGCCACGCGAAACGTTCCGACGCCTTCGACAACCGCAAAATCGACTTCCGCGCCGCCCGCCTGCAGCACCTGGCCGGCGGCGGCCTTGCCCTTGCGGATGACCTCGTCGGAAGCGGTGTTGAGCGCGCCGCCCGACATGTTGAGCGAGCGCGAGCCGCCGGTGCCCCCGCCGTTCACCCAGTCGGTGTCGCCCTGCTTCACCGTGATCGATTCGAACGGCACGCCGAGCTTTTCGGCGACAAGCTGGGCGAAGGCCGTCTCGTGGCCCTGGCCGTTCGATTGGGTGCCGACATAGAGTTCGACGCCGCCATTGTCGGTGAAGGCGACGCGCGCCGGTTCCGCGCCGACCGCGAAGGTGATCTCCACGTAATAGGCCAGGCCAAGCCCGCGAAGCTTTCCGCGCGCGGCGGAGGCTCTCTTGCGCTCCCTAAATCCGGCGACGTCGGCGCGCCTGGCCGCGTCGTCCAGCATGCGCGGAAAATCTCCGGAGTCGTAGGAAATGCCGAACCAGTTGGTCAGCGGAAGCTCGCTCGCAGCCGGCAGGTTGCGCCGCCTGATCTCGAAGCGGTCGAGCCCTGTCTTGCGCGCGGCGACATCCATCAACCGCTCCATCAGATAAGCGGCCTCGGGCCGGCCGGCGCCGCGATAGGCGTCGATGGGGCCGGAATTGGAGAAGTAGCCCTTCACATGGGCGAAGACATGCGGCACGCGATAGACGCCGCCGAAAATGCGCCCGCCGGCGAGCGTAGCGATGAAGGGCGCGAACTGCGAGAGATACCCGCCCATGTTCGCCGTTCCGGCGATGCGCAGCGCAAGGATTTTGCCGTCCTTGTCGAGCGCCAGCTCGCCGGTGGTGATTGCGTCGCGGCCGTGATCGTCGGTGAGGAAGGCTTCCGTGCGCGTCGACGACCAACGCACCGGGCGGCCTGTCTTCTTCGCCGCGATCAAGGCGAGCGGCTGTTCGGGGTACATGAATCCCTTCATCCCGAAACCGCCGCCGACATCCTTGTTGACGACGCGCATCTTCTCCTTGGGGATGTTGAGGACCATGCCCACGCGGTCGCGCAAATGGCCGGAGCCCTGGTTGCCGCTGTAGAGCGTGTAGAAATCCTTTTGCGCGTCGTAGACGCCGATTGCGTTTCGCGTTTCCATCGAGCTGGGCGCGACGCGGTTCTGAACCGTTTCGACCTTGACCGTGTGCGCGGCCGTGGCGAAGGCGTCGGCGACCGCCTTCTCGTCCCCCGCAGCCCAGTCGAAACACTCATTGCCGGGCGCGCTCTCCCAGATCTGCGGACCGCCCGGGGCGGAGGCAAGCGTGCCGCGCGCTTCGAGCGGTTCGTACTCGACGGCGACGAGTTCGGCGGCGTCCATGGCCTGCGCGTAGGTCTCGGCGACGACCATCGCCACCGCCTCGCCCGCGAAGGTGACCTTGTCCTTGGCCAGCAGCGGCTTGGGCGACTGGCGCACCGGCGAGCCGTCGCGGTTGCGAAGCGGGGCCATGCAGGGCATGGGGCCGGCGCCGAACGCCTCGACGTCCCTCCAGGTCAGCACCGCGATCACGCCGGGCGCGGCCTCGGCGGCGGCGGCGTCGATGGAAAGGATTTTCGCATGGGCGTGGGGGCTGCGAGCATAGGCTGCGTGCGCCTCGCCCGCAAAATGCAGATCGTCCGTGTACTGGCCCTGCCCGGTGACGAAGCGGATGTCCTCAACGCGCCTGACCGGTTGACCGATGCCGAATTTCATTCCTTAGAACCTCGTCATGGCCGGGGCGCGAGCGTAGCGAAGCGCGACCCGGCCACCCATGCCGCATGAACTAGTGCTTGTAGCTCGGATCGATCCGGTCGAGCTTGCGCAACAGCGCGGGCCAGGCGAGCGCGCCCATCCAGCCGTCGAACGCCGCGGCGCCCTGTTCGGCGGTCTTCTCGGCGACGCCCTGGTTGACCTTGTAAGGCTTCATGCCGCCGGCGAGCGCGCGCACCTGCATGGTGCAGGCGCGTTCGAGATAATACATGCGCATGAAGGCGTCGGGGCACGACTTTCCGAGCGTAAGCGTTCCGTGATTGCGCAGGATCATCGCGTGCTTGGAAGGCCCCAGATCGGCCACCAGCCGCTCGCGCTCGCCGAGATCGAGCGCGATGCCCTCGTAATCGTGATAGGCGATGTCGCCGCAGATCGTCATCGCATGCTGGTCGAGCGGCATGAGGCCGTTTTCCTGCGCCGAAACGGCCACGCCATCGTCCGTATGCAGATGAATGACGCAATGCGCGTCGTCGCGATTCATGTGCAGCGCGGAATGGATGGTGAAGCCGGCCGGATTCACGGGATAGGGCGAGTCCTGGACCTTGTTTCCGTCAATGTCGATCTTGACCAGCGACGAGGCGGTGATCTCCTCGAACAGCAGGCCGTACGGGTTGATGAGAAAGTGATGCTCGGGGCCTGGAATGCGCGCGGAAATGTGGGTGAAGATCATATCGTCCCAGCCGTACATGGCGACCAGCCGGTAGGTGGCGGCGAGATCGACGCGCAGCTTCCATTCCTCCGGCGAAACCTTGCCTTCGAGAGAGGCGATCGCATGCGCCGGCGGCGGGGTGCGCTCCATCTTCTGCATCAGATTCACGGGCGGACTCCATTCGGAAATGGCGGTTCTGACAGAGTGGTCCCGCGCCATTGCGCTGTCAAACGGTTGCGCCGCTAGGGCCGCACCCGCGAGACCGCGTTTCTCCAACCTTCATAAAGCGCGTCTTGCGTTGTGGAATTCATCGCCGGTTCAAATCTGCGGTCGAGGGCCCAGCGCGCGGCGATCTCATCCTTGTCCTGGAACACCCCGCTCGCGAGCCCCGCCAGATAGGCCGCGCCCAAGGCGGTGGTTTCGGCGACGACAGGCCGGTCCACGGGAAGGCCGGTGAGGTCGGCGAGGCGCTGGCAGAACCAATCGTTCTTCACCATGCCGCCATCGACCTTCAGCGTGGACGGCGCGCCAAGCCCCGCGGCGCGCATGTCTCGGGCCATCGCCTCGAGAAGATCGCGCGTCTGATAGCAAACCGCGTCCAGCGCCGCGCGCGCGATCTCGCCCGCGCCCATGTCGCGCGTCAGTCCCAGAATCGCGCCGCGCGCTTCCGGGTCCCAATAGGGCGCTCCCAATCCCGTGAAGGCCGGCACGAAATAGAGCCCGTCGGCGGGTCTTGCGGTTCGGGCGAGCGCCTCGATGTCGGACGCGCTCTCAATCACGCCCAGCGCATCGCGCAGCCATTGCACCACCGCGCCCGCCACGAAGATCGAACCTTCGATGGCGTAGGCCCGCTCTTGGCCGATGCGCCAGGCGCAGGTCGCAAGCAGCCGGTTCTGCGACGCCGGGACGGCGGCGCCGGTGTTGGCCAGCGCGAAGCAGCCGGTGCCGTAGGTCGACTTCACTTCGCCGGGCCTGAAGCAGGCCTGACCGAAGGCCGCGGCCTGCTGATCGCCGGCGACGCCGCGAATGGGGATCGAGCCGAGCTCGTCCGCCGTTCCGAAATCGCCTGCGCTGTCGCGCAGCTCTGGCAACATCGCGCCTGGAGCGCCGAACAGCGCGCACAGCTCACAATCCCACGCCAGCGTATTGAGATCGAGCAGCATCGTGCGCGACGCGTTGGTCGCGTCCGTCGCGTGGACCTTGCCGTTCGTGAGCCTGTAGATCAGCCAGGAATCGATCGTGCCGAAGCACAGCTCGCCCTTTTCCGCACGCAACCTCGCGCCAGGAACGCGATTGAGGATCCATTCGAGCTTGGTCGCGGAAAAATAGGGATCGAGCAGGAGCCCGGTCTTCGCGGCGATCTTTTGCTCAAGCCCCTGCGCCTTCAGCTCGCGGCAGCGCTCGGCCGTGCGCCGGTCCTGCCAGACGATGGCGTTGTGGATCGGCCTGGCGCTCGCGCGCTCCCACACCAGCGTCGTCTCGCGCTGATTGGCGATCCCGATGGCCGCGATTTCGCCCGCCTCTTTCAGTACGGCTCTGCAACAGGAGAGCGTCGCCCGCCAGATTTCTTCCGCATCGTGCTCGACCCAGCCATTGGCCGGATAGATCTGGCCAAGCTCGACGGCGCGCGAGGCGAGCGTTGCGCCGGCCGCATCGAACACGACCGCCCGCGTCGAGGTGGTGCCCTGGTCGATCGAAAGGATGCGTGGCTGCGCCATTTCAGGATGCCGTTCGGTAAACGCGGAAGCTACCTTAACACGCTGTTAACGACGCTTTGCTACGAGTTCCAGCCTTCCGGTCGGAAGGCTTTGAGCGAGGCTTGGACGAAACGTGGGTTTGACCGCGCGAGACATGAGCGACATGGGCCGCCTCGCCCAGCTTGCCGCCAATCCGCAGGGCGCGACGCGGGAGGAAATCTTCCTGGCCGTCGCCTCGCTCTATCGCGTCCAGGGCAGCCACCTCAGCGCGCGCGAACGCGATCTGATGCGCGACATCCTGCGCCGGCTCGCGCGAGACGTCGAGATGGCGATCCGCATCGCGTTGGCGGAAAGACTCGCCGACGACATCACCGCGCCGCACGACCTGATCCTCCTGCTTGCCGACGACACCATCGAAGTGGCTCGACCGTTGATCCTGCGCAGCGCCCTGCTGACGGAGACCGACGTCCTTCGAATGATCGCCGAATGCGGCATGGCTCATCATGAGGTCATCGCGGCGCGCGCTTATATCGGAGAACCCGTCACCGAGGCGCTCGCCAGAAGCGAAGCGGAAAGCGTGCTCGCCGCGCTGGTGCGCAATGTCACCGCCAAGATTTCGTCCGCGACGTTCGAAACGTTGGTCGAAAAATCGCGCAGGATCGCGAGCCTGCAATCGCCGCTGGTCGAAAGGCCGGATTTGCCGCCTCGCCTCGCCACCAAAATGTGCGACTTCGTCTCCGAAGCGCTGCGCATCTATATTTCCCAGAATTTCAACATGGCGCCGGAGAAGCTCGACCGCGCGCTGCGCGATGCGGAAAAATCGGTGAGCGGCGCGCCGGGCGCCGTCGAGACGGCCGCCGGCGGTTCCCAAAGGCTCGTCGACAAGCTCGCCGCCTGCGGCCAATTGAAGCCGGGCTTTTTGCTGCGCGTCCTGCAACAGGGACAGATCGAGCTGTTTGACATGGCCTTCGCCCAATTGCTGCGCCTGCCTCTCGCGGAGCACCAGAGCCTGTTCTACCAAACCGGCCCCAGATCGGTGGCGCTCGCCTGCCGCGCGGTCGGCATAGACCGCTGCGTGTTTTCGACCGTTTTCGAGCGCTCGCGCCGCGCCCGTCGTCTCGTTCCGCAACTTTCGAACGAACAGCTGGCCGAGGTTCAGGCGGTGTTCAACAGCTACACCAAGGCCGAAGCCCTGGACGAACTGCGCGCAGGCCCGCAAGGGTCGTGAAATTCTCGGCGGCCTGCTAAACTCGCGCCATGATCGATCCCTTCGGCAGGCGCATCACCTATCTGCGCGTCTCGGTGACGGACCGCTGCGATTTCCGCTGCGTCTACTGCATGCCCGAACGCATGACCTTCCTGCCCAAGCGCGATCTGCTCACTTTGGAGGAACTGGAAAGGCTCTGCTCCGCGTTCGTCGCCAAGGGCGTGGAACGGATACGCATCACCGGCGGCGAGCCTCTCGTGCGCAAGGATCTGATGCGGCTGGTCGAAAGGCTTGGGCTGCGCCTGGGCGCCGGGCTGAAGGAGCTGACGCTGACCACCAACGGTTCGCAGCTCGCCCGCTATGCGCGCCCGCTGTTCGAGGCGGGCGTTCGCCGCGTCAACGTCTCGCTCGATACGCTCGATGCCGAAAAGTTCCGCGCTATCACGCGTTCGGGCGAGATCGGCGCGGTGCTCCAGGGGATCGACGCGGCGCAGCAGGCCGGGCTCGCCGTCAAGATCAACACTGTGGCGCTCAAGCGACTCAACCGCGAGGAGATTCCGGACCTTCTGGAATGGGCGCACGGCCGGGGAATGGACTTCACCGTGATCGAGACCATGCCGCTCGGCGAGGTGGAGGAGGACCGCACCGATCAGTATCTGCCGCTGTCGCTTCTGCGCGCCGATCTCGCGCGCCGCTATACGCTCGAGGACATCGACTATCGCACCGGCGGCCCGGCGCGTTATGCGCGCGTGGCCGAGACCGGCGGGCGGGTGGGCTTTATCACGCCGTTGACCCACAATTTCTGCGAAGGCTGCAATCGCGTGCGGGTGACCTGCACGGGCACGCTGTTCATGTGCCTTGGCCAGAACGACGCGGCGGATTTGCGCGCCCCGCTTCGGGCCTCGCCGGACGACGAGCTTCTGTCGGCCGCGATCGACGCGGCGATCGCGCGCAAGCCCAAAGGCCACGATTTCGTCATCGATCGCAGGCGCAACGCGCCGGTTCTGGCGCGGACCATGTCGCTCACGGGCGGTTGATGGCCAAACGCATCCACTTCGCCGCCGCCGACGCGCCGGACGCCAACTCCGCGCTCTCGCGGCTGCGCGAACGCTATGGCGATGCGGGCGCCAAGGACTGCGAGCTCATTGTCGCGCTTGGCGGCGACGGCTTCATGCTGCAGACGCTGCACGCCTTCCTGGGCAGCGACAAACCGATCTATGGCATGAATCTGGGCTCGGTCGGCTTTCTGATGAACGAGTTCCGCGAAGAAGGGCTCATAAATCGCCTCGAAGCCGCGGAGCGCGCCCGCATCCATCCGCTGCGGATGACGGCCGTAAATGCTGGCGGGCGGCACGAAGCGCTCGCCTTCAACGACGTTTCCCTGCTGCGCCAGACCCGGCAAACGGCGAAGCTCAGGGTTCTGGTCGACGACAAGGTGCGCATCGCCGAGCTGATCGGCGACGGCGCGCTGGTTTCGACGCCGGCCGGAAGCACCGCCTACAATCTTTCGGCGCACGGGCCGATCCTGCCCATCGACGCGGATCTTCTTGCGCTCACGCCCATCAGCGCGTTCCGGCCGCGGCGCTGGCGCGGCGCGCTGCTCTCGCGCCGCGCGCGCGTGCGTTTCGAAGTGCTGGAGGCCGAAAAACGGCCGGTGAGCGCGGTGGCGGACGATCTGGAAGTGCGAGACGTGACCTCAGTCGATGTCGCGGAGGATCGCAGCGTCGCCGCCACGCTCCTCTTCGACGCCGGCCACAGTCTTGACGAGCGAATCCTCGCCGAGCAGTTCGTCGACTAGCGCCGCACGGACTTCACGCCGCGTTAACGCCCGTTAAGCAACAATCCCGGCCACGGGACCGGCAAAGCGCCGGGCGTGGGGATGAGCGGCTATCGTTTCGACAGGCTGAAGGTCTTGGTGGTCGACGACAACGCGCATATGCGCAAGCTCGTCGTCACGATCCTGCAGGCCTTCGGCGCCGTCCAGATTTGCGAGGCCGAAAGCGGCGAGCGCGCCTGGGCGCTGCTGCGCGAGTTCAACCCCGACGTCATCCTGCTCGACTGGATGATGGAAGGCATGTCGGGCCTGGAATTCGTAAGACAGGTCCGGACCTCCCCGCAATCGCCCAATCCCTTCGCGCCCGTCATCATGCTGACCGGCTACACCCATATCGATCACGTGCGCCAGGCGCGCGACGCGGGCGTCAACGAATTCCTGGCCAAGCCCGTTTCGGTGAAAGCCATTCTGACCCGGCTGATTTCGGTGATCGAGCGCCCAAGGCCCTTCGTGCGCACCAAGTCCTATTTCGGCCCCTGCCGGCGGCGCAGGCCGATCAGCGAATACCAGGGCGCCGAGCGTCGCGCCGCGCTCGAAGCGACCGCGCTGGAATAGGAGACGCGATGGCGAGGGACGCAAGGCCGACCGAACTCTTCATGCCGCCGAACATCCTCAAGGCCAAGGTCGGCGGCGCAGGACGCGGCCTCGACATGGCCGCGATCGGCCGCGCCGAAGCGGCCGTGCAAAATCTCAAGGCCGATTTCTCGAATTTCATGAGCGCGGACGCCGACAGGCTCCGCGCCTGCCGCGACCGCTACGCCGCGGAGAACAGCGCGGCGGCGCGCAACGCCCTCTTCCGGGCCAGTCACGACATCAAGGGGCAGGCCTCGACCTTCGAGTTTCCGCTCGCGGCGCGGGTCGCCTCCTCGCTCTGCCGATTGATGGAATTCGTCAAGGCGCATGAGACCGTTCCTTTGGCGCTCGTCGACGCCCATGTGACGGCCATCCACATCATCTTCCGCGACATGATCCGCGACGACTCGAACCGCATGGCGAGCGAGCTGGCCGCGGAGCTCGAGTCCCAGGTCGAAGAGCTCGTGCGGGCCTAAAGCGCGTCGCGCAGCTTGACCGAGGTCTGCGCATAGCCGGCGTCGGCGCGGATGCGCAGCCACGGCCCATCCGGGCCCTGCTCGACCCAAGGCGTCACCGTGAGCGGCGCGCCGGCTCTGGCGGCGTTCATCGCCTCCTCGACGCTGCTTGAGGCGGCCAATTTCATGAGATTTAGCCGGGTGGGAAAGACGACGTTCCAGCTCTTTCGCTCCGCGACCGCGCGTTCGGGGGCGATCCAGACCGAATCGACCGACTCGCGTCCGCCGTGGCGGCCGACATGCCCGATGGGGGAGCGCGCAATGAAAAAGCGCGTATCGAAGCGCTTGGGCATATGCTCCGGCGTGATCCAGTGCGCGAACAGGGCAAGGCTGTCGAGCGCCAGCCTTAGCCGCTCCCGGCGCGCCATCTCGAACAGCGTCAACTCATGCTTTTCCAGCGCCGCGCGATAGGGCTCCAGATCGCCGAGCCGCGCCTCGCCCACGAATTCGCCGCTGGCTTCGTCGCGCGCAAGAAGGATGCCCGATTCCTCGAATGCCTCGCGGATCGCCGCCGCCGCAAGCGCGCGCATTTCTGGCTTCCAATCCCCGCCGCCATCGACGACATCGCTCGCGGCCGCCTCGTAATCGGCCTTGTCGACTTTTCCGCCGGGAAAGACGAGCGCGCCCGAGACGAAATCGATCTGGTGGTGGCGCTTGACCATGAAGACTTCGAGCCCGCCCGGCGCGTCGCGCACGAGCAGGATCGTCGCGGCGGCGACAGGGGTCGCAAATTTGGAGGCGTGATCGGACATGGGGCGGGCGCTCGGAGCTCAACAAAGCCTATCGCGGCAATTCGCCTTCGGCCAACGCTTACCCGTGGGAAGGGACCAGCGAGGAAAGAAGCTCCATTATGCCGGGGGTGAGCAGGAACGGCGTCGGCGGCGCGGTCCGCGCCCGATCGAACTCGTCCTGCGCGGAATCGCCAAGCGCCGAAAAGGACGGGCGCGAGGGCGCCCAGCTCAGAAAGCCGCCGAACACGGCGCTGGCGTTCGCCATATGGGTTTCGGGGGCCGCATCGTCGGTCTGGCTCGGCCTCAAATGCGCGCGCGGTTGCAACCCATCGCCGCCGGGTTGTCGCACAGCCCAGTTATAGACGTCTCGAATGCTCTTGGCGCTGCCGTCGGAATTGTAGAAGACGCTGCGATTTGCGGCGGCGGCCTGCGGAAAGACGTCGGCGGCGCTGGCGTTGGGCGTGCGTTCGCTCAATTCGATCAGCTTGCAGGCGGCGCCGGGACCGAGGAAGTGCGCGGCGTAAAGCTCGCCGGCGCAAACGCTGCGTCCGAGCGCGCTTTCGAGCGCGGACTTGGACGATCTCGCATATTCTCCCTCCATCAAGGCGGCGATCCTGGGGTCGTTTCGCAGGGCAAGAATTGCCCGCCTGTCGGCGCCATCGTTCACGCGATAGCGCCCGGATGCGTCCTTCGAAATGGCGTCCGCGAATGAGGAGAGCCCGTATTTGGCGCCATGCTCCTTGACCAGGCCGAGCCAGGTCTGGCTGACGAACTGGAACAGCCCGCAAGCCGAGGATGTCGCCGATTTCGCCTGTGTTTTCAGGCTGCTCTCGCGCATCGCCGCGCCGAGCATGTAGTGAAAATCCGAGCCGGTGACGCGGCTCGCCTCCCGCAAGGCGGCGATAACCGCGGCGCGATCGGATGTGGACTGTGCGGCTTCTGCCTGCATATCCGGTTCTCCTGACCGGCGGAACGGAGCAACCTCCGTGCCAGTTTCGGTTAACAGGCGTTCACGAATGCGGCGATGAAGTCCGCGGCCTGTCGCGTGGCATAGGGCCTCGGCCGGCCGTAACCCCACACAGCGCCCGGCCAGGCCTCATCGCCCGCATTCCGTCCCACGACATGAATGTGCAATTGGGTCACCTGATTGCCGAGCGCGCCGATATTGAGCTTGGCGCAGGCGGTCGATCGTTTGAGCCCCTCCGAGGCGCGCGCGATCTCCTCGATCAGCATGACGCGGTCGGAAGCAGGCAGATCCGCGATCTCGACGCAGCCAGCGCGCCGGGGAACGAGCAGCACCCAGGGAAAACGCGCGTCGTTCATCGCGAGCACGCGCGAGAGCGCCCAATCGGCGACGAAGAGCGTGTCTGCCTCGAGCCTTGGATGAAGAACGAATTCGGACATGGCGCTCGCGGCGAGGTCTGCGTGGCGGCATACTGACAGCAAGACGCGTCGCGCCGTAAGGGGGACCATGCGCATCGCTATCGTGGGCTGCGGCGTGGCCGGTCAGGCCCTCGCCATAGCGCTCAGTCGCGCCGGCCATGAAGCGACGGTGTTCGAGCGCTTCGAGACGGCCCGGCCGCTCGGCGCGGGCCTGCTGCTGCAGCCCTCGGGACTCCATGCGCTGGAGACGCTTGGACTGCGCGAGGCGGCGGAGAGGCTCGGCGCGCCCATCCGGGAACTCGACGGACGCATCCTCTCCGGCAGGCGCGTTCTCGACATCCGCTATCCCGACGGCGAGCGGGGCCTGGGTCTGCACCGCGCCTCGCTGTTCGACCTGCTGAACGATGCGTTGTCGAAAAGCGGCGCTCGGCTCGAGCTTGGCTTCGAGGTCTCTCGCGTCGACGACCTCATGCGTCCGGCGCTGGTCTCGCGCGCCGGTTCCCGCGCGGGCCCCTTCGATCTCGTCGTCGACTGCGCGGGCGCGCACGATGCGCTACGCGAAACGCTCGGGATCGGGGCGCGCGCGCCGCTTTATCCATGGGGGGCGCTATGGACGACCTGTCCAGATCCCGATGGGGCCTTCGAGGGCAAGCTGCGCCAGACCTACGACCGGGCGCGCCTGATGATCGGCGTCCTGCCCATTGGACGCGCTCCGGAGAACCGCGGCGAGCGCTGCGTCGCGCTTTTCTGGAGTCTCAGATTGCAGGACGTGGACGCGGAGCGCGCGGAAGGATTGTCGGCGCTCAAGGCCCGCGCCACGCAGGCCTGGCCCGAGATCGGGCCGATCCTCGGTCGGATCGCGCGCTATGAAGATTTCGCGCTCGCCACCTATCGCGACGTGCGGCTGGCGACTTGCCGCAAGGGCCGCGTCGTCGTCATCGGCGATGCGGCGCATGCGACGAGCCCGCAGCTCGGCCAGGGCGCCAATCTTGCGCTGATCGACGCCGTCACTCTGGCCTATTTTCTGAGCGAGGAGCGCGACATCGACCGCGCGCTCGCCTTCTATGAACGCGAAAGGAAGGCCCATATCGCCTTTTATCGACTTGCCTCGCGCGCGCTTACGCCCGCGTTCCAGTCGGAAAGAGCGCTCGCCCCCTGGCTGCGCGATTGGCTGCTGCCTTGGGCGAACCGCGTTCCGGGCGGTCGCCATTTGACGCGCACCACGCTCGCCGGCGTGCGAAAATTTCCGTTCGGCGTCTGGAAGCCGCCTAGCTCAATCCGATCGTCGCCGGCGCCAAAAGGCCCTGCCTCCAGGCGACGAAGGCGAGATAGCAGGCGTAACCCAAAACCAGAAGCGCCCCGCGCGGACGGGTGAGCCTCCAACTCGTCGCCAAAAGCGGCAGCAGCAGCACGCTCGCCGCTGTCATCGCAAGAATATCCGCGCGCAGAGCCGGGCTCACGGCCGGCGGCGCGACGGCCGCCGTGGCGCCAAGCGCGCCCAGGCTGTTGAACACGTTTGCGGCGATGAGGTGGCCGATGGCGATCTGCGTGCGTCCGCGCGCCACCGCGATCAGCGTCACGAACAGTTCGGGGATAGACGCGCCAAAGGCGACGACGGTCAGGCCTATGGCGGCCTCGGAAAGCTGCAACTGCCGCGCCAGTCCCACCGCGCCCGCCACGGCGAAATGCGAACCCACGGCAAGGCCCACGAGCCCGAACAGAAAGAAGAACACGCCGCCGGCCGCAGAGGGCGCCTGCGCTTCGAGACGCTCGATCGCGCGGGCGCAGGAGACGGAATGCTCGGCCGAACGACGCCAATCGCTGAGAAAGACGGTCGCCAGATAGAGCGCAAGCGCCGCGAGCATGGCAAGGCCCTCGATGCGGGCGAGCGCGCCGTCCGCCGCCATGACGGCGATGGCCCCCGAAGCCAACGCCATCGCGCCGCCGTCGCGCAACACGACCTTCGGCGAACTCGGCAGCGGCCGAATAAGCGCGGCGACGCCCAGGATCAGAAGCAGGTTGAGAATATTGCTGCCTACGACATTGGCGATCGCAATGTCGCCAGCGCCATCGAGCGATGCTTGAAGCGAGACGGCGAATTCCGGCGCCGAGGTTCCACCCGTGACGACGAGCAGGCCGATGACGAGCGGCGAAAGGCCGAGGGCGCGCGACATGGCGACGCCGCCCCGCACAATCGCTTCGGCTCCGAACAGAAGCAGCGCGAGCCCGCCGCCGAGAAACCAGTACGCCATCGATCCAGCTTAGCCGACGCCTATGGCGTTTTCGTTAGCGAGCCCGCTCACGCGGCGCAAGCGCGGCCCGCAAAACGGCGCGGATCGAACGCCGAAACGTCCCGCGGTCGGCCGAGCACCAGATCGGCGACGATTTCCGCCACCGCAGGCGCGAACAGGATGCCGTTGCGGTGCTGACCGGACGCGATGAAAAGCCCCGGCATGGCGCTCGGCCCCAGGATCGGAAGCCCATCCGGCGAGGCCGGGCGCAGGCCCGCCCAGTGCTCGAGGATCCTCCATGCCTTCAATCCCGGCATCAGCGTCAGCGCCTGACCGCTCAGCCAGTCTTCGGCTTTGCGCGTGAGACGGGAATCGAATCCGGCGTCTTCATGCGTGGCGCCGATCAGCAGATGTCCCGCGCGCGGCGTGAGATAGACGCCGCTTCCCCACACCTGCCGTTCCGGCGGCGGCTCCTTTGCCGGCGAGACCAGCGCAAGCATCTCGCCCTTCATGGGCCGCACCGGTGGCGACGCCTCGGGCGGAACGCCGGCCACCTGCCCGCTCCATGCGCCGGCGGCCAGGATCACCGCATCGCCTTCGAATATGCGAAACGGCGTGCAGACGCCGGTCGCCCGCCCGCAATGCGACTCCACCCGGATCACGGTTTCGTTGGCGACAAGCATTCCGCCGGAGCGCATGAACGCCGTTGCGAGCGCGCGGCCGAGCGCGCGATTGTCGACCTGCGCTTCTTTCGGCGCGAAAAGCGCGCCCCGAATCGACTGCGACAGCATCGGCTCCATCGCGCGCGCATCGCTCGCGCTCAACAGGATAACTTCCGAATCGCCTCGGGCTCGTTCGACCTGGCGCGAGGCGTCCTCTTCCGTCAGCGCCGCGATCAGCGAACCGGACTGGCGGTAGCCCAAGACGGCGCCTGAGGCGTCTTCGATCTCTTTCGCAAAATCGGCCCACATCGTCCGCGATCGAAGACCGAGTTCCAATTCGGCTGCAGGCGCGGAGCTAAGCTCGGTCGAGGCTGCGATCATTCCGGCGGCCGCCCAGGTGGCGCCCTTTCCCGGCTGGCCCCGGTCGACCACGACGACTTCGGCGCCGGCCTGGCGAAGCCGCCAACCGATCGCAAGTCCGGCGACGCCCGCGCCGATGATGACCGCTCTCATGCGCCGCTCCCGGCGGCGGACTGGCCCGGCGCATCTATGAACTGACCTGGGATCGCGGTCCCGACTGGAATGAACGGCTGTCGCACAAACGTTCGATTATGCCGCTGGACGCTTTGCGTCAATTGCAAGAGCAGCGGCAGGGCGCGTTGCCAAATATCGCTGACGCGCTAATGTGTTGCGCGAATCCCGGAACAGGCGGTCGATCATGGCGCGGCGAATGGCGGCAATGCTGTGCGGCGCGGCGGCGCTGCTTTGCGCAAAGACGGCCGGCGCGGAGGAAGGTCCGTGGTCGGCGACGCTCTATGCCGGGCCCTCCTCCACCAAGTTCGTGACCCAGATCCTCAGCGGGAACTTCGATGTGAACGGCGGCATGGTCGGGCTCGCCGTCGACCGCGGCCTCTTCAAGCTCGGCGCGGGCATTTCCATTGCGGCGGAGTTCCAGGCGACGCAATTTTTCGGAAAGTACACCTACTACACCGGCGCGTTGGGACTCGGACTGCGCTTCGACGATCTGCCCTGGAACGACACTGTCCCCATGAGCATCGCCATCTATACCGGGCCGTCCTATGCGCCCGATGCGCCCCTGATCGCGGACCCGACGCCGCACCCCGACCCGAAATTCCTGAACTTCGTGAGTCTCGAATTCGCCTTTCACATGAACCGGGACTGGGACGCGGCCTTGCGCATCTATCACCGTTCGGGCGCCTGGGGGACTTATTCCAACACCGCCGACGTGGGCAGCATGATCGGAATTGGGCTGCGCCGGCGCTTCTGAGCCGTCTCGGCGTGACGGCGGAGGGACGCCTGCCTATATTGCGCGCCGGAAACGGAGCGGGTCATGGAAAAGGCCACATTCGGAGCGGGTTGCTTTTGGGGCGTCGAGCATTTCTTCGCAGAAGTGCCCGGCGTAATCGACGCCGTGTCAGGCTATGAAGGCGGGCACGCGGACAATCCGAGCTATCGCCAGGTTTGCACGGGAACCACCAACCACGCCGAGGTGGTCGAGGTGACCTTCGATCCTGCGAAAGTGAGCTATGCAAAGCTCGTCGATCTTTTCTTCAAGATGCACGATCCGACGCAGCTCAATCGCCAGGGGCCGGATGTGGGTACGCAATACCGATCCGTGATCTTCGTCCACTCCCCGGAGCAGGAGCGCATCGCGCGCCAAGAGCTCGAGAAGGCGAAAGCATCGGGCCGCTACAAGCGCCCGATCGTGACCTCGATCGAGCCCGCGATGACTTTCTGGAAAGCCGAGGACTATCACCAGGACTATTTCGTGAAAAATCACGGCCATTCCTGCCACGTCACCTATGGGGAGCTGGCGGACAAATGAGCGTCTTCAAAATCCTGGCGGGGGTAGCGATCGTCATGGCCATGGGATTTTCCGCACAGCACTCTTACGGCCAGGTGAGCCGCGGCGATCGCTATTCCGGCGCGCCCTGGGCGACGCGCTCGCCGGTTCTGGCCCAACACGGCATGGTGGCGAGCGAACAGCCGCTGGCGTCCGAAGCGGCGGTTGAGATCCTCAAGAAGGGCGGAAGCGCGGTCGACGCCGCCATCGCCGCCAATGCGATGATCGGACTGATGCAGCCGGTGCTCAACGGCATCGGGGGCGACCTGTTCGCCATCGTCTGGGACCCGAAGACGAAGAAGCTTTACGGCTACAACAGTTCGGGCCGTTCGCCGATGGGGCGCGACCTTGCGAGGATGAAGGCAGAGGTCGAGGCCGCCTACAAGCGCGCGGGGCTGGAGCCCAAAGACCACATCCCTCCGGTCGGCTCGCTGCCGATCACCGTGCCCGGCACGGTCGACGGCTGGTTCGCGCTGCATGGGAAATTCGGCAAATTGCCGATGACGGATGTCCTGGCGCCGGCCATTCACTACGCGAACGCCGGATTTCCGGTGACGCAGCTCGTCAGCGTCTACTGGAAAGGAAACATGGCCGCGTTCGAGAAGAACAAGGGCCTGATCGAGGAACTCGACAACGCGCGCCACACCTATCTGATCGACGGACATACGCCTGCGGAAGGCGAAATCTTCAAAAATCCCGATCTCGCGCGCACGCTCGAGAAAATCGCCAAGGGCGGGCGCGA
>DASZRM010000155.1:0-3973 GCA_035549135.1 Rhizomicrobium sp. | reverse complement strand
GAGAAGCCGCGCGTGCGGCCGCCCGCGTCGTCTTCGGCATAGAGCTGTCCGACCTGGGTCGAGATGTTGCCTTTCAGCAAGCCGCAGCCGGAGATGAGCAGGAACAGCGCGAGCAGGAAGGACCGATCGAACGCCATCGCGATATGTCCGCCGCTCATCAATATCGCGCCGGCGACCACCGCGTTGCGCCGCCCGATGAAGCGGTCCGCGATCCAGCCGCCGATCAGCGGCGTGAAATAGACGAAACCGGTATAGAGGCCATAGGTCTGCGAAGCGAGCGCGAGCGTGCTCATCGGGCCAAACACGCTTTCGAGCGCCGCGCGATAGGCGGCAAAGCCCGCGATGTTGCCGACATGCTCCGGCATGAACAGCGCCTGGCTCATGTAAAGCACAAGCAGCGAGGTCATGCCGTAATAGGAAAAGCGCTCCCACGCCTCGGTGAAGGCGAGGAAGCCCAGCGCCGGCGGCTGGCCGAAGAAGGTGCGCGGGCGCGCCGCGGGAAGAGCCATGTCAGCCATGCGCGTTCAAGTTCTCTTGATTGATGGAAGCGCCATCGGGCGGCAGACAACGGCGCTTTGCCTTTCGCGCATGGCGCTCTTCTTCGCATCGTCGATGACAGCGCCCTCGACGAGACCTGTCGCCTTCGCCGCGTCACGCAGGCTGTCGGCTGTCCGCGTCATGTAGCGATTGGAATCGGCGGCTTGCGCCAGCGTGATCCGAAGCTGCTCCGCCTCGGCGTCGCTCAGCCTGCGGCCCGGACCGGCCATGGTGTCGAGAACAGTCCACTGCGCTTCCTCCTGGTCGCTCAAGCCGCTGAGGAATCGCGACATCTGCACGATGCGCGAATAATCGATCATCTTCTGGCGCGGAAAGTGCGAAACCGTCTGACTTGTGACCAGCGCTTCCCACGATCCGATCGACCACGGCGTGAACGGCGGATGACCGAGCATGCTGAGCGGCGGAAGACGCCCGTCTTCGGTCGCGCGCTGCAGCGTGGCCGAAAGGAAGGCGAGCCTGCGCCCGATGCAATCGCTCTGCGAATCTCGCAGCTCGGCGTTCTTAACCTCCTGCGCGAACGCGCCCTTCAAGGTCGCCTCTCCGGCGCTCACCTCGTTCATCCAGTGGATGGACGCGACCGTCTGTTCGGCGCCGAGCGCGATGACGACGCCGATCACGATGATGCCGATTTCCTTCAGCAATTCGCGCCAGCCATGCACCGGCGCCTTCGGTCTATGGACGTCCAAGCTGCTCACTCCCGGCCAGCAACGCGCCGTTTCGCGCGCGGAAAAAGAAGAAGGCGAGCATCGCGGCGGCGAGCGGCAGCACCGCCCAGATCAGTAGACCCGGATCGGAAGCCGCGACGATCGCGGCGCAGAACGCCATGCCGGCGGCGCCGAGCATGCGCGCCCAGAAGCGGCGCATCGGCGAAAGGCTTCGGCTGAGCGGAAACAGCGCCGCGCTGAACGCCGCGTAGTCCAGCATCGCCAGCACGACCACGACATTGGTGACGATGGTGAACTGGCGCGCGAGCGTTGGGCTCGCCGACAGGATCGCAATCGCGCTCAACACGACGCCGGTAAGAATGAGCGTCGGGATCGACAATTTGTGCGTCTGCCGGTCGCGCAGATGCGGCTTCATGTGCCCCAGCACGGACTCGCATTCGCCCGTCTCCCCGGCGAGCAGGATGTTGCCGCCCAGCGTCGCCGACGCCTTGACCACCGCGCACAGCGCGATGAAGCCTGCCGTCGCCGCGCCGAGCATTGCGCCGGCGCCGTCGGCGAACGGGGCAGAAGATTTCGCCAGCGCGTCGGCGGGAAGAATGCCCATCAGCGCGGCGCACGCCGCCATGTAGATCGCCGTTGCGATGACGATGCCGCCGAGCGTGGCGATCGGCACGTCGCGCGCCGGATTGCGCACGCGCGTCGACAGGATGATCGCGCCCTCGAAGCCTAGGAACGCCCAGAACACCATCACCGACGCGCGCGGCACGACCGAAAAGAAATCCCCGCCCGTGACGTTCCACGAGGCAACAAATGTCTCTTTGCTGAAGAAGAACCAGCCGCCGATGGCCGCCAGCAGGACCGGCGCAAGGCCGAGGATCAGCGCCGGGCTTTGCGCCGAAGCGACGAAACGCGGACCGGCGAGGTTGACCGCCACCAGCGTCCAGATCACCGCGACGGTGCAGACGGTGCTGTAGGGCTGCGTCGCGACGGCAGGAATAAAGACGCTGAGATAGCCGGTCACCGCGGTCGCAACCGCGACGCAGGCGATCAGGATCGTGATCCAGTAGACCACGCCCGACACGAAGCCCGCGCACGGTCCGAACGCTTCGCGGACATAGGAGAAGAGGCCGCGCGTTTGCGGGCGGACGATCGCGAGAACCGACATCGCGCCGCCAAGCAGCGCCGCGCCGCACGCCGCCGCGATCCAGGCCAGTATCGAGATCGACCCCACCGCGCCCAGACCGGCCGGCAGCATGTAGATGCCCGAGCCGATCATCGCATTGGCGACAATGACGGTGGCGAGGATCGGGCCAAGCTTCTTGTTTTCGGATTCCGCCATTGTGTCCCCCTGCGCGGTGTCAGTATTTAGTCATTGTAGAGTGCGCGCCAGCGCTAATTGCCTTCCCGCTTCATCCTTCCGGCCGGCATAGCTGAGCGCCTCGCCCCATTTCTGGCGCAGGCGCTTCCAGTTCGGCGCGTATCTCGCGGCTTCCTCGAACTTCTCCACCGCGAGGTCGGAGCGGTTCCTGGCGACCAGCGCCTCGCCCCACATCTCCAGCGGATCGGCGAAGTGCGGGCCTTTACGATGCGCGCTTGCGAACTTGGCGATGGCGCCGTCGAGATCGCCCTTCGCCATCAGCATCCGGCCCCATTGGGCGTAGGCATACGGAATCGATGGCGCGCGGGCGACTGCGTGCGCGAACCAGAAATCGGCGCGGGCCCAATCCTTCGCGGCTGTGCGAAGGGCGGCGGCGCCGTCCCCTTCGCTCATGGCGATGTAATAGGCCGCATCGATGGACTCGTCGGGATCGGCCTGGCCGCTGGCCCGCGCGGTCGCGCCCGACGATACGACGCCATCTTCGTCAGCCATCGAGCGACCTTGCCATGGCGAATTGCTCCGCCGCTTCATCCTTGCGGCCGAGGAACGACAGCGCCTCGCCCCATTTGCGGTGCAGCAGCGGCCAGTTCGGCGCGATGGCGTTGGCCTCCTCGAATTTAGAAATCGCCAGGTCGGATCGATGCTTGAGCATCAGCGCCTCGCCCCACCACACCAGCGGATCGGCGTAGCGGGGTCCATTCGCATGCGCGATTTCGAGCTTTGCGATGGCGGCGTCGGCGTCTCCCTTCGCCACCAGCATCCGGCCCCAGTCGCTCCAGGCGAAAGGCGGCGACGGCGCATGGCGCGCGGCGCGCGCATACCAGTATTCCGCGCCGCTCCAGTTCTTTTCGAGCGTATCGATGCCGCCGCGCGCGCGCAGGCACTGATCGCAATCCACCGGCGTCCGGTCCACGAGCGCATGGGCGCCCTTGAAATCGCCTTTCATCGCCAGCGCATAGGCGGCGATCGGCCAGAACTGGCGGCGCATGATCACCGGCCCCTGGCCTCCCAGCTTGGCCAGAGCGTCATTGAACATCTTGCCCTTTTCGATGATCAGATCGGGCTTGCCCAGAAGCACGCGCGCGAAGGCATGCGTGCCGTCGCGCTGCAGAGTCTGAAGCGGCGTCGTCGCGGCGGGCAGCGCCTCGAACGCAGCTTCGGATGCCGCGGCGTCATGCAGAAAAGCATAGGTCGTGATGTTATTCAGGCGCGCATTGTCGCCGGCGCCGTTGAAATTGGAGAGCATGGCGATCCGGCGATCGAATTCGAGCTGGGCGCGGAAGTCGCCGAGCGCGGCGGCAAGAGCAGAGTCGCTCTGCAGGCCCGCGAGCTTCCAGGCGATGTCGCTCATGTCCGGGTCGCGCGGGCCATG
>DASZRM010000154.1:0-6961 GCA_035549135.1 Rhizomicrobium sp. | reverse complement strand
AATAAGCGAGATTGTTCCGTTCATTGATGCGGTCGATGAAGATCACGCCGGGCTCGGCATATTCGTAGGTGGAGCGCATGATCCTGTCCCACAAATCGCGCGCGCGAAGCGTCTTGTAGATGCGACCCTCGAAGACGAGCTGCCATGCGCCGTCCTCCGCCACCGCCCGCATGAAGGCGTCGCTCGCCAGGACAGAGAGATTGAAATTGGTGAGGCGGCCCGGCGCGCGCTTGGCGGCTATGAATTCCTCGATGTCGGGATGATCGCAGGCGAGCGTCGCCATCATGGCGCCGCGGCGCGAACCCGCGCTCATGATCGTGCGGCACATGGCGTCCCACACTTCCATGAAGGAGACGGGTCCGGAGGCGTCCGCGCCGACGCCTGCGACGGGCGAGCCTCTGGGGCGCAGCGTCGAGAAGTCGTAGCCGATGCCGCCGCCCTGCTGCAGGGTCAGCGCCGCCTCGCGCAGATGCGAGAAAATCCCGTCCATCGAATCGGGAATCGTTCCCATGACGAAGCAGTTGAAGAGCGTCACGTTGCGCTCGGCGCCCGCTCCGGCGAGAATCCGTCCGGCGGGCAGAAAGCGAAAGCCGCTCAGCGCCTGCGCGAACTCGCGCGCGCGGGCCAGACGGTCCTGCGGTCTTTCGGCGTTCGCCAAAGCGAGGGCGACGCGCGCCCAGCTCGCCGCAAGATCGGCGTCCAGCGGCGTGCCGTCCGCCGCCTTCAGGCGGTATTTCATGTCCCAGATCTGGCGGGAAATGTCGGTCATTGGGCCTCTCGCCGCCCGCGCCGAGCGGTGCAGAGACCTATAGCCGCCAACGGTTAAAGTCAAGGAATGTTCGCGGTCCGTTCCAAACCGGCTCAGCGCGGCCCGTCTTCGGCCTCGTCCGGCAAGGCGATCCACATGACGCCGCAGACCGACACCAGAACGAGGCCAATCATCTGAACCCAGAAGACCGCTCCGCTCACGTCGCCGCCTTTGGCGCAAACGCCCCCGCAGACGCCCACCTGCACCGCCTTCCACCACGCCGCGGCGACGCCGATGCCCCAGCCGAACAAGGCGAAGAAGAGCATCGCCACGAGAAACACGAGGAGTTTCTGCCAGCGCGTCATGGGACTGACGGGTCTTCCGCCCCTTGCGCCTCGGCGACGAGTTTTGCGGTCGCCGATTCGATTCGCTCCTCCAGCAGTCCGAGGAATTCGCGCGAGCGCAGCCCCGGCGGAATGGGCTCGAGAAACTCCAGCACGATCTTGCCGGGCCTCTTGATGAATCCGGTCCAGAACTGGCCCGAATTGAGCGCCGCCGGATAGCAGGCCACGCCGAGCTGCGCGTAGAGACCCGCGACGCCTGGCTTGTAATCGGGCGCGGCCCCAGGCTTCTTGCGCGTGCCTTCCGGAAAAATGAGTACGCTGCGGCCCTTCGAAAGCGCCCGCCTGGCCGCGGCAGCCATCTCGCGCAGCGCGCTCGCCTTGCCGTCGCGGTCGATGGGGATTGTGCCGGCCTTTGCGACATACCAGCCGTAGAACGGGATGCGCAGCAGCGAGCGCCGAAGAACGACGGCCGGATCGTCGAGCGTGCGGTAGAGCGCCATCGTGTCCCACATGCTCATGTGCTTGGCGGCGACCAGCGCGCCATCCCTGGGCACCGCGCCGCGCACTTCGAAGCCGAGACCGGCGAAGACCTCAAGGCCCCAAAGATTGAGTTCGCTCCAGCGACGCGACATCCACACGGTCACCGGCCTCGGCAAGGCCAACGCCGGCAGAAAGAGTATGGCCAGCGTCGCCGTTACGAGCGCGAACCAGACAAAGAAAATCGTCGAGCGCAGCAGGGTCACGTAATACGCCCGTTCCTATCGCCGCGGCGCTGGCGCCGACGAAGAAGCCTTGGACCGTCCCGCACGCGAAATCTGCCTTCACAATCGCGACGCGTCGCGAGGCTTGCCGTCCGAAGCCCGGCGGTCAAGCGCCCCGCTGCGGCCGGCGACCGCGTTCCAGGCCGCGCTCGCCAGATATTTGAAATATTCCCCCTGCAAGACCTTCAGCGCCCGCACGTCGCGCCACCAGCCGTCGAGATCGATGTCCTGCGGCTCGACCGGATAGGGCACAAGCTCGACGCCGGGCATGGCGGCCTCGAATTCGGTCAGGCTGCGCGGCATGTGGTAGCGCGCGGTGACGACGATCAGGCTCCTGAAGCGATGGTCGCTGGCCCAGCGCGCCGCCTCCTGCGCATTGCCGCGCGTGTTCTCCGCCTCGTAGCCGAGATCGGCGCAGCAGTCGAAGCGCTCCCCGCCGTGGGCGAGCCGCTTGAGCTGATCCTTGGTGGTGGTGCGGTGCACTCCTGTGATGAGCAGGCGTTGTCCGCGATTGGATTCGAGCAGCTGGACGGCGGCGGCGAGCCGTTCGTCTCCGCCGGTGAGCGCCACGATGCCCTCCGCCGGCTCGGGCGCACGGCTCGCCGGCGCCGGCAAATTCGCGACGAAAATCACAAATCCCGCCAGGTATGCCGCGAGAAGGATCGCGATCACTCTGAACATGATCCGGCTTCGCCCGTTCTCATCCGCCGACCTCGCCCTCGACGCCGACTGTAGCGCGGATTCCCGAATTTTCGGAAAACTCTTGTTTCACAGGCATGTGGCGTCTTTGTGGTTGCGCCCGCTCAATAGATTCGCCTGAGCGCGGCGAGCACGGACAGCCGCGCCGTCGCCAGCGCGATCGCCGCCGACGCCGCCGGAACGGCGAACAGCCAGGGAATTTCCAATGGCTTGAGCGCAAGCGGCGGCAGGAACGGAACGGCCTCGACGCCGGCGGCTTCCAGGCCGCCCGCCGTCAGAAAGACGATCGCGGCCAGCGCCGTCCCGACCGTCGAGGCGGACAGGGCGGAGATGAAATAGTGCCGTTCGAAGGCGCGCGCGATGAAGCTCGAATGCGCCCCCATCTGGTGCAGAAGCTCGACGATTTCGTGGTGCGCCTGAAGCCCCGCGCGCGTGGCGAAGGACACCGCCGCCGCGGTCGCCACCGCGATCAGGATCAGGATCGCATAGGCCGACCAGACGACGCCGTCGGCGAGGCCCTTCAACCGGCCGATCCAGCGCCCGTGATCGTCGAGAAGCGAATGCGGCGCGGCCCTGTTCAGTCGCGCGCGCAATGCGGCCAGGTCGACATCGGCGCCCGGCGCGACGCCGGCGTCGATCAGCCTCGGCAGCGGCAACTCGGCCACCAGCGCGTCGGACCCGAGCCACGGCTTGACGAGGGAAAGCGTCTGGCCCTCGCTGAGCGCCTCCGCACGCGCAATGCCGGGCGTGGATCGCAAGACGCCGAGCGCCGCCGCCATCTCGCGGTCCATCGCCCCGGCGGGCGCGCCCGTAGCCGGTGGAAGGATCTGGACCGTCAGCCGGTCCGCGAGCCCGGCCCGCCAGCCGAGCGCCGCGCGCTCGGCGATGAGCGAGGCGCCCAGCGCCAGCGCCGCCAGGAACGCCATCACCGCGATCACCACGTCGAGCGGCGCGGCGCCCTTGTCGCGCGGCAGGATGGCGCTCGGACCCCCGCCCCGTCCCATCAGCGCGCCGCCCGCAATTCGACGAGACGCCCGTCGACCAGCCGCATTTCTCTGGCGCGCGCGCCTTCGATCAGCGCCCGGTCGTGGGTGGCGATGAGAACCGTGGTGCCGAGACGGTTCAGCTCGGCGAACAGGCGGATGAGGCGCTGACCGATCTCGGCGTCGACATTGCCGGTGGGCTCGTCGGCGATCAGAAGGTCCGGCCGCGCCACCACGGCGCGCGCGATGGCGATGCGCTGCTGCTCGCCGCCGGACAGCGTGGTCGGCAACGCGCGCATGCGATCGCCGAGTCCGACCCAGGTCAGCAATTCCTCCACGTCCTGCGCGTATGCGGCCTGGCGACGGCCGGCCAGCATCAGCGGCAGGGCGACGTTGTCGAAGGCCGACAGATGGTCGAGCAGGCGGAAGTCCTGAAAAACGACGCCGATGCGCCGCCGAAGCGCGGGAAATTCCGAACGCTTCGTGATCGACAGATCGCGGCCGAACAACGTCACCAACCCGCGCGAAGGCGGCTGGGTCATGTTGATCAGCCTGAGCAAGGTGGTCTTGCCGGCGCCCGACAATCCGGTCAGGAAGGTGAACGATCCCGCTTCAAGCGTGAACGTCACGTCGCGCAACACTTCCGGCCCTGCGCCGTAGCGCATTCCGACATTTTCGAAGCGAACCATCATGGCGAACATAGCGGCGGCTGTGCGCGGTTACGAGCCTTGCTTGCGCCCAAGGCTTGCGCATATTTTCGCAGACAGGCGATGACGGCTGGGCCATGATCCTCACTTGTCCGCAATGCGAGACGCGCTATCAAGCCGACGGGGCGAAGTTTCTGCCTGCGGGCCGGAACGTGCGCTGCGCCAAATGCGGCCATCTCTGGCGCCAGGAGCCGCCGCCCGCCGAGACAGAGCCGCCGGCCGACCTCGCCGTCGTCGAGGCCGCCCCGCCGCCCGCCGCGCCGAGCGGAACGACCGCCCCGCGACCGGCGGCTTTCGCGCCCGATCCCATCGCCGCGCGCGACATGGGCGCCGCGCTCCCCGCGGCGCGCGCCAGATGGCCGATGAGGCTCGCCGTCGCCGCCGGCTGGGCGGGGCTCATAGCGACAGTGCTCGTCGTCGGGTGGTCGGCGTATACCTTTCGCGAGCGGATCGCGACGGTCTGGCCGCAATCGGCCTCGCTCTACGCAGCCCTCGGCATAAAGGCCAATGCGAGCGGCATCGACATCAAGGACGTTCGCTATCGCCGCGACGTCGAGAACGGCCAGACGGTGTTTGCGGTGAGCGGCGTGCTTGAAAACTCCAGCGCCCGCGAATTGCCCGCGCCGCAAATGCGCGCGGCGTTGTTCGACGACGATCAGCGCGAGCTGTATCACTGGACCTTCTTCCCCGGAGTGATGACGCTCGAGCCGGGACAGTCGACCAAATTCGTGACGCGGCTGTCGAACCCGCCGGAAGGAGCGCGCCGCTTCGAGCTGCGCTTCGCGCGGGCGGGCGAGTGACGGCCGGACGCGAAATCCTTTTTTCCGAAGCCGAAATCGCCGCGCGCGTCGAGGCGCTTGCGCGCGACCTGATCGCCTTGAGCGTCGACGTCGCGGCGCCGGTCCTGGCCGGCGGATTCGTCTTCGCGGCCGATCTCATGCGCGCGCTGGCCCGCCACGGCCGATCGCCGGCGACGGAATTTCTCTGGCTGCGCAGCTACGACGGCCGCGGCGCGCGCGGGACCGAGGTGATTGTGGGGCCGAGCGCGAAGGTGCGCGGCAAGAAGGTCCTCATCATCGACGGGGTGCTCGACCGCGGAACGACGATCGCCAAGGCGCGCGCGCTGCTGCGCGAAGCGGGCGCCGCGTCCGTCGTCTCCGCCGTCGCGGTCGACAAGCTCGCGGAGGGCGCGGCGGCGCATGCCGATTTCGCGCTGTTCCAGGGCGTGAGCGGGTTCATCGTCGGTTACGGCATGGACGAAGACGGACGCGACCGCGGCCTTCCCTATATCGCCTGCGCCGATTGATCAGAACTGCTTCAACAGCCTGTCGATGTAATCGAGCTCTTCCTTCGGCCGGCCGCGCTCCGCGGCGCGCCGGCGCAGTTCCTTCAAGATGTCGCGGGCGCGCTGCAGGTCGGATTTGTCGGGAACCTTGACTTCGCCGCCGGCGCCGGCGCCGTCGCGGCCTTCGGCCCTGCCGAGCGGATCGGTTGCGCCCTGACGGCCGGCCTCGCCCGAGCGCGTCATCAGCTGCCTGGCCAGATCGGACGCGCTTTGACGCATTTCTTCCAGCGCATGCTTTTCGTCGGCGCTGGCGCTCGGCAGGTCCTCGCCCCTGAGATCGCCTTCGGCGCGGTTCATGGATTTGCCCGCCTCGCCCAGCGACCGGGGCGCCGGCAGTTTCTTGTCGCCAAGCCCCTTCATCGTCCTGTCGAGCTGTTCGCGCAGCTGGCGCTGGGTTTCGGCGAGCCCCTTGGCGCCGCCATCCTTTGGATCGCCCTTGCCCTGCTGCTGGCGGAAGGTCTTGTCGATCAGAGCGCGCTGCTTGCCCATCAGCTCGCCGAGGCCCTGGATCGCCTCGCCGAGCGCCTTGTCCTTAGGGTTGTTCGCGGTCCCGGATCCGCCGGGCCCGTTCGTCATATGCAGATTTTCGAGCAGGCTCTGCAGCAGCGCCAGCATCTGGGAGGCCTGCGCGCGATCGCCGCTCTGCGACAACTGCTCGATCGCGTTGAGAAGCGCCTGAAGATCCTGTTCGCTCATCACCTTTGCGCCGGGCGGCGGAGGCGCGTTCGCGTCCGGCGGATTTTCCGCCAGCGCCTTCAGATAGCGCTGCAGAGCCTCGCGGTAGCGTTCGAGAAGCGAATCGATGACCTCTTGCGGCGCATCCTGCGCGAAGGCCTGCGAGAGCATCTGCTCCAGGCGGCGCAGCTCCTCCGCGGCGCTCATCAGCCCGCCGCGCTCGAGGCCGATGGCGATCTGCCAGAGCAGATCCTGCGCGCGCGCGTAATCTTCATCGCGCGTCGCGTTGCGCAGCGTCCAATAGACGCTTCGCAGCGCCAGATAGACGCCCATCTGGTCCTGATAGAAGCGATCCGGCGCGATCGTCAGCGCTTCGACGGCGCGGGCGACCCGCTCTCTAAAGCGCACATCGCCCGTCGCGAGCGTTTGGCGTTGCTCGATCAGCGCGCGGGCGAGCGGATTGGTGAAGACGCGCGCCGGCAGCGTGAAGCGTTGCGGCTTGCTGAATCCGGTCTGGCCCGCGCCGTCGATGGCTTCGAGCGTGATGTCCACATCCATGCCGGCATAGGGATTGGCGGTGAGGTCGCGATAGGTCGTTTGCGTCAGGGCCTTGGCCGACGGCGAGTCCAGCGGCAGATCGACGACCAGCGGCTTGCCGTAGCGGCCATGCGGCTTGACGATCGCGCGGGCCTGAACCAC
>DASZRM010000153.1:0-4105 GCA_035549135.1 Rhizomicrobium sp. | reverse complement strand
TGGGAGCCGGCGAAAGTCGCGGCCGCGCTGCAAGCCTCCGGCTCGAAAAATCCGGTGCTGTTGCGCATCGATGAGGAGGCGGGGCACGGGATCGGCTCGACCAAGACGCAAACCGATCGCCTGACGTCGGATTGGATCGCGTTCGCGTTCTGGCGCGCCGGACGGCCCGGCTGGTCGCCGGATTTTTCCGCGCCGAAATAGGGAGCGCCGCCGCCGATCCTTTCGGCGGCGCGCGCTTCGGCGCGAAATTACGAACCGACCGCCGGCGCGGCTGCGGGACGGCCGATAAAGCCGCTGACGCGGTAGACATGCGCGCCGAAATGGCCGGCGGCGATGTCCCACACCCGCACTTCGCTCCAGTCGTTCTGGGCGCTGACGTCCAGAACGGGCGTGTGGAGGTCGATTTCGCCGCGGTTCTGCCAATTGGCGTGATCGACGATGATTTCTCGCGGCGAGACGATGTGTGTGACGACGGCGACGTGGCCGCGTCGGATGCGCTTGGATCCGCTGAACACCATGACGGCGTCGACCGCCGGCTCGGCGAACTCCTCGTAAAGATTTTTCGCCCGCGTCCACCACAGCTTGGCGTCCCCGAAGATGGCAAGCCCCGAGCGCAATCTTGCGTACTCGACGCAGTAAAGGCGTTTGAGCGGCCATTCGACGGTTGGGGCCGGCGGCGCGGGCGTTTCCGCCGACGGGGGGGCGATCTCAGCCACGGCCTCGGCAGACTCCGTCGTCCGGTCCTGGACTGGCTCCACGGACGGGGCGAGCGCGGCGTCGGCGGCGAGGTGGCCCTCCTGGGCGACGGCCCTCTGAGGGATCGATAGGAAGAGGATGGGAATGAAAAGCGCAATCAGGGGCAGGCGAATGGCTTTGGGGGTCATCCGTGGTCCTGGTTGTGTTGGGGCCGAGGGTGCGGCCGGGGGCGGGGCTAGTTCTACCCGCCGAAATGGTAAAAATGCAAATCCGAATCACGGACCATTGCGTTTTGTTACGCGCCGCATAGGCTTCGGCGGACTTGATTTGGGAGGCGTCCCATGGCCAACCGCGAACAGCGTAGCAACCGCGAGAAGAAGAAGCCCAAGGCCGGCAAGGATCAGAAGCGCAAGCCCGAGCCGGCGCCCTTCGCCATGCCGGAGCTCATCCGGAAGCCCCACAAGGGCAAGGAGCAAGGTTAGACCGACGCTCCAGACGCGGCGGCGCATCCTGCTTTCTGTCCCTCGCAGCCTGGGCTATGGCTGCGTCGCCGCGGGCGTGGCGGAACGGTAGACGCAACGGACTTAAAATCCGTAGGACCGAAAGGCCCATGGGGGTTCGAGTCCCTCCGCCCGCACCACGCTCCATCGATCCGGGCCGCCCTTTCGGGGAACCGCCGGCGAGGGGGCGTCGTTCAACATCCGGAACCGAACGACGCCGTCAAGGAGCAATGAGAAACGCCGTCAGCGCGACGGCGGACGAGATTGTCCGCGTCTATACGCGTCACGAAACCCTCGCCGACGCGACGATCCACGTCATCGGCATCGTTTTCGCGATCAACGCCAGCCTATGGCTCATACTGCACGTGACGGGCCTTCCTGTCGTCGCGTCGGTCACTGTCTACTGCCTTGGCCTTCTCGCGATGATCGGGCTTTCCGCAGCCTACAATCTGACGCCGCACCATCGTCCCTCCAAGCAAATGTTGCGGCGACTCGACCACGCGGCGATTTTCATCATGATCGCAGCGACCTATACGCCGCTCGCGGTAAACCGTCTCGGTCCGCCGTCGGGCGGCCTGATCCTGGCCGCGATCTGGTGCGCCGCCACCTTCGGCGTTGCAATGAAGATTCTCGTTCCCATGCGCTTCGAGCGCGCCAGTCTGGCTCTTTACATCGCGATGGGATGGGCGATCCTGACCGTGCTCTCGCCGCTCGAACGCGCGATGGCGGCGGTGGACTTCTGGCTTTTGATGGCCGGAGGCGTCGTCTATTCGCTGGGGATCGTGTTCTATCTCTGGGAGCGCGTCCCTTATCACAAGGCGATCTGGCACGGCGCTGTGCTTGCGGCGGCGGCGTTGCACTTTCTGTCTATCGCGCTCGAATTGTCGGTCTGAAGCAGCTTCGTTTTCGACGAAAGTCAATTCGACGGCCGCAGCGAGTAGCGCACGGGTAGGGTCTTCAGCCCGGTCACGAAGGCGGACTGGATTCGCTTCGGCTCGCCCGCAAGCTCGATGCGCTCCAGACGCGCCAGCAGCTCCTTGAAAAACGCCCGGATTTCCATCTTCGCAAGGTGCTGGCCGAGGCACACATGCGCCCCATAGCCGAAGGCCACATGGCGGTTGGGTTCGCGGTCGACCTTGAAGCGGAAGGGATCGACAAAAGCCTCCTCGTCGCGATTGCCCGAGATATAGAGGAGTTGCAGCGCGTCTTTCGCCCTGATCTTGCGGCCGCGCAACTCGCAATCCTGCGTCGCCGTGCGCATGAAGTGCTGCACCGGCGTCACCCAGCGGAACATCTCATCCACGGCGGGCGAGAGCAGATCGGGATTGGCTTTGAGCTTCTCCAACTCGTCCGGATTTTCTATCAGCGCGCGCAAGCCGCCGGCGATGGTTGAACTGGTCGTGTCATGACCCGCGGTCGCAACGATGATGTAGTAGGAGGCGGTTTCGAGATCGCCGAGCGGGCAGCCATTCACCTTGCCATTGGCGATGACGCTCGCCAGATCCTCGCCGGGATGCGCCCGGCGCTCCGCGGTCATTTTGTTGAAATAGACGAAGAAATCCATGATGGTGTTGGTGGAGACTCCATCGGCGCTTTCCTTGCGCTTCATGTCGGGATCGGCGCCGCCGAAAAGCTCCTGAGTGAGCTTGAGCATCAGCGGTTCGTCGCTCTCCGGCACGCCCAAAATCGACATGATGACGTGAAGCGGATAGTAGACGGCGATGTCGCGCGCGAAATCGCACTCCGGCCCGCGCGCCATCATCGCATCGACATAGCGCCTGGCGAGTTCGGCGACCCTCGCCTCCAGCTTTTTCAGATTGGCGGGCATGAACCAGGCTTGGGAGAGTCCGCGATAGGCGCGGTGATCGGGATTGTCCATGTCGATCAGCGTGCGGAAGGGCGAGACTCGCCCGGTCCTGGGGTCCGGTCCTCCCCACATCGCGGCCAGATCGCGCTCGGTCTGGATGTTCATGAGCGTCGAGCGCGGCTCATTCAAAAACTTGTCGTTGAGCCGCTCGATTTCCAGAATGTCGGCGTATTTCGTGACCGCCCAATAGGGGCGAAATCCGTCAGGCTCGGTCCAGTGAACCGGATCGTCCGCGCGCAGCCCGGCCAGAAGGGCGTGGATCTGCGCTTCGTCGCCATAGGTCTTTGGATCGGCGATGGCGTTGTCGAGCGCGGACATTTCTGGCTCCATTCCAGCCCGGCGATTCTATGCCCGAATTTCCGCGGCGTCAGTCAAACCCGGGAGCCGACATGGACCGCAGGCAATTGCTGATTTCGACCGGCGCGCTTGCGCTGACCGCGGCCGCTCCTTGGAACAGCGGCGACGGCGTTTCCGCCGCCGCGCGCGCGCTTTATCGAAGGGCGATCGTGTTCGACGCCAATCTTTCGCCGCCCGTCGCGGACGCGTTTCCCTTTCCCGCTTCGATGCTCGATATGACGCGCTCGAGCGGCGTGACCGCGGCCAAAACTTCGCTGGGCGGGACCGACGCCCGTTTCGAGGACGCGCTCGGCGAGATCGCATTCTTCCAGCGCGTCATCGAACAATATCCCGACATCTTTATTCAGGTCCGCGCCGCCGCGGACTTCGCGCGCGCCAAGCGGGAGAACAGGTTTGGCGTCCTCTTCTCGTTCGAATCCGTCGAGATGTTCGAAGGCAAAGTCGAGCGCATTGCGCTTTTCCGCAATCTCGGCGTGCGCGTCATGCAGCTCTGCTACAATAAGACATCGCCCTGGGGTTCGGGCGTGCTGGCCGACCCGGCGCTCGGCCTTTCCGGGCTCGGCCGCAAGGCGATCGAGGCGATGAACGAGAACGGCGTCGCCATCGACATCTCTCACGCCAATGAGAAGACGTCGAGTGACATCCTTGCGGCGTCGAAAACGCCTCCGATCGTCACCCACGCCGG
>DASZRM010000152.1:0-2777 GCA_035549135.1 Rhizomicrobium sp. | reverse complement strand
GCCGTTCATGTCGTAGCCCAGCGCCTGGGGCGCTCCGCCGCCGGGCAGGAGCGAGGGATACTGGTTCAGGCTGTTGGCCGCGGCGTAGAGGTCCGTCCCCAGCGCCGAGGGCTGCCAGGCGTAGTTGGAATCGCTCACCGTGTCGGTGAAGAGCTGGTGGGCGTCCGTATAGGTGGAGGAATAGTGCGGATCGTCGCCCGTGCCGGATGAAGGTGATGCCCCCAACCGCCCAGAACGCTCATACAACTGACAGTTTGTCAGAGAAAAATTCTATCCAGGGTCTTGAAACGGGTTTCCGCGTTCTTACTTCGTTCCTGCAATTCGAGGACAACCGTGGTGGTTTTCGGACCGATCAGGCCCTGAGGGCCAAAGAGGAACTGCACGAGGGACATACAGGACAAGGATGCAGCCTTGTGCGCATCCGGGCCCGGCAATGGAGAGCGGCCGTCTCGAAGCGGAGAGAGATCGATCCGCCGAACGGATCCGTTGGTCTGGCGAAGTCCGAGGGACGAGCAAAGGTGCGGTGCTAGCCCGGGTCAGTCCGGCGGATGCCCGCTGCCGTAGCTCCGACGCCTGCAACAGCGGACCGTTTCCGCGCGCCTCTGTGGTCGAAAAAAAAGAAGACCGCCGCGCAAGAAACCTCCGCTTTTGGGCTATGGCGCGCCGCTACTTCCCGTTCAGCACCGCCGTCGCCTGGTCGAGCCTGTCGCTGTAGGCGTTGAGCGCCTCCGCCGTCAGCTTCGAATACTTGTCGGCGTCGGCGAAGCGCTCGTCTTCGATGGCCTCGCGCACGCCTGGCAGCGTCTTTGCGCCATAGCCGGTGAAGCGGCCCGGCGCGTAGATGAGGTTCTTGTACCAGGGCCGCTCGGGCAGGCCGACATCCATCGTCAGCGTCTGGTCGATGGTGAGCATCAGGCTCCTCAGCCGCGCCGCCGCGTCGGAGGAGAGCAAGGCGGCGTGAGCGGCGAAGGCGTCGTCATAGGCCTTGGAGCTCGCCTTGAGCCGCGTCACCGCCGCTTCGAGAGGCGCAAGATCGATCGCCGGCACGGGCTTCAGCGCGGTCGGAACGCCGCTCGTCTTGGTGGGGTCGGCGGCAAGGCGATAGGCGCGGTCGGCGAGCATCTTGGCCTGAATCTCGGCCGCCTCGCGCTTGTCCTTCTCGAGCTTCTTCACCTCGTTCAGATAGGAGTCCGTCCTGTCCGCGAAATCGCCGGCCTGCTGGATCGGCAGATCGCTGTCGGAGGCACGCATCACCATGCGCCCGATCGTCTTTGCGAGAGCGCCTTCATAGGCGAAGCCCGGATCGCCGAAGCGTTCATAGTGCTCGAAGGTGTCGTAGCGCGAATGATACACGCCGCCGCTCGATCCTTCCCCGCCATAGCCGACATTGAGGGCGTCGAGGCCGAGATGCTCGATGAAGGCCGAATAGTCCGAACCCGAGCCGAGCGCGCCGATGGCGAAATCTTTCGTGGGATCGGCCGCGAGCTTCGCCTCCTCCTTGAGACGCGCCTTCGCCTCGGCGTCTCCGCCTCCTCCCGTCGCCGCTTCGACGCGGACGAAGGCGCGCAGGCGCTCTCCGACGCTGACATGGGTCTCGGGATCCTCCACCGCCGCCGCCACCTGGTTGACGAAATGCTCCAGATCGTGGCTGCCCTCGACCTCCAGAACGCCGCGTCCGTTGCTATCGGAATTTATGTAGAGGACGGCCTTCTGCTTGAGCTCGGCGGCGTGGGCCTCGGCCCATTCGGTCGAGCCGAGCAGCCCCGGCTCCTCGCCGTCCCAGCTGAGGTAGACGATGGTGCGCTTGGGTTTCCAGCCGCTCTTGACCAGCTCGCCCAGCGCCTTGGCTTCCTCGAGCAAGGCGACCTGGCCGGAGAGCGGATCGTTGGCGCCGAACACCCAGCCATCGTGATGATTGCCGCGCAGGACCCATTGGTCCGGCCAGGTCGAACCGCGCAGCATCGCCACCACGTCGTAGACCGGCTTGAGGCTCCACTCCGACTTCACCATCAGATGCGCCTTCGCAGCGCTGGGGCCGACGCGGTAGGTGATGGGAAGCCGTCCGCGCCAGCTTTCCGGAACCGTGCGGCCGTCCAGCGTCGACAGAAGCACTTTCGCATCGGCGTAGGAAATCGGGATCGCCGGAATGTGCAGCACCGCCGGCGCGTCCTTGATGGCGAGCCGCTTGGCGTCCGCGGTCGCGGCGACGCCGGGCGTCAGCGGATCGCCCGGATAAAGCGTCATGTCGGCGACGGAGCCGCGCTGAATGCCCTCAGCCGGCCGAGCCGGGCCCTTGGGATAGACCGACTCGACCGAATAGCCGTCATCCGAGGGATCGGAATAGATGATGCAGCCGACGGCGCCGTGATCGGCGGCGAGTCTCGGCTTCAGGCCACGCCAGCCCGCGCCGTAGCGCGCGATCACGATCTTGCCCTTGACGCTGACGCCCAGGCGCTCGAGCGTCTTGTAGTCTTCGCGCATGCCGTAATTAACGTAGACCAGCGGCGCGGTGACGTCGCCGTCGCCCTGATAGACGAGATAGGCGGGAAGGCCCTTGTGCTTCGCCGTCGCGCTCGAATCGCCCTTGATCGGCGGCTCGTCGAGCTTGGCCTTGTAGGGCTTGGGCCCCAGAAGCTCGAGGCTTTCCTTCACCGGAGTCGGATAGAGGGCCTGAAAGGTCTCGATATGCGCGTCCCAGCCGAATTCCTTGAACTTTCGCAGCTCCCATTCGGCGTTCTGCTTGTCATGGGCGGTCCCCACATTGTTGGGCTCGGCCG
>DASZRM010000151.1:0-1508 GCA_035549135.1 Rhizomicrobium sp. | reverse complement strand
ATCGCCGCGACGCAAATTCCGTTCGCCCAGCGCTTTGTCCACCCGCGCGGCCGTCGTTTCCGCGCTGTCGACCAGCGTCACATCCAGGCCGGCCGCCTTCCCGATCGTTCCCTTGAGCGCGGGATAGTGCGTACAGCCCAGAACCAGCGCATGCGGTTTGCGCGCAAGCAGCTCATCCAGATAGCGGTGTGCGACGAGCTCGGCGATCACGCCGTCGATCAGTCCTTCTTCCGCGAGCGGTACGAACAGGGGGCAGGCCTGCTGCATCACTTCCACATCCGGCGCGTGCGCATGGATGGCGCGAACATAGGCGCCGGCCTTCACCGTGCCTTCGGTTGCGATCACTGCGATCGGTCCCTTCGGCGAAGCGGCCAGCGCCGCTTCCGCGCCCGGTCCGATCACATCGATCACCGGCAGTGGCGCGAACTCCTCTTGAAGCGCCGGCAGCGCCACCCCCGATGCGGTGTTGCAGGCGACGACCAGCAGCTTGATCCTGCGCTTGACGAGAGCGCCTGCCGCCTGGATGGAGTAGCGCGCGACCGTATCCGCACTCTTGGTTCCGTAGGGCAGGCGCGCCGTGTCGCCGAGATAGAGGAATTGCTCGTTCGGCATCAGCGCCATCAGCGCGCGCATGACGGTCAACCCGCCCATGCCGGAATCGAATATGCCGATGGCGGCGTCGTTCATGTTGGCGGGGCGGCGAAGTAGCGTTCGAGAATCTTCAGATAGATGTCGCACAGGCGATGAATTTCGACGAGCGGCATGCTTTCGTCGGCCTTGTGCATCGAGGCGCCGGGAAGGCCGAGTTCCGCGACCGGACAGTGGTTCTTGATGAAACGCGCATCCGAGGTGCCGCCGGTGGTGGAGAATTCCGGCGCCGAACCGGTCGCATCCTTCACCGCATCGGCCACAAGCGCTGTGAACGCGCCGGGCCTTGTCAGAAAAACGTCGCCGCCGAGAACGAAGCGCAGATCGATTTCGCAGCCCGTCCGATTGGCAATCGCATCGGCTCCGCCTTGAATCCATGCCTTCAGCGATTGGCCCGAATGCGTGTCGTTGAAACGTATATTGAGGGTCGCGCGGGCTTCAGCGGGGATCACGTTGCTCGCCGGATTTCCGACATCAACAGTGGTGAAGGACAGCGTCGAGGGTTCGAAATGCTCCGTTCCCGTGTCTAGCCGATGGGACGACAGTCTCGTCACCAGCGCTGCCATCGCCGGAATCGGATTCTTCGCCTTCGCCGGATAGCCGACATGGCCCTGTATTCCGCGCACCGAGATATGGGCCGTGAGTGAACCACGGCGCCCGATCTTGAGCGTATCGCCCGCACGCGCGGTCGCGGTCGGTTCGCCGACGATGCAGTGGCCGATCGTCTCGCCTTGCGCCTTCATCCATTCCAGCACCTTCGCCGTGCCGTTGATCGACGGACCTTCCTCGTCGCCGGTGATGAGAAGGCTGATCGAGCCGTTGAGCATGCGGCCGGGCAGGTAGCGCGACACGGCGTTCAC
>DASZRM010000150.1:0-8696 GCA_035549135.1 Rhizomicrobium sp. | reverse complement strand
CCGCGCCTGACCAGCGTCGGCAGAAATTCGCTCCTGCGGTTCACATGCGCGCGCGGCAGAAGCACATTGGTGAACACCATGGAGGGACCGCAGAACACGTCGTCCTCGAGCGTCACGCCCTCATAGATCGAGACGTTGTTCTGGATCTTGCAGCCGTTCCCGATCCGCACATTGGGGCCGATCATGACGTTCTGGCTGATCACGCAGCGTTCGCCGATCCGCGTTCCCGGCAGAATGTGGGCGAAATGCCAGATTTTGGTCCCGGCGCCGACCGAGGCGCCCTCGTCGACCACCGCCGTCGGATGACGGAAAAACGTCTCGTCCATGTCGCGCGCCCTTCAGCCCACGCGGCCGCGCAGGCGCTGAGCGCGCCCCGCCGCGAAGCGAAGGCGCTCCGGCACCGCGGTGCCGCTGTCGCCGAAGGCCACGTCCAGCTGCTCCTGGATCAATCCCCTGGCCTCGGTGAGAATGGCGCCGGCGACATTGGCGTTGGTGAAATTCGCCAGATCGACCCGCGAGCCGGTGAAATCGGCGTCGCTGAGGTCGGATTCCGTCAGATCGGCGCCGCGCATATCGGCGCCCGCCAGATCGGCGCCGACGAGCGATGCGCCGGAAAGATCGGCGTCGCGCAGGTCCGCGCCCGAAAGCCGGCAGCGGTCGAATTTGCATTGCGCCAGGCGAAACCCTCTGAGATCGGCGCCGGCCAACACCGCGGCGCGGAAATTGACGCCGCCGAGGTCGATCTTCTGCCCGCTGGCGCGTTGCGCCCGCCGGATGGCCTTCGAGGCGAGAATGGTCAGCGCCAGGCGCAGGTCCTCGAAGCTCTCCGTCTCGTCCGTGGAGGCGGCGGTCCGGCGCCGCACGAAGGAGATCAGCACCGGCGCGAGGCCGCGCGCGGCCGCCGAAGTCTTCGCCACGCGCTGCGCCACGAACAGCGCGGCCAGCCGGCGGTGCATTTCGTCCGACCACAGATCGGCGAAAAGCGGCTCATAGACATTGCGCTCGTCGAGAACGCTGCGCTGGGCCTTGCGCGCCGCGCGTTCGCGCAGCCAGAGGGCGAGCGCCGCAAGAGCGGCAAGGACGGCGAGGGCCGCGATAAGGATGGCCGCTTGGGAATTCATGCGGCCGCCTTCGCCGGCGCGAATTTGGCGTAGAGGTCGAGCAGGCGTTTTTCGTAGCGCATCCAGTTGTCGGCCTCGATGAAGCGCATGCAGCCGAGCCGCGCCTTGCCGATGGCGTCGTCGGTGAGCGAGGCGATCAGATCGGCGATGGCGCTCGCGGTCAGCGCCTCGGGCAGCACCCAGCCGCAATGATAGGCGCTGACGACGCGGCGCATCTCCGGGAAGGGCTGAACGATCAGCGGCACGGAGGCGGCCGGATATTCCCAAAGCTTGTTGGGCGTGGCGATCCAGTGATTGAGCATCTTTCCCTCATAGGGGATGATGCCGACGGTGGCGCCCTGCGTCCACAGCTTGAGCTCGCGCGCCGGCGCGGGCGGGATGAAACGCACCGCGGCCTCGCGCCCGGAACGGATGCTCGACTGAACCGCGATCTGCTTGAGCTGGCCGGCGAGCGGTCCCCATCCCATCATCACCAGCGTCCAGCCATCGGGCAGCATGGAGGAGGCCCGCACCAGTATCGGCAGCCCGCGCTCGGCCGAGAAGCCGCCCTGATAGAGCAGAATCTTCTCGGCGCGCGGAAGTCCGGCAGCGTCGTGCAGCCTGCCGTCATAGGGCTCGGAGGGCGTTAGCGCGATGGCGTTGCGGATGACGATCGGCTTGGGCGCGGCGGGATAGGCGTGGCGATAATAGAGCGCGGCGCTGTCGTTGACCGCGATGAAGCCGTCGATGCGCTTCAGATATTTCTTGTGCAGGCGGGCGTAGTAGTCGGTAATGCCCTCCATCCGCGTCGCCGCCGCCTCGTAGATTTCGTGCGCGTCGTAGATCAACGGAATGCCCAGCGCCTTCTTGATCTTCCAGCCCGCCGGCAGCGTGAGGCAATCGTGGCAATGCACGATGTCGGGCTTGAGGCGCTTGGCGACTTCCGTCATCTCGCGGGCGCGATAACGCAGCAGCGTAAAGCGCGTGGTGTTGCCCCCGAACCATTCGAGCGGCTCGAGCGTGATCGACAAAAGCCAGTCCGGGATCCATCCGGGAATGCGCGACTTGACGCGCGGAAAATCGGCGTCGTCGATCGCGCCTTCCTTGAACAGCGCCTCGGCGTAGCGGCGGATGACGTCTTCCTCGTCCGCTTTCATGCGCGCGCTGGTGTCGATCAGTCCGAGATAGGCCCGACCGGCGCGCCAGACGATGTAGGCGGCGCCCGAAGCGAGCGCCAGAACGAAAATGAAATATCCGAATTCGAGCGGGCCCCAATGGGCGAGGTTCGAGAAGGTCGCGGCCAGCCAATTCGCAAGGCGCGTCACCGGGCCTCCGGCGCTGAAGAGCTGGCGAAGGCCCCAGACGATTCCGAACAGGATCGCGACCAGCGCCGCAAACACCGGCAGAACGCGGAACACCGCCGAAAGCATCAAGCTGCGATAGGCGTTGGCCAGCCAGAACACGCGGAAGATGCGAACGCCATTGTCCAGATACTCGACCGGCGAGGCGGCGTCGGCGTCGCTGAGCCCGAGGATGGTGACGCTGTGACCGGCGTTCTGAAGGCTGTTGGCCTCGCGCAGCACCCGCCCGTCGCGCGTGACGTTGTTGTGCACGATCATGCAGATATTCATGCGACAGCCTTCGATCGACGCGGGACGCAGGGACGCCAGGCCTTCAAGCGCCTGCCTAGCCGCCGGAAATTCCGGCGCAGGCGGGCCGGCTCAGAGCGCCGAATAGGCCGAAACGGGGCCTAAGATCAATGGCCGTTCTTGGCGCTGACCGACTTTGCGGCCTGCTCGAGCACGCTCAGCACCCCAAGCGCCTCCGCCCCGTCGGTGAGGGGCGGGCGGCCGGTCGCCACGCAATGCAGGAAATGCGCGAGTTCCTCGCGCAGAGGCTCGCCCTTGGCGACCGCGGGCAGGATCGGCTCCGCGCGAGTCACCGATGGCACATTGTCGGCATGGTGGATGCGGTGATCGTAGATCTGGAGCTTCTGCTCCCAGGGCAGCGTGTCGTCGAACACGGCGTGCGCCGCCGAGCCGATGATCACCGTGCGCTGCTCCTTCGTCGGATTGAGCCAGGAGACCGAAATTCGCCCCGTCACGCCGCCGGGAAAGCCGAGATGGATGTTGGCGATGTCGGCGATGCCCGTGGTGACGATGCTGGTCGCCTCGGCCGAGACGTAATTGGGCGTCTCGCCGATCAGCGCCAGGATCATCGAAATGTCATGCGGCGCGAAAGACCAGATCACGTCCTCTTCGGTCCTGATCTTGCCGAGGCCAAAGCGGCGCGAATAGACGTGCTTGATGGCGCCGAGTCTGCCGGACCTTGCGTGCTCCACCAACGCGACGACGATCGGATGGTAGCGTAACAAATGGCCGACCATGAGGATGCGGCCGCGATCGCGCGCCAGCTTGACGAGCGCGTGACCCTCGAACAGTCGCAGCGCAAGCGGTTTTTCAACGAACACGTGCTTTCCGGCGAGCAGCGCGCGGCGCACATGATCGCCGTGCAGCGCGGCTGGCGAGGCGATCGCTACTGCGTCGCAATCCGGGTCGGCGAGTATCGCATCGAAGCTAACGCCCGGCACCGCATATTGCGAGGACACCTCGCCCAGCGCGTCCAGGGAAATGTCCGAGGCCGCGTGGAGCGCGTTCAAGCTGGCCAGGTTGCGGGCGACTTTCTTGCCCCAGTAACCACAACCGACGCAGGCGGTGCGGGGAACAGGATGGGCCGTGACATATTGCGGAAGGGATTCGGCAACGCCAATCTGTTCGGCAAGGGCCGGCCGGGGGAGCCGAGACCCGCCGGTTTTACCCCCTTCATGCAGCATGCGCTCGATCCCGAAACTCGTAACTGGACATCCACTCGCTGAAACGCGGTCGCCCTAACTACGTTTCGCCCCCTTGCGATTTGGTGAACGATACCGTCTCATGTCCCACGCAGCCATGCAAGCGCTCCAGCCGCAGCGTATTGATGTAATTTGGACTTTTGGTTTTTTCGGGGGGGCTGTACGAGGGCCGGGGGAGCGCTTCTCCCGCCGCGTGAATTTTGATGCATGTCCTTGTAGTAACTGACAACTTTGCGCCGGAGCGCAATGCGCCCGCAATCCGGACTTATGAGCATTGTCGCAGATGGGTTAAGTCTGGCGCGCAAGTCACTGTTGTCACCTCCGCGCCGAATTTCCCGAGCGGCAAGGTTCTCGCCCCTTACCGCAACAAGCTGCTTCAGCGCGAATCACTTGACGGCGTGCATGTGGTTCGCGTCTGGACTTATCTGGCGCCGAACCGCGCCGTCATCCGCCGCTCGATCGACTTTGCGAGCTTCGGCGTGACGGGCTTCGCCGCGGGACTCTTTCAGCGCGCCGACGTCATCATGGCGACCTCGCCGCAGCTTCTGGCCGGGCTTGCGGGCCGCGCGCTCGCCCTCGTCAAGCGCAAGCCATGGCTCCTCGAGGTGCGCGATCTCTGGCCGGACTCGATCGTGGCGCTCGACATGATGCGCGAGCGACATCCGCTGGTGCGCACGCTGCGCGCAGTCGAAAATTCGCTCTATCGCTCCGCCGCGCGCATCGTGACCACGAACCAGGCGCTGCGCGAGCGCCTGGTCGAACGGGGCGTGCCCGGCGCAAAAGTGGGCGTGGTGCCGAACGGCGTCGACGCCGCGCAGTTCACGCCGCGGCCGCGGCCGCAGACGCTGCTCGACAAATACGGCATCAACGATCGCTTTGTCGTCGGCTATATCGGCACGCAGGGCCTCGCCCACGATCTGGAGACCGTGATGCGCGCAGCGGAGGCCTTGCGCCAGCATGGCGTCGCCTTTCTCTTCGTGGGCGACGGCGCCCAGCATCACAGCCTGATGGGCATGGCCAAGCGCATGGGCCTCGACAACATCCGCTTCGTGCGCAGCGTCGCGGCGAGCGAAGTGCCCGACCACATCGCCTGTTGCGACGTGCTGCTCGCGCCGCTCAAGCGCACGCCGACGCTCAACGGCACCATGCCCTCGAAGATATTCGAGATTGCGGCCATGGAGCGCCCGTTGGTCATCGGGGCCGAAGGCATCGCGGCCGACCTCGTCGAAAGCCACCGCGCCGGACTTGCGGTCGAACCGGAGAATCTGGAGGCGCTGATCGAGGCCATAGAGCGGCTCAGGCGCAATCCGGCCCTCGCCCAGTCGATGCAGAGCGGCTGCCGCGCGCTCGCCGACGACTTCAGCCGCGACAAGTTCGCCGCCCAGATGCTGGACGAGATCAAGCTCGCCGCCCGCATCCGCCGGCCGCTTGTCTGAGCCCTGAAGGCGCCCTGCCCTATTTTCCGATCACCGCCAGCGACGCCGCCGTGATCGCCACCTTGCTGAGGATGTCGGTATAGGTCGCAAGGAAGGTCGTCCAGTTGAACGGCTGCGGATCGCGCGGCACCACGATCGTCGAGCCCGGCGGAATGCGCACGTCGCCGCCGAACGACCACCAGCTCGTATGCGACGGCACCGCCGTCCCGTCCGGCATGATCACGAACACCATGCTGTCTTCCGCTGCGTCGGTCTCCCCGCCCGCCATATCGATGTAGTCGTCGAGCGACTGGCCCGGCTTGTAGGCGAAGGCGCCGGGGTTCAGAACCTCGCCCGTCACCGCGACGGTCGAAGGCCGCTTGGGGATATAGATGGCGTCGCCGGTCTCCAGCAGCGGATCGCGCTCGGGATGGGCCAGCAGCACGGCCGGATCGACCGTCACCGAAATCCGCCCCAGAGTGGGCTGATGGGCGAGCGTCTGCACCATCGTCTGCAGATAGGAAAGATTGGGGCTCGGCGTGATGCCGTTGGCCTGCGAGGCGAGCGTCGCGATCTCGCTGTTGAGCATCTGCGCTTCGCGCTGATTGGCCTGGGCTTCGGCGACAGCCGCGCTCTGGCGCGTGAACACGGCGCCGTAGGGATAGGCCTCGTCGGTGAGGCCGCCGGCGCGCGCGATCACCGAGGACAGTCTTTCGTCGCGCGTGATTTCATAAGTGCCGGGGAAGCGAACCTGGCCGCTCAACGTGATGCTTTCCCCAACGCGGTCGGAATAGACCGGCCGGACCAGAACCGAATCGAAGGGCCTGAGCGAGACCTTGGCGAAATCGGTCTGACTTTGCGCATAGACGTTGCGCAGCGTGCGCGACGTGCCCTTCTCGGCGTCGATCTCGGTGGAGGTCACCATGACGCCGGAGAGGTCCGCCTGGCGCTGCAGCCCGCCGGCCGCTTCCAGAATGGCTTGCAGGCTGGTTCCCGTCTGGGCCAGAAGCGGTCCAGGGCTCAGGACTTCGCCGTTGACCCACACCAGATAGTCGCTTGCGAGGTTGACCAGGGCCTGGGTGGTGACGCCGAGCTGCGCCGCAAGATTGTCCAGCGAGGGCGGCGTATTGACGGTCACGCTGGAGGCGGCCGTGCTGGTGTCGCCGCCGCCGCCAAGCATGGAGGCGGCCTGGGCGGGCGGCTGCGGCATCGCCGGATTGACCGAAGGCTGGGCGCCGGCCCCCTGCGAGACGGTGGGCAGTGTCGATGCGACGCTCGCCATTTGCGCCAGCGCCGGCGCGCTCGGCGCCGTGGCCGAAGACTGCTGGCCCGCCGCGCTTTGCCCCTGCTGCGCCGATTGGGGCGTCTGCACTCCCAACTGTTGCTGCGTCATCTCCGAGACGCCCGGCGCCTGGGTGGCCTGATAAAGGGCGGTCGCGGCGGCGGCGGCGAGCGAGCGCACCTGCTCGGCGCTGAACACGAACACCGCGTCATTGTCGACGAGGCTCAGATTGTCCGTGCCGTCGAACACGCCTTTGACCGAGAACGGAACGATGCGCAGGAAATTGGTCTTGGGATCGTGGCGCACGATCACCGCGAACAGGGTATAGGCGGACTGATCGAGATCGTCCGGATCGCGCAGCAGCCCCGACAGCGTGGGCGTGCTGCCGAGCGCATGCACGCCCGGCACCGTGACCGCGCCGCCAAGGGTCACCCGCGCGCCCACGGCGGAGCGGTTGGCGTCGACGAACAGCACTTCTCCATTGGCCACGCTGCCGGCTTCCGGCAGCGACACCATGCGGGTGCGGCCGTCGGGCTCCAGCTCCAGCTTGGTCAGCCGCTTTTTGCCCGCGATCTCCATGCCTCCGGCGAGCTCCATCAGCGTGCGGACGCCAAGGCGCGAGGCCCCCGGCGGAAGCTCGTAGATTCCCGGGCGACGGACGAGGCCCGTGACGGCGACGGTTCCGCCAAGCGGCGGCACCACGATGCGGTCGCCCTCGGTGAGCGCGCCGACGCCCGTCAACGCGCCGCGGTTGATGACGGAGTAGAGATCCAGCGGAATGCGCTGCTTACCGCGGACGATGTAGACGCCGCGCAGGCTGCCCGTCTTCTTGATGCCTCCCGACAGCATCAACGCGTCGAGCGGCGTGTTGAGCGCGGTGAGCGTGCGCACGCCCGGAGAATTCACTTCGCCCGTCACCAGCACCGAAATCTGCCGCACCGACGCCACGGAAATGAAGGTCTTGGTGCCGAGGAATTGCGAGGCGATTCGCTGCGACAGCTCGGCGCGCACCTCGCCGAGCGTGCGGCCCGCCGCCGAGACGGGCGGCAGATTGAGCAGAATGATCCGGCCGTCGCGATCGACGGTGACCACATAGGTCGCGTTCTCGTGGCCGACCATGACGATCTGGACCTGGTCGCCCACGCCCAGGATGTAGTTGTCCTGCACGGCGCCGATCTGCGTCGCGGTCACGCTTCCGGGCACGCCCAGCACGTCGTAGCCGAATTGCTTGAGCGGCACGCCGGCTCTGGCGCTGAACTCCTGTTCGAGTCCCGATGGAGCAAGCGCCGCAGCAGCAGCTGCAGATGGCGCCGGCGCAGGCGCGGTCGGCGGTTGAAGGGTCTGGGTGGAAGGCGTCAGCGGCGCGGTCGATTGCTGCGCGGCCGGAGCCGGCGTCTGCGCGGCGGTGGGCGACTGTGAGACGCCTTGCAGGATGTTTTGAATGTCCGTCACGCCCAGCGTCTGGGCGCCGGCCGCCGACAGGCCGACGGCTGCTGCGAAAAGCACGATGGAAATAGCCCGCGCGACGCGGCGTCGATCGAGTTGAGAAATCATCCGCCTCGTCCGCCCCTTGTCGGAACACAGCTCTTGCGCCCGTGCGACGCAGATGGCGGGCCTTTTACCCCGGTAGTTCTGCGCAGGGCAAGCAAAACGACCGCACTATCGCATTGAATCGCCACTTGAACTTTGTCCACAGCGGTTGCGAATCAGGCGCGTTTGATGGACGCTCCACGGGGACGTAACCATTCCGCCATCCTGCGGCGTTAGTCTGGCCGCAGTAGCGGGAGCCGTTCTGCGACGGAAACCGCCACGCCTTGCGTTCGAGCCTAGCCATGAGAAAAGCCGCCCTCCTTGTCGCCTGCCTGCTGTCCGTATCGGTGCTCGGCTGTCGCCCGCACCCCGGCCATGTGATGCGCGGATTGCGCATGGAGCACCGCAACGCCGAACGCGGCGAGCGCGCGGAGCATCGCGGCCTGCGGCGCGTCTGCCGCTCCGACATCGAGCAGTTCTGCGCCTCCGATCAGACGGGGCGCGACCGCCGGATGTGC
>DASZRM010000149.1:0-11292 GCA_035549135.1 Rhizomicrobium sp. | reverse complement strand
TGGGACGCGCCGAAAAACGTCGCCAAGGCGAAGGAGCTTGTCCGCGCGGCGGCGGCCAAGGGCGCGAACGTGATCCTGCCGCAGGAACTTTTTGAAACGCCCTATTTCTGCCAGGACCAGCTCGTCGATCACTTCAAGCTCGCCGCGCCGGCGGAAGGCAATCCGCTGCTCGGCGAAATGTCGGAGCTGGCGAAGGAGCTGGGCGTTGTGCTCCCCGTCAGCTTCTTCGAGAAGGCGGGGCATGCGCATTTCAATTCGCTGGCGATGATCGATGCGGACGGGCGCGTGCTCGGAGTCTATCGCAAGTCGCATATCCCCGACGGGCCGGGCTATCAGGAGAAATACTATTTCACCCCCGGCGACACCGGGTTCAAGGTTTGGAAGACCAGGTTCGGAACGCTCGGCGCCGGAATCTGCTGGGACCAGTGGTTCCCGGAAGCGGCGCGCGCCATGGCGCTGATGGGGGCCGAAATCCTGCTCTATCCGACCGCCATCGGAACCGAGCCGCCGCCCGCGCCGCCGATCGACAGCCGCGACCATTGGCGGCGCGTCATGCAGGGTCACGCCGCGGCGAACATGGTTCCGCTCGTCGCCTCCAATCGCATCGGAACGGAGAAGAGCTGCGCGCCGGGCGGTTCGGGCGAGATGACCTTTTACGGCTCGTCCTTCATCGCCGACGAGACCGGCGCCATCGCCGCCGAACTGGGCCGCGCCGAGGAGGGCGTCGTCACGGCGACCTTCGACCTCGATGCGATTGCGCGGCTGCGCGCGTCATGGGGCCTGTTCCGCGACCGCAGGCCGGATCTCTACGGCGTCATCGGCGGCCACGACGGAACGCGCTGAATCGGTCGGCGAGCCTGCGCGGGCGCGGCCCCCGGCGCCGTCGCCAGAGGCCGCGCGTCTGCGTCACGGTCCGCAGGTCGGTTCGGTGAAGGCGCCCACGGCGGTCTTCCAATCGCTGCCCGAACTCACGTCGTAATACTCGTTCGTGTACCAGAACTGGCATTCGCCCTTGGGGTCGATCGCCATGGCGCTGTAATCGCCCCAGCGGTCCGAGCTGGTCTGCGAGCCGCCGCCCGCCTTCAGAATCTGCTCCGCGCCGAGCGTGCCCAGAGGATCGTCCGGACGGCGCGTCGCGTAGCGGATGCTGGGATAGGCGTCGGCGCCCGAGGCCGAATAACCGAGCGCGATGTCGCCCGACTGGTCCATCGCGATGCTGCCCATGAAGCGGTTGAGCCCGTCGCCGAGGTCCTGCGTGCCTTCCTGGATGAGCTTCCACTTGCGGCCGCCATTCGTGCTGCGCAGTTCGAACCAGCGCACCGCAGCCCCCGGATCGGCCGTCCCGCCGCCCACGGTGAAGGCGCCGACAAGCTCCTCATCGCCGCCGACGGTGCGGAAATTGAAGCGCTGCATCGGCCATTCGCTCACCGCGTCGACCTTCACCGTGGTGTCCTTCTGCGGAATGCAATCGAAATTGAAGAAGCCGCAAACGGTGTAGGTGAAGGGCGCGATCGGAAACGCCTTGACGAGCTCGAAGGTGCTGTTGGCCGTATTGGCGAAATCCGGCGTGAGACGGAACAGTTCGATCCGGTCCACCCCGCCGTGGAACTGATCGTCCTTGAAGGTGAAGAAATAGCCGCCGCCCTTGGGCTTGGACCTGTCGTTGAGATCGGCCGGCAGAAGCAGATTGGTCTCGCCCGAGAAGCGGACGACCTCCGCGCTCGGGTCGCCGGTCAGCATCTTCGCCCGGTTGAAGGCGAAGGCGGCGTAGGTCGACTGGTTGGCCGAGCCGTAATAGGCGTCCGGCCAGACCCCGATCTTGAAGTAATCGGGAAAGTCGACGACGTTGAACTCATAGAGGTAATAGGCGCCGAGCGGATCGGAGGTCTGCGAAACCGCAAAACACACCGCGTTGGCGTTCGCGAGCTGGGTGATGACCCAGCGCTTGGCGTGCGTGTCGTACATCACGTCCGGATCGCCGACATCGGCCGCGCAATCGCCGCTCGACCACAGGGCGCCCAGATCGAAGGGCGGCGCCACCGCATCGCCGTTCTTCTTGAACACGGCCACCTGCGTCGCGTTGACGACCTGGACATATTCCTTCTTGCTTACGTCGCCGTTGGCGTCGGGCGGGCTGCAGCCGCCGCAGGCGAAGGGATTGGCCGTGCCGTCGAAGACCAGATCCGGCGGCGGCGTCGGCGCGGCCGCCCGGCCGCGCGAAACCGAAGCCAGCGGATCGAGCGGCGGCTTTCCGCGCGTCCACGTGCCGCGCGCGCCATGATCCTGTTCGCCGGCCAGCGGATTGATGCGACGATGTACGGCGTAAGTCCTCGCCGTCGTCTTGCCGGCGATCTCGCGCGCCGGCTTGCTGATCTCGAAATGCGTCGCCCGGCTGCTTGTCATTTGCATGGCCTGGGCGGCGCCCGTCGCGCACAATATTGCTGCGGCGCAGCCGAGCGCCGCGCCGAACACATTCATCCGCATGGTTCTCCCCTGATCGCTCTTACGGGGTCGAGATTTGCACGACGTAGGAGTCCGCACAACTTGCGATGCGCTCAGCGGCCGCTGCGATTGGGCGACAGCTGGTCGTGCCTGCGCCCGCCGACGCCGCGTCCAAGGGAAACGGCGCGGCCGCCGAATTTTGCGCGCACCTTGTCCATGGCGCGCTCGGTTCTGGCGCGTTTTCCTGCGCCGCTGTCGACGAGATCGTCGGGGTCGCATTCTCCGGCCGCGCAGATATTGTGAAGTCCGGCGCCGAGAAGACGAAACGATGTTCCATCGGCCTCCTTGCGCAGCAGGACGCGCGAAACGCGGAACATGCGGTCCGCCAGTTGGGTCGGCGCATCGAGCGTTGCGCTGCGCGTGCGGATGCGAAAGTCGGCGGTCTTGAGCTTGAGCGTGACCGTGCGGCCGCCCAGCTCCATCGCCTTCGCCCGCTGGGAGACGCGCTCGCACTGCCGCCAGAGAATTTTCTCGAGTTCCTCCGGACTTGAGACATTGACGTCGAATGTCGTCTCCGAGGAGATGCTCTTCATCTCGCCCGACGGATCGACGGGACGATTGTCCATGGCCAGCGCGAGACGGTGGAGCCAAAGACCCGTCGAACCGTAGCGGCGGGCAAGCTCGCGCGGGTCGGCGTCCTGGAGCTGGCCGATGCGCGTGACGCCATCCTTCGCGAGCCTTGCTTGCAGCGCCGCCCCCGCGCCGCGGATCATGCCGACCGGCTTGTCGCGCAGGAACCGGACGGCTTCTTCCGCGCCGATGACCGCGAAGCCGCGCGGCTTGTCGAGTTCGCTGGCGAGCTTGGCGAGGAACTTGTTGCACGACAGGCCGATGGAGACGGTGATGCCGATTTCCTCCTCGATCCGCCGCGCCAGCCTCGCCATCGACTTGGCCGGGCTCATGCCGTGCAGGCGCTCGGTGCCGGACAGATCGAGATAGGCCTCGTCGAGCGAGAGCGGCTCGACCAGCGGCGTCAGCTCCCGCATCAGCGCCCGCACGCGCCGGCCTTCCTCGACATATTTCGCCATGCGCGGCCTGATCACCACCGCCCTGGGGCAGAGCTGCAGGGCCTTGAACATCGGCATGGCCGAGCGCACGCCGTCGATGCGCGCGATGTAGCAGCAGGTCGAGACCACGCCGCGCCGGCCGCCGCCGACGATCACCGGCTTGTCGGGGAGCGAGGGGTCGTCGCGCTTCTCGATCGCCGCGTAGAAGGCGTCGCAATCCAGATGCGCGATGGAAAGGGTGCGCAGCTCCGTATGCGCCAGGATGCGGCGTCCGCCGCAGCTAGGGCATTTCGCCCGTCCCGCCGGCGTGTCGGCGAGGCAGTCGCGGCAGAAGGCGCTCATTCCGGCCACAGCCAGGCCGCGCCGCGCACGCCGCTGGAATCGCCGTGGAGGTTCTTCAGGATCGCGCTCGGCCCCTGGGGCGAAAAGGCGTAGCGCTCCACCCGCGCCGGAAGCTCCGTATAGAGAATGTCCATGTTCGAGAGCCCGCCGCCCAGCACGATGGCGTCGGGATCGAGAATATTGACGAGGGCGGAAAGCGCGCGGGCGAAGCGGTCGAGGAAGACGTCGATCAGCGCTCGCGCCTGCGTTCCTCCGCAGGCGGCCTCGGCGGCGATTTCCGCGGCGTTCGCCTCGCGGCCGGTCAGCGCCTTGAACTGCCGCGCCAGAGCGGGCCCGCTGCACCAGCTTTCGATGCAGCCCGTCAGGCCGCAATAGCACTGCGGCGCCTCCTCGACTTCGCGCGCGCTCGGTCGGGGCAGGGGATTGTGGCCCCATTCGCCGGCGATGGCGTGCGCGCCGGTCAGCACGCGTCCGCCGACGCAGACCCCGCCGCCGACGCCCGTTCCGGCGATCACCCCGAAGACGATGTCCTTGCCCGCGGCCGCGCCGTCGGTCGCCTCCGACAGCGCAAAACAGTTGGCGTCGTTGGCGACGCGCACCGCGCGGCCGAGCGCCTCTGCGAGATCTTTGTCCAGCGGATGTCCGATCAGCTTCGTCGTATTGGCGTTCTTCACAAGGCCGGTCAGCGGCGAAATCGTTCCGGGAATGGCGACGCCGACCGTTCCCCGAGCGCCGAGCTCGCGTTCGGCGCCCGCCACGAGATCGCGAATGGCGCGCAAAACCGAGTCATAGCTATCGCGCGGGGTGTCGATGCGCCGGCGCAAACGCTCGCGGCCGCCTTTGTCGAGCGCCACGATCTCGATCTTGGTTCCGCCGAGATCGACGCCCAGTCGCATGTCAACCTTCGAGCCGTTCCAGAATGAAGCTTGCGGCCGCCGGCCAATCGTCCGCGTAAAGGTTGGCGTGCGGCGAAGGCGGAAGCAACGGCTTCAGCCGGCTGTCCCCAACCAGATGGATGCGCACGACCTGCGGCGCATGCTCGGCCGCCGAGGCGAGATGCTGCGGGATGTCGTCGATGAACCAGGCGCGGGCCGCGGCGCGACCGGCGATGGCTTTTACGGCCGGACCTTTCGGACCCGCGTTGGCGACGAGCGGGAAATCGAAGCCGAGGCGCTTGAGGTTGCGCGCGCGCGCCGGCGCCTGTGCCGGGGCGATGTTGGTGAGCACCACGATTTTCACCTCGTCATTCAGCGCCGCGAGCGCCTGCTGCGCGCCTTCCACGGGCTCGAGCCAATCTAGGTCGCTGCGGAATTCCTCGAGCAGCGCCGTCACCTCCACGTCGAGCAAGGCCGAGCCGTCATCCATCCGCCGCACATTGCCGTGCAGACGGTAGCTGGATAGATCGAGGCGGAGACCTCGCGCCAGGAGGAAGCGTTCGAACCCCGATACGAATCGCAGGATGACTTCGTCCGCGTCGACGATCGCCAGTGGCCGCCCGCGCGGAAGATTTGCGCAGGCGCCGGACACTGTGAAGGGAGAGTTCATTCGCCGGCCAGCGTCCGCCGCGCCGCGTGAAGGCCCGCGGACGAGATTGAAGTCGTTTCGCAGAATTCCACTGCAAGCGTCTCATCGGACGACAGAAAATCCAGCACAGCCAAGAGTAGTTCCGGTTCGTTTGCGCGTGCGCGAAGGCTGGGCGCTTCGGTTCCCGAAAGGGCCAGGAACCGGTTCAGCGCCTCCGGGCGATTCGCAAGCCAGGCTAAGGCGTTGAGAGCCAGCGTCGCCGCCCGATCGGGGCTTGGGGAATGGGCCATCGTCAAGGGAGCGTTAAGACATCCGATCTAATACTGAACGCGTCCCGGACCGTCGAGTCAGTCTCAAGCGGCGGGCAAGGATCCGGCGCGCGCGCGCCCTGGAGAGCCGAGCATGGACGCCAAGACGAAGACGGTCCTGATCGTGGAGGACAACGAGCTCAACATGAAGCTCTTCCACGATCTGCTCGACGCGCATGGCTACAACATTCTTCAGACCAAGGACGGCATGGAGGCGCTCGACATCGCCCGCGAGCATCGCCCCGATCTGATCCTCATGGACATCCAGCTGCCGGAAGTGTCGGGGCTGGAGGTGACCAAATGGCTGAAGGAAGACGACGCGCTCAAGTCCATCCCCGTCGTCGCGGTCACGGCCTTCGCCATGAAGGGCGACGAAGAGGTGATCCGGCAGGGCGGCTGCGAGGCCTATATCTCCAAGCCCATATCGGTGACGAGTTTCCTGGACACCGTGCGCCGCTTCATCGGGTGAGGTTGGGCGCCAGATCATGACCGCGCGGGTACTGGTCGTCGACGACATCCTCTCCAACGTCAAGCTCCTCGAAGCGAAACTGACGACGGAGTATTTCGAGGTCGTCACCGCCTTCAGCGGCGCCGAAGCGCTCACGAAGATGGAGGCGCATCCGCCCGACATCGTGCTGCTCGACGTGATGATGCCCGGCATGGACGGGTTCGAGGTCTGCCGCCGCATCAAGGCCGATCCCAGGACCGCGCATATTCCGGTCATCATGGTGACCGCGCTCGATCAGCCCAGCGACAGGGTGGCCGGCCTCGACGCCGGCGCCGACGATTTTCTCACCAAGCCGGTCGACGATTCCGCGCTCTTCGCGCGGGTCCGCAGCCTGGTCCGCCTCAAGATGATGACCGACGAGCTGCGGCTGCGGGAAAACACCGGCCAGAACATGGGCCTTCTCGACGCCACCGACACCTTGCAGGAGCAGGATCCCAAGGGGCGCATTCTCATGATCGAGGATCGCGCAGAATCGGTGAGCTGGTTTCTCGGCGCGCTTCAGCACGTCCACGACATGTCTGCGGTCGGCACCTTCGAGGAGGCGCTGGTTCGGGTGCGCGGCGGCGACTACGACCTCATCATCGTCAGCCTCGGCATGCGCGGCTTCGACGGGCTGAGGCTGTGCTCGCAGCTTCGCTCGCTGCCCGAGGCCCGCAACACGCCGATCCTCGTGATCGTCAGCGACGGCGACCGGAAGAAACTCTCCCAGGCGCTCGAAATGGGCGTCAACGACTATCTGACGCGGCCGGTGGACCGCAACGAGCTGATCGCCCGCGTGCGCACGCAATTGCGCAAGAAGCGCTACGCCGATCGGCTCCGGCGCAACGTGCAGCTCAGCCTGGAGATGGCGATCACGGACCAGCTCACCGGCCTGCACAATCGCCGCTACATGACGAGCCATCTCGACAGTCTGCTGAGCGCCGCGCGTCGCAACGGCAAGCCGCTGGCCTTCCTGATCATGGACATCGACTACTTCAAGTCGGTCAACGACAATTTCGGCCACGACGTGGGCGACGAGGTGCTGCGCGAATTCGCCAAGCGCCTCGGCGCCAATACGCGCGGCATCGATCTGGCCTGCCGTTATGGCGGCGAGGAGTTCGTCGTCGTCATGCCGGAGACCGATCCCGAATTCGCCTATTCGGTGGCCGAGCGGCTGCGCAAAAGCATCGAAGTCACGCCGATCGAAATCAGCCGCGCGCCTGGACGCATCGGCATCACCATCAGCATCGGCATCGCAGCCTCCGAAGGCGAGAGCGACACCGCCGAGGCGCTTCTGCGCCGCGCCGACCAGGCGCTCTATTCGGCCAAGCGCAGCGGCCGCAATCGCGTCGTCGCCGACGCGGCCTAGCCGCGCCGATCCGGCTCCCTCGCGCGTTTGCTCATCGCAACGCCGGCGAAGTTCCCGAGGCCGGACGTCCCCGCATTTCGTGACGCGGCGCCGTCGTGCTAGATTGGCTAGATGCAGATAGACGTCGTATCCGACACGGTTTGCCCCTGGTGTTTCATCGGCAAGCGAAGGCTCGCCCGCGCGCTCGAAATGCGCCCGCAGACCGAATTCGACGTCCGCTGGCGCCCGTTCTTTCTCGACCCGACTGTGCCGCGCGAAGGGCTCGACCGAGCCGCCTATATGCGCGCGAAATTCGGCGAGGGTCCGCGCGCGGCGGCGATGGGTGAGGCGCTGCGAAGCGAAGGCGCAAAAGAGGACATCGATTTCGCGTTCGAAAAGATCGAGCGCCGCCCGAACACGCTCGATTCCCACCGCCTGATCCGCTGGGCGGGGGCCGCAGGTCTCCAGGACGCCGCAGTCGAGCGGCTGTTCGTGGCCTATTTCCTCGAAGGCCGCGACATCGGCGATCCGTCGGTGCTGGAGTTTCTCTCGGCCGAGGTGGGGATGGATTCGGTGCAGGTCGCCGAACTCCTCTCCGACGACAGCGATCGCGCGGCGGTCGAGCGCGAAGCCCAGCTCGCCGGCGAGATGGGCATTACCGGAGTTCCGACGTTCATTTTCGCCAATCGCTACGTTCTGTCGGGCGCGCGCGAGCCGGAAGTGCTGGCGCAGGTGATTGACAAGGCGCTGGAGGGCGACGCCGCGGTCAGCGACGAGTCGTGATCGGCACGATGATGCTGTTGGTCTGCGCGATTACGCGCACCTGTTTGGCGCCGTAGCGCGGCAGCGGCGCGGCCTTGCGCGCGCCGATCGGGATGAGCGCCTGCACGACGGAGTTCACGCGCAAGGGCGGCTTGGCGACGAACAGAACCTGCAGCGTCGTCGCTTCCGCGGGGTAAGCCTTCGAGACGCGCAGCCGCGGCTTCTCCCATCCGCCGGAACGCACGGCGCCTTCCGCGGTGATCACGAGGCGATTGCGGACGACGGTCGCCGTCGCATTGTCGACGCGGTAGACAAGAACAGGCCGCGCCGCGGAAACGGGCGTGGCGAGCGCGGCCATCGTCGCGACTGCGAGGGCGTAAAGCGACGCGCGCATTGTGCGAGGTCCCATGTCTGCTAACGTCGCGGCGGACATAGCCGATGAATGCGGCGCAAATTGGATGAAACGGCATGGGTCCGCTCGCCGGAATACGCATCGTGGAGTTCGCCGGAATCGGGCCTGGTCCTTTCGCGGCGATGCTGCTCGCGGACATGGGCGCCGACATCCTCAGGATCGACCGCAAGGGCGGGCGCGCGCCGTCCAAGGCGGAGATCTATTTCCGCGGCCGTAAAGCGGTCGCTCTGGACATGAAGAAGCCCGAAGCGGTGGAGGCCGCACTGCGGCTCGTCGAAAAGGCCGATGCGCTGATCGAGGGGTTCCGGCCGGGCGTGATGGAGCGGCTGGGCGTAGGTCCGGAGGTCTGCCTCGCGCGCAACCCGCGGCTCGTCTATGGCCGGATGACGGGATGGGGACAGACGGGGCCCCTCGCCAACGCCGCCGGGCACGACATCAATTATATATCCCTCTCCGGCGCGCTGCATGCGATCGGGCCGGCCGGCGCAAAGCCGGTTCCGCCGCTCAACCTGGTGGGAGATTTCGGCGGCGGCGCGCTCTATCTGGCGTTCGGCGTGGTTTGCGGATTGCTCGAGGCGCGGCGCTCCGGAAAGGGACAGGTGGTGGACGCGGCGATGACCGACGGCGCGGCCTCGCTGATGTCGATGTTCTATGCGCTCACCGCCATGGGCGTCTGGAAGGACGAGCGCGGGCGCAACATGCTCGACGGCGGCGCGCACTTCTATGACGTCTACGAAACCAGCGACGGCAAATACGTCTCCATCGGCTCCATCGAGCCGCAGTTCTATAAGGAGCTGCTCGCCAAGACGGGCATCGACGATCCGGCCTTCGCCGCGCAGATGGACCGGGCGCAATGGCCGGCGCTGAAGGAGAAGCTGGCGGCGGTCATCCGCTCCAAGACGCGCGACGAATGGGATGCGATCATGCTGGGCAGCGAGGTCTGTTACGCGCCGGTGCTTTCGCTGGCCGAAGCGCCGCACCATCCCCACAACACGGCGCGCGGAACCTTCGTCGAGGTGGACGGCGTCGCGCAGCCGGCGCCCGCGCCGCGCTTCAGCCGCACCGCGCCCAATCCGCCGCGCGCGCCCGAAGCCGCAGACAGCGCCGCGCTCGCCGATTGGGGATTTTCGGGAGAGGACATCGCGCGGCTTCAATCCGCCGGCGCGCTCTAGCGGCGCCGCGTTTCAGATATCGAGCAAGCACCAGACGGGCGCGTGATCGGACGGCTTCTCCCAGCCGCGCACATGCTTGTCGATGCCGCAGGCCTTCAGCCGGTCGGCCGCCTGCGGCGACAGGAAGATATGGTCGATGCGGATGCCGTGATCTTTCTGCCAGGCGCCGGCCTGATAGTCCCAGAAAGTGTATTGGTGGGTCTCGGCGTGGCAGGCGCGAAAGGCGTCGGTGAGGCCCAGGAATTCGAACCGGCGGAGCGCGGCGCGCGATTCCGGCTGAAACAGCGCATCGTCCATCCAGGCCTTCGGATCGTGGCAATCGTCGGCGGTCGGAATGACGTTGAAGTCGCCCATCAGCGCGAACGCCTCTTCGTCCAGGAGCAGCCGCTCGGCGCGCGCGCGCAGGCGCTTCAGCCAATCGAGCTTGTACTTGAACTTGTCCGTGCCGACGGGATTGCCATTGGGCGCATAGATCGAAGCGACCCGCGCCACGCCCTTTTCGCCCGTCACGACCGCCTCCATGTAGCGGGCGTGATCGTCGCCGTCGGCGCCGTCGAGCCGCAGGGTCACGTCCTCGATCGGCCGCTTGGCGAGGATGGCGACGCCGTTATAGGTCTTCTGGCCGTGGACCGCGCAATTGTAACCAAGGTCCTCGAAGGCCTGGCGGGGGAACGCCTCGTCCTGACACTTGATCTCCTGAAACACCGCGACGTCGGGCGAGGCTTCCTTCAGCCAGCCGGTCACGGTGTCGAGCCGCGCCTTGACCGAGTTCACGTTCCAGGTGGCGATTTTCATTCCAGCGTCCCGCGGCGATCCAACGCGCCCCCGACATTAGACCGCCGCGGGCGCTCCGTCATGCGGCCTTGGCGAGGTCGGCGGGATGAACCGCGCGCGCGCCGATCGCCAGCCTGTTCCAGGCGTTGATCATGGCGATCACGATCGACAGGTCCGCAAGCTCCCGCTCGGAGAAGTGGCCGCGCGCCTCGTTGTAGACGTCGTCGGGCGCGCGCGTATGGCGGATGTCGGTCAGCGCCTCGGCCCAGGCGAGCGCCGCGCGCTCTTTGGGCGTGAACATCGCCGATTCATGCCATGCGTCGAGGAGGAAAATGCGCTCCGCCGATTCCCCGAGCTTACGGGCGTCCTCCGTGTGCATGTGCAGGCAATATTCGCAGCCATTGATCTGCGAGACGCGGATCTTGACGAGCAGGGCGAGCTTGCGGTCGAGCGGGCCGGCGTCGAGATAGGTTTCGACGCCTTGAAGGGCCTTCAGTCCGTCCGGCGCGACGAGCACCGGATTTATTCTTTGGGTCATCGGGAACTCCGTTCTTGGCCCCTTCGACGGAGCCGGATGTGACGCAAGCGCGGACGGCGATCAAATCACTTTTCATCGCGCCGAAAGGCGCATGCGCGCGGCGGAAAACGGCGCGC
>DASZRM010000148.1:0-3312 GCA_035549135.1 Rhizomicrobium sp. | reverse complement strand
CGCCGTGAACGTCGCCCCGCCAGTCTCCGCCAACACCTTCGTGATCGCAGCCGTCAGCGACGTCTTGCCGTGATCAACATGCCCAATCGTCCCAATGTTGCAGTGCGGCTTCGTCCGCTCAAATTTAGCCTTCGCCATGGTGGTGTCTCCGTGTGCTCCGTATGCAGATGGTGATTAGGCGTACTTCGCCTTGACTTCGTCCGCGATCGCTTGCGGGACCTGCTCGTAGTGATGGAATTCCATTGAATATTGGGCCCGTCCCTGGCTCATCGAGCGCAAGGTGTTGATGTAGCCGAACATGTTCGCGAGCGGGACCATCGCGGTCACCACCTGGGCGTTGCCGCGGCTGTCGGTGCCCTGCACCTGGCCGCGCCGCGAGTTCAGATCGCCGATGACGCCGCCCAGGAATTCCTCGGGCGTCACCACCTCGACCTTCATGATCGGCTCGAGCAGCTTGACCGCGCCCTTCGAGGCGAGCTCGCGAAACGCCGCACGCGCCGCGATGTCGAAGGTGAGCGCGTTCGAATCCACCTCGTGATACTTGCCGTCGACCAGCCGCGCCTTGAAGTCGATCACCGGAAAGCCCGCGAGCAACCCGCTCTCCTTCTGGGCCCTCAATCCTTTTTCGACCGCGGGGATGAACTCCTTTGGGATCGCGCCGCCAACGACGTCGTTCTCGAATTCGAAGCCGGAACCGGGCGGCAGCGGCTCGAATTCGATCGAAACCTCGGCGAACTGGCCGGAGCCGCCGGTCTGTTTCTTGTGGGTGTACTTGATGGAAACCGGCTTGGAGAGCGTTTCGCGATAGGCGACCTGCGGCGCGCCGACGGTGGCGTCGACCTTGTAGGTCCGGCGCAGAATGTCGACCTTGATGTCAAGATGAAGTTCGCCCATGCCCTTGAGGATGGTCTGGCCGGACTCCTGGTCTGTCGAAACGCGGAAGGAAGGATCTTCCTGCGCGAGGCGGTTGAGCGCCACGCCCATCTTCTCCTGGTCGGCCTTGGTTTTCGGTTCGATCGCGACTTCGATGACCGGCTCCGGGAACTCCATGCGCTCCAGGATCACCGGATTGTTCGGATCGCAAAGCGTCTCGCCCGTGGTGGTCAGCTTGAGGCCCGCGAGCGCGACGATGTCGCCGGCATAGGCTTCCTTGATGTCCTCGCGGCTGTTGGCGTGCATCAGCAGCATGCGGCCGACGCGCTCGTTCTTGTCCTTGACCGAATTGAGCACTCCCGAGCCGGAGGTGAGCGTGCCGGAATAGATGCGCACGAAGGTGATCGAACCAACGAACGGATCGTCCATGATCTTGAAGGCGAGACCGGCGAAGGGCGCCTTGTCGTCGGCGCTGCGCGTCACCTCATTGCCCTTCTGATCGACGCCCTTGACCGGCGGAATGTCGAGCGGGCTCGGCAGATAGTCGACCACGGCGTCGAGCAGCGGCTGCACGCCCTTGTTCTTGAACGCCGAGCCGCACATCACCGGAACGAAATGGAAGGAGGTCGTGCCCTTGCGAATGCAGCGCTTCAGGTCTTCGACGCTCGGCATCTTGCCTTCGAGATAGCCCTCGAGCAGCGCCTCGTCCTCTTCGACCGCCATTTCGACGAGATGGGTATGGAGTTCGGCGGCTTTCGCCTGCAGTTCGGACGGAATGTCGACGACGTCGAATTTCGCGCCGAGCTGTTCGTCGCGCCAGACGATCGCCTTCATCTGGACGATATCGACAATGCCCTTGAAATCGCTTTCGGCGCCGATCGGCCAGGCGATCACGGCGGGCCGGGTGCCCAGACGATCGATCATCATCTGGATGCAGCGCGGATAATCCGCGCCGGTGCGATCCATCTTGTTGACGAAGCAGATGCGGGGCACCCGATACTTGTCCGCCTGACGCCACACCGTCTCGGACTGCGGCTCCACGCCGGCCACCGCGTCGAAGACCGCGACCGCGCCGTCGAGCACGCGCATCGAGCGCTCGACCTCGATGGTGAAATCGACGTGGCCCGGCGTATCGATGATGTTGATGCGATGGTCGTTCCAGAAACAGGTCGTCGCCGCGGAGGTGATGGTGATGCCGCGCTCCTGCTCCTGCTCCATGAAGTCCATGGTCGCGGCGCCGTCATGCACCTCGCCGATCTTATGGCTCTTGCCGGTGTAATAGAGAATGCGCTCGGTCGTCGTCGTCTTGCCGGCGTCGATATGCGCGGCAATGCCGATGTTGCGATAGCGGTCGAGCGGCGTCGTGCGAGGCATTAAGTTCGGTCCTTACGCGTTACCAGCGATAGTGCGAGAAGGCGCGGTTGGCGTCGGCCATCTTGTGCGTGTCTTCGCGCTTCTTGACGGCGGAGCCGCGGTTGTTCGCCGCGTCCAGAATTTCGCCCGAAAGCCGCCCCATCATGGTCGGCTCGTTGCGGCCGCGCGCCGCGGTGATGATCCAGCGGATGGCCAGCGCGCGCGCCCGGTCGGCGCGCACTTCAACGGGCACCTGGTAGGTGGCGCCGCCGACGCGACGCGACTTCACTTCGATGGCCGGGCTCACGTTCTTCAGCGCTTCGTGAAAGACCTGAAGCGGCTCCTGCTTGGTCTTCTGCTGAATTGTGTCGAACGCGCCATAGACGATTCCCTCGGCGGCCGATTTCTTGCCGTCGTACATCAGGCTGTTCATGAATTTTGCAAGCACAAGATCGCCGAACTTGGCGTCCGGCGTGATTTCGCGTTTGTCGGCTCTGCGGCGGCGGGACATGGGCCTCTCCCTACTTCGGACGCTTGGCGCCGTAGAGCGAGCGGCGCTGCTTACGGTCCTTGACGCCCTGCGTGTCGAGCACGCCGCGAATGATGTGGTAGCGCACGCCCGGAAGGTCCTTCACGCGGCCGCCGCGGATCAGGACCACCGAGTGTTCCTGAAGATTGTGTCCCTCGCCGGGGATGTAGGTCAGCGCCTCGTAGCCGTTGGTGAGACGAACCTTGGCGACCTTGCGAAGCGCCGAATTCGGCTTCTTCGGAGTCGTGGTGTAGACGCGCGTGCATACGGCGCGCTTTTGCGGACATTGCTGAAGCGCCGGCACCTTGTTGCGCTTGGGTTTCTCGCCGCGCGGCTTGCGGATCAGCTGGTTGATCGTCGGCATTCGTCTTCCTTTTCCGGCGCCGCTTTCGCGGCAAAACAAAAAGAGGCTGCGGCCGATCTCGGCCCGCCTTTCGATCGCGGAGGATTTCGATCGCCCGAAATCGCGCGGTTCGACGCGTTGAACTGGCTTCCCGGCAGCGTTTTTGCGCGTTGGGCGCAAACGGCCTGCCCATGAAGGTGCGGCTATATAGAAG
>DASZRM010000147.1:0-2510 GCA_035549135.1 Rhizomicrobium sp. | reverse complement strand
ACCTGCATGTTGCGCCCCATCGCGATCAGCTCGCCGTCGGAGTTCTTGACGACGTTGCGGTTCACGATCCGGACCTTGCCGTCATAGGACGCTTCGATCTTGGACTGGCCCGCCACCTGCGCCGCGCCGCCGATGTGGAAGGTGCGCATGGTGAGCTGCGTTCCCGGCTCGCCGATCGACTGCGCCGCGATGACGCCGACGGCCTCGCCGATATTCACCGGCGTTCCGCGCGCCAGGTCCCGGCCATAGCACTTGCCGCACACCCCTTCGCTGAGCTCGCAGGTCAGCACCGAGCGCACGCGCACCTTCTGCACATGCGAGCCCTCGATCTTCTCCGCGAGATCTTCGGTGACCTCCTTGTTGCGCTTGACGATGATCTCGCCGGTCTCCGGATGCTTGACATCCTCCGCCGTGGTGCGGCCAAGGATGCGCTCGGCGAGCGAAGAGACGACCTGGCCGCCATCGATCTCGGCCTGGACGACGATGCCCTTCTTGGTCCCGCAATCCTCGGCCGTGATGATGCAGTCGTTTGCCACGTCCACGAGGCGGCGGGTCAGATAGCCCGAATTCGCCGTCTTGAGCGCGGTGTCGGCGAGGCCTTTGCGCGCGCCATGGGTTGAGTTGAAGTACTCGAGCACCGTGAGCCCTTCCTTGAAGTTGGAAAGGATCGGCGTCTCGATGATCGACCCGTCGGGGCGCGCCATAAGGCCCCGCATCCCGGCGAGCTGTTTCATCTGCTGCGGCGAACCGCGCGCGCCGGAATGGCTCATCATGTAGATGGAGTTCATCTCCTGCACCCGGCCCGTGTTGGGGTCGATCTTCGGCTCGGAGATCTCCTTCATCATTTCGGCGGCGACCATATCGGTGCACTTCGACCAGGTGTCGACGACGAGATTGTACTTCTCCTTGTCCGTGGTCAGGCCGTCCTGATACTGCTGCTCGTACTCGCGCACGCGGTGGCGCGTTTCGTCGATCAGCTTCTGCTTGGTCTCAGGCACGACCATGTCGTCCTTGCCGAAGGAGATGCCAGCCTTGCAGGCTTCGCGGAAACCGAGGCCCATGACCGCGTCGGCGAAGAGCACGGTCTCCTTCTGGCCGCAGTGGCGATAAACCTCGTCGATGATGTGGCTGATCTCCTGCTTGCGCAGCAGGCGGTTGACCAGCTCGAACGGGATCTTCGGGTGCCGCGGCAGAATCTCCGCGATCATCATCCGGCCCGGCGTGGATTCGACGCGGCGCACGATCGGCTTGCCGTCCGCGTCCACGGTCTTGTAGCGCGCCTTGATCCTGGCGTGCAGCGTGACCGAGCCCGAGAACAGCGCGTGCTCTATCTCGCCGATGTCGTTGAACATCATGCCCTCGCCCGGCTCGCCCTTGCGCTCCTGGCTGAGATAGTAGAGGCCGAGAACGATGTCCTGCGTCGGCACGATGATCGGCTTGCCGTTGGCGGGGCTCAAGATGTTGTTGGTGGACATCATGAGCACGCGAGCTTCCAGCTGCGCTTCCAGCGACAGCGGAACGTGCACGGCCATCTGGTCGCCGTCGAAGTCGGCGTTGAAGGCGGTGCAGACCAGCGGGTGAAGCTGGATCGCCTTGCCCTCGATCAGCACCGGCTCGAACGCCTGGATGCCGAGGCGGTGGAGCGTCGGCGCGCGGTTGAGCAGCACCGGATGCTCGCGGATCACCTCTTCCAGGATATCCCAGACCTCAGGCTTCTCCTTCTCGACCAGCTTCTTGGACTGCTTGACCGTCTGGCTAAAGCCCTTGGCCTCAAGCCGCGCATAGATGAACGGCTTGAACAGCTCGAGCGCCATCTTCTTCGGCAAGCCGCACTGATGCAGCTTGAGCTCGGGACCGACCACGATCACCGAACGGCCGGAATAGTCGACGCGCTTGCCGAGCAGGTTCTGGCGGAAACGACCCTGCTTGCCCTTCAACATGTCGGCGAGCGACTTCAACGGCCGCTTGTTGGCGCCGGTGATGACGCGTCCGCGCCGGCCGTTGTCGAACAGCGCGTCGACGGATTCCTGCAACATGCGCTTTTCGTTGCGCACGATGATGTCGGGCGCCTTCAGCTCGATCAGACGCTTCAGGCGGTTGTTGCGGTTGATGACGCGGCGATAAAGATCGTTCAGGTCCGAGGTGGCGAAGCGGCCGCCATCCAGCGGAACGAGCGGACGCAGCTCCGGCGGAATGACCGGCACCACTGTGAGGATCATCCACTCCGGGCGGTTGCCGGAATCGATGAAGGCCTCCACGACCTTGAGACGCTTGACCAGCTTCTTGGGCTTCTCGCCGCCATTGCACTCCGAAATCTCGACGCGCAGGCTGTCGCGCAGCTTTTCGAGGTCGATCGCCTGGAGCAGCGTGCGGATCGCCTCCGCGCCGATCATGGCGGTGAAGGCGTCGTTGCCGTACTCGTCCTGAGCCTTGTAGTACTCGTCCTCGGTCAGGAGCTGACGATCCTTGAGCGGCGTCAGTCCCGGCTCGGTGACGATGTAGTTCTCGAA
>DASZRM010000146.1:0-8129 GCA_035549135.1 Rhizomicrobium sp. | reverse complement strand
TCCACCTGGAGGATGCTGCGGGACATCGAAGGCATGGGCCACGAAGTGGGGCTGCATCTCGACCCCTTCCATCTTATCCGCAGCCATGGCGATCTCGATCTGGGGCTCGAGCGCGCCCTCGCCGAGATGCGCGGCAAAGGCCTTGCGCTCCGCGCGGCCACGCTGCATGGCGATACGGCGGCGCATCTGAGGGCGCGCGATTTCTTCGCCCAGGATTTCTTCCGCGAATTCGACTATCGCCGCCGCTTCGACGGAACGCCGCCCAGGGGCGAGGAGGAACTGGCGGGGCACGCCGGCCGCTACAGCCTCGAGACGATCGCGCGCGAGCTTGGCCTTGTCTATTTCGCGGAAGCCTGCTTCGTCGCCGGCGGACAGGTGTTGCGCAAGAGCGCCATGCCCTATCTCACCGACAATTCGCGAACGCTCAGCCTCCTGCACGCCGGAGAGGATATGGCCGACGAACGGCCCTTCCGCATCTCGGAGACCTTTGCCGACCGGGCCGCGCGCGTCTTGAAGGACCGCAGCTTTCTGGCGCTATTTCATCCCCAGTGGTTCTGGTGAAGGCGGGCCCGCGGTCTGATAGGAGCGCGTCGCCGCGCCGACCCAGTAGTCGAGGATGCTGCCGAGATCGAGCGCGACCGCGCCGCGCTTCTTGGCCTCCTGCACGATGACCTTGCCGGCATAGCCCGCGCCGACGACGGTCAAGCGCCCCGCAAGATCGCCGTCCAGCTCGGAGATGACCGAATCCAGAACCTCCGGAAGGATTTTCGGTCCCATCTCCATGCCAAAGGCCGACAGCGAGGCGTGGCGCGGCGGAGTGAGGATGCTGCGTCCGATGGCGACGCCGAACCGGTTGGACAGGATGTCGGCCAGGCGCGCATGGCACGAGACAAGGATCATTCCGTCGGCGCCGCGGAACAGCTCTTCGTAAAGGCTCCAGCGCTCGAGATCGAACTGAAGCAGCGCCGAGGCGAGGACGCGCGCGCCGGCGCCGTCGAGCGCGCCGCCTTCGTCGACGGCCCTGAGCGCGGCGCGCAAACCGCGCCTGGTGCGCCCGCGCGAGAAATCGTCCGGACGGTCTAGCCGCACCTCGCGCAGCACCCGCGCGAGCGTGGGGACGCCGAGACAATCGGCCGCGCGCATCGCCGCAAGCACCCGCGCATCGAGCCTTTCTCGCTCTTCGGCGGGAAGCGCGCGGCCCCACCAGACATGTTCGCGCTCGGCGGCGTCGGCCTCGCGGTGGGCCTCGAGTCGCGGCTCGTAGGGCAGCGCGTTCGCTTCGCCGTCGTTGACCCGGATGAAGGACCACGGCGCGCCGGCCCCCAGCCGCGCCTTTACCTCATCGACGAAGGCGCGGCACTGGGCCTCGGACACGTCGGTGTCGAGCAGCCGCTTTTCGCACCTGGCGCGGTCGAGCGCGCCGGAAGCGAATGCGAACAGGCCCTGCACGCTTGCGTCGGTCGGAGTGCGTTCCACCATGCGCATCGTGTTCTTCGACAGCGCCAGCCGTTCGGGATGGGAGAAGCGCCGGAAAACGATCCGGCTCAGCTTGAGCGACACGCGCCGGTAATCCGCCGAGCCGCGAAAGCGCTTGAGAAAATCGCGCACCACGCCGCGGACGGCGGAGCCTTCGCCGCGCGCCTCCAGCACATTGACAAGGCCGATGACGAAACTGACGTCGCTCGCCCGCGCCAGGCCCGCCGCGAGCAGGGCGCCAAGCGCCGCGCGGGCGTCGTCGAGCGCGCCGTCGCGCAGGGCCGCGTGCAGATAGTTGCGGATGAACTCCACGTCCTGCGGAAAGCGGCCATGCGCCTGCCGCCAGAAGGCGAGATGGGCGCCGTGCGGCTCGCGCGCCGCCAGCATGCGCCCCTCGACGAGAATGGCGTTCACCGGATCGCTTTGCCTGAGGCGCTCGACGAGGGCCGCGCAGTCTTCGAAGCGCTCCGCCTGCGCCAGCGCAAAGCCGTAGTCGCGCCAGAGCTGGGGCTGATGAGGGAACTTTTCCGCGATCTCGCGCCGCCGCCGGAGCGCGCTTTCGCTCTCGCCCCTGGCCTCGTCGATTTCGGCGAGCATCGAAACGGCGTTGGGATTGTCGGGCGCATAGAGGAGCATCTGCTCGGCGCATTTGGTCGCCTCGGCGAAGTCCTTGTCGGCGATGAGCAGCCGGCCGAGGCGAATCAACGCCTGACTGCGGCCGGGCCTTAGGGCCAGCACCTGACGCCATTGCGCCGCCGCTTCCCGGAAATCTCCATATTCCTCCGCAAGACGGGCGAAGACGGTCGGCCCGTTCTCGTCTTCCGGCCAGTTGTCGACGATGATCCGGGCGAGGCCGCGCGCCTCGTCCAATTTGCCGTTGTAGACGAGGACCTGGGCGAGACCGATGGTCGACATCCGCTCGCCGGGGTCTTCGGCCAGGCTTTCGCGCCACAGACGCTCGGCCGTCGCCCAGTCTCTCTTTTGCTGCGCGGTGCGAGCCTTTTGACGCAGTTCGGCCGCCTTCCGCCGCCCCAATGCGCTTTCGGCGCGCTCGGCCGCGCGGAACAATCTATCGTAAGACTCGCGCCTAGGCGCCATGGTCCATCTTTCGCGCGACAGGAGCGGGAACGAACACTATAAAGCGCCGCTGGCGGGCGCGGCCGCGGACCGAAGATAGGGTCCGAAGCGCAGAGGTTGCAAGATTGCGTTCAGATTCAGCATTATAGGGTCGGCCGCCTGATTTGGCGGCCACTTGCTTGTCGGGGTAGTTCCTTGGGTATCAACGGTACGCGCGTTTCGCATCTCAAGCGCCTGGAGGCCGAGAGCATCCACATCATCCGCGAAGTGGCGGCCGAGTTCCGCAATCCGGTGATGCTCTACTCCATCGGCAAAGATTCCGGCGTCATGCTGCATCTGGCGATGAAGGCGTTCTACCCTTCCAAGCCGCCCTTTCCGCTGATGCATGTCGACACCACCTGGAAATTTCGCGACATGATCAAGTTTCGGGACGAGACCGCAAGACGGCTCGGCCTGGAGCTCATCGTCTACACCAACGAAGACGGCGTGAGGCGCGGCGTCAATCCGTTCAATTCCGGCTCCTCGCTGCACACCCAGGTCATGAAGACCGAGGCGCTCAAGCAGGCCCTCGACAAATACGGCTTTGACGCGGCCTTCGGCGGAGCGCGGCGCGACGAGGAGAAGTCCCGCGCCAAGGAGCGCATCTTTTCCTTCCGCAACGCCCAACACGCCTGGGATCCCAAAAGCCAGCGGCCCGAGCTCTGGCGCGCCTACAACACGCGCGTCAACAAGGGCGAATCGATCCGCGTCTTTCCGCTGTCGAACTGGACCGAGCTCGACATCTGGCAATACACGATGATGGAGCAGCTGCCGATCGTGCCGCTCTATTTCGCCGCCAAGCGGCCGGTGGTGATGCGCGACGGAGCGATGATCATGGTCGACGACGAGCGCATGCGGCTGAAGCCCGGCGAGAAGCCCGAGATGAAGATGGTGCGCTTCCGCACGCTCGGCTGCTATCCCTTGACTGGCGCGGTCGAATCCTCCGCCACCACGCTCGAAGAGATCGTCGCGGAGATGTTCACGGCCCGCACTTCGGAGCGCCAGGGCCGCGTCATCGATCACGACGAGAACGCGTCGATGGAGAAGAAGAAGAAGGAGGGGTATTTCTGATGACCGCCCCGCAGATCGACCTCAAGACCTATCTGGCAGAGCAGGAAAACAAGACCTTCCTGCGCTTTCTCACCTGCGGCTCCGTCGACGACGGCAAGTCCACGCTGATCGGCCGGCTGCTCTACGACTCCAAGCTTCTGTTTGAAGATCACCTTTCCGCGCTGGAGAAGGATTCGAAGAAGTTCGGCACCGACGGCGACAACATCGATTTCGCGCTATTGGTCGACGGGCTCGAGGCCGAGCGCGAACAGGGCATCACCATCGACGTGGCTTACCGCTTTTTCGCCACCGACAAGCGCAAATTCATCGTCGCCGACACTCCGGGTCACGAGCAATACACCCGCAATATGGCGACAGGCGCCTCCGGATCGGAGCTCGCCGTCGTGCTCGTCGACGCGCGCAAGGGCGTGCTCACCCAGTCCCGGCGGCATTCCTACATCGCCTCGCTGCTGGGCATCCGCCACATCGTCCTTGCGGTCAACAAGATCGATCTTGTCGGCTTCAGCCAGGAAATCTTCGACGACATCGTCGCCGACTACAAATCCTTCGCCGACCAGCTGGGCTTCCAGACGCTGGTCGCGATCCCGATTTCCGCGCGCTACGGCGACAATGTGATCTCAAAATCGCCGCGCACGCCCTGGCACCGCGGCCCCTCGCTGCTCGACCATCTGAACAGCGTGGACGTGGAATCGCAGCTCGCCGACAAGCCGTTCCGCATGCCGGTGCAGTGGGTGAACCGGCCCAATCTCGATTTCCGCGGATTTTCCGGAACCATCGCGAGCGGACGCGTGCGGCCCGGCGACGCCGTCGTCGTCGCCGGATCGGGTCGCACAAGCAAGGTGGCGCGCATCGTCACCATGGACGGCGACCTCGACGAAGCGGTGGCCGGCGAAGCGGTCACCTTGACGCTCGCCGACGAGATCGACGTCTCGCGCGGCGACGTGCTGGCGCCGGCGGCCTCGCGCCCGGAAGTTTCCGACCAGTTCTCGGCCCACATTCTGTGGATGGCGGAAGACGAGCTTCTGCCCGGCCGGCAATATCTTCTGAAAATGGGCGCCAAGACCGTCCCGGCGACCGTCAGCGAGCTCAAGCACAAGGTTGACGTCAACACGCTGGAGCATCTGGCCGGCAAGACCCTGCATCTGAACGAGGTGGGCTACGGCAACGTTTCGCTCTCCCATCCCATCGCCTTCGATCCCTACCGTGACAATCGCGACACCGGCGGCTTCATCCTGATCGACCGCTTCACCAACGCCACGGTGGCGGCCGGCATGATCGATTTCGGCCTCAGGCGCGCCACCAACGTGCACTGGCAGGCGCTGGACGTAAACAAGTCCGCGCGCGCCGGCCTCAAGCAGCAGAAATCGGCGGTGCTGTGGTTCACAGGGCTCTCGGGCTCGGGCAAGTCGACGATCGCCAATCTCGTCGAGAAGGCGCTCTACGCCGACGGCCGCCACACCTACATCCTCGACGGCGACAATGTCCGCCACGGGCTGAACCGCGACCTCGGCTTCACCGACGCCGACCGCGTCGAGAACATCCGGCGCGTGGGCGAAGCCGCCAAGCTGTTCGTCGATGCGGGCCTGATCGTGCTCGTCTCGTTCATCTCCCCGTTCCGCAGCGAGCGGCGCATGGCGCGCGAGCTTCTGGGCCAAGGCGAATTCATCGAGATCTTCGTCGACACGCCGATCGAGATCTGCATGCAACGCGACCCCAAGGGGCTTTACGAGAAGGCGAAGGCGGGCGAGATCGCCAACTTTACCGGCATCTCCTCGCCTTACGAGATTCCGGAGACGGCGGAGATCACCGTCAGAACCGCGGGCCGCGCGCCGGGCGACTGCGCGGCCGAAATCGTCGCCTATCTGCGCAAACAGGGCATCGTGCCTTAAGCCGGGCGCGGGCGCGCGGCCCTCAGCCGCGACCGCACGTCGAAGTCGGCGCTGGCGAAGGTGAGGCCGCGCGCCGGGGCCTCGCATTTGGCGAGCGCGGTCTCCGCGCGCAACAGCAGGCGCCAGCTCTCATAGGCGATGGGTTCGGGCCGGGCGAAGGCGCCGGGGCTCAGCACCGCGTAATTGAGCCGGCGCCGCAGATCGCGCGCCGAAGGATAGGCGATCGCCGCCACATTCTCCTTGCGCGCGTCGTCGGCAAGCGCGTGGCAGCGCGAATAGTCGGCCGGATCGGTCCACAGCGGCAGCCAGGCGCTCATGGGCGGCCGCGTCAGATCGAGTCCGGGATCGGCTCTCAGCTGCACGGCGAAGACGGTGTATTCCGCCGCATTGCCAGGAAGCGGTGTCCCGGGCGATTCCGCATAGAAGAGATAGCGGTAGAAGACGATTTCGGCGATCGCCGTCTCGGGCGAAGCCGACGCGTAGAACACGCCCTCTTCCGATCCGGCGCGCCGGAAGCGCGATTCATGGGGATTGCCGCGCGCGTAGCGAAAGGGCGAATAGAGAAGATAGTGCAGATGCGCGCAGGCCGCCGGAATGCGCGGCTTGGTCTCGTCGAGCAATCGCTCCAGCGTCTCCTGCTCGGCGAGCGTATCGACGAGCTTCATGGTCGAGACCCGGTGCTGCGCCTCCACCGCGCGCCAAGCCACGGTCTCGATCAGGAGCGTGCTAGCTAAGAGCTCTTCGCGCGTCCAGGTATTGGAGGACATCGAGGAGCCCCGTCACCTTCTGGATGAGATTGACCGGCTTGTCCTGAAGCGCGGCGTTTTGCGATCGGAGCCATTGCGCAGCCACGCGGTCGTCTCCGCCCACGATCGCATCGAGCGAGCGATAAAGACGGACGAAGAGCGCCGCGAGCTCGAACGCCTTGTCGTTGCGCTCAAGGACGAAGGACCCCTGGCGCATGCGCGTGATCGTCGGCGCCGACAGGCCCAGGACCCTGGCGAGCACGGCGCTGGAGATATCGAGGCGTTGCGAGGCGTTGAGCGCCGCCTTGCTCAGCACCGAACCGGACGAAACCTGATGCCGCAATTCCACTCCAACGTCTCGCATGCCCGACATCGGATGGACCATCCAATAATTTCTATAGCAATATATATATCATTTCATTCCATATGAAAAGCATTTTCTCGCAAGAGTAGCCATATTTGATAAGATGCAACGAATCCAGCCGCTTACGACGCCTCGACTTTCACCTTCACCCATTCCTCAAGCGGCGCGCGCTCGCTTCGAAGCGCGTTCACCGGGTGGCTCTCGTCGGCGTAGCCGATCCCCATGCCGCAGAAGATCATCTCGTTGTCGGGCACGCCGAGATAGTCGCGGATGACGCGATGCCAGACCGCCCAGGCCTCCTGGGGGCAGCTGTGCAGGCCGCGCTCGCGGGCCAGCAGCATGACGTTCTGCAGAAACATCCCGACATCGGCCCACTGGCCCTGCTGCATCTGCCGGTCGATGGCGACGATCAGGCCGACGGGAGCGCCGAAGAACTCCCAGTTCCTCGAGAAGAAGGCGAGGCGCGCCGCCTTGTCTTCGCGCGCGATGCCCATCGTCGCATACATCGCTTCGCCGATCTTGTGGCGGCGCGTGCGATAGGGCTCGCCGAGCGCCGGCGGATAGATGAGATATTCCGGCGCTTCGCCCATGGCCTTCGTCTTGCGGCGCAGGGCGACGCGGCGGATCAGCTCCTCCCGCGCGGCGCCCATCACCACATAGACCTTCCAGGGTTGCAAATTGCCGCCCGAGGGCGCGCGCGAGGCCAGGCCGAGAATGTTCTCGATCGTCTCGCGCGGCACGGGATCGGGCTTGAACGCGCGAATCGTCTTTCGCGAGGCGATCGCATCGCTGACCTTCATGGAGACTCCGAGCAAATATCGAAGCCCCAATTGAGCGTTTTCCCCGGCGAAATTCAAATTGGCGCGCGCGGAATGCGCGGGGATGTTTCCGCGATCCCGCGCGCGTCGCGGGAAGTTCAGCCCTTCGCCGCCTGGGCGAGCGCCGCGTCGACTTGCGGCCTGAGCGTCGCCGTCGCCTGCTCGGCCTTGATGAGGGCGGCGTGGACGGCGCCGGCGTCGGTTTCGGTCAGCACGTCCTTTCCTTCGGCGAAGAGCGGGGCGACCTGCGCCACAATGCTGGCGAGCGCCTCGAGGATCTGAATGATCAGCGTGATCGACATGATGGTCTCCTATTTCTTGATGAGGGATTCGAGTTCGGCGATGGCGGTTTCGGCCTCGGTCACCGCTTCGATGACGCCCTGCGCGTTGAGGGCGGCGTCGGCGGCGTCGGCCGCATCGAGCGCCGCGCCCGCCTTGTCGAAGAGCGCCTGCGCGGTGTGAGCGTCCTCGCCCTTGAGCGCGCCGCTTTCGGCCGCCTGTTCGAGCGTCACGCCCGCCGCCTGATAGGCCAGATGAGCGACGGCAAGCGCCTTCTCGGCGTCGACGGATGCGACGGGCGCAGTCTGGGCGAGACTGTCTCCGCTCAGAAGGGACTGAAGGCTCGAGCAGCCGCCGAGCGCAAGCGCGC
>DASZRM010000145.1:0-7054 GCA_035549135.1 Rhizomicrobium sp. | reverse complement strand
GGTGTGAACACGGTGAATGTGCTGGAGGGGTTTCTGGGCAGAGCCTGAGCAGGTTTGGAATAGCGCTATTCAATCCTAACCACTCCATTCGTCATGGCCGGGCTTGACCCAGCCGTCCATTCCCGCAGCATGCAGCGATGCGATGTGGCTTCGTTTACATGATGGCGAGCAAGCGAAACGGCACGCTCTATCTCGGCGTCACGAGCGACCTGATCGAACGCGTGACGCAGCACAAGGAAGGGCGGGGTTCGGACTTCGCGAGGAAATACGGCGTGACGACGCTGGTCTGGTACGAAGAACATGCCTGGATTTCTGACGCCATCCAGCGGGAGACGAGCCTGAAGCGCTGGCCGCGAAAGTGGAAACTCGAATTGATCGAAAAAACGAATCCCGATTGGCGGGATTTGTATGAAGAGCTGTTCTAACCGCTCGTCATGGCCGCCCTTGAGGCGGCCATCCAGCGCCACCCGCATTCGACTCTCTGGATGGCCGGGTCAAGCCCGGCCATGACGAAGGAAAAGGCAGGCCGCCGGCACTACGCCTCCCCACCCTTCCTCGGCCTGAGATTCTCCGCGGCCTTGCGCACCGCGTCCTTCGCCTTCTCGGCGGCGTCGGCGGCGGCTTTCGCCGCGGGCGCGGTTCGGGCCTGCATGTCGTCGAGGGTGCGGTCGACCGCGTTCTTGATGCCGGCCGCCGTTCCGCCCTTTTCGTATTCGCGCTTGATCGCCTCCTCGACCCGCGCCAGCACCGCATCCACGGTGAAGTCCTGGTTCAGCCCGCGTTCGCGATGGGCGATGATCGAATAGATGTCGATGTGGTCGTCGATGGTGCGCCCCCGCTCCACCAGCCAGTAGAACCGCGAGCCCTCCTCGCCATGCTTGAAGACGAGGTCGATGAGCGCCACGAACAGGGTGAGCGGCGCCTGCACGAAATTGTGCAGGTTGTTGATCAGGAGCTTGAGCTCGAACACCGCCACGTCGCGCAGAAATCTCCAGCGCGGGTCGGCGCTCGCGCCGGGGGGCAGGATTTCGCCTTCGCGCCTGACCGGATCGTCCGCCATCGGCGTCAGTCCTTGAAATCGAACAGCGACTTTACAGAAAAATCCGTCGCGGCGGCGCCTTGGCGCGGCGCCTGGATCTTGAAAATTCCGTTTGCGCGCAGGCAGGGCTCGCCGTCCGCCGTCGCAACGCCCTGCGCGAACAGCATGTTGCGCGTCATGCGCAGGACCTCGGCCCTGCCCTCGACCCAGGCGCCCAGTCCGGCCGGCGCCAGGAAATCGCAAGTCAGGCTGACCGTCGGCAGGAATCCCATATCGGTCTTGGCCTGGAAGCGCGAGGCGATCGGAAGCAGCATGTCGGCGAAGGTCGCCATCATGCCGCCATGCGCAACCTGGCCCGGATTGCAGTGCCTTGGCTCGACACGAAATCCCATGAGGAGATGCGTGCCGTCCCACTTTCCGTAAAGCGGGCCGTTGGCCGCGAGGAATCCCATGGCGAGCTTGAACGGCGCGAAGCCGGCGGGAATGTCGGAAGACATGGAGACCTTGGAAATGGCGGCGCCGATGCTCTAGCGGCAAGCGCCGCCTTGCACAACTAATGAATGACGCTCTCGCTGCCGGCGAGAAATAGCCGCGTCAAAAGCCCGGACAACAGCGGCAACCGCGCGGCGCGCAGCATGAGATTGCGCAGGAAAAGTTGCCCGCGCGTCATGGGCAGGAAGGAAGACGCCGCCGCGCGGCCGCCCTTCTGCTTCTTCGCGAGCTCGGTCTTGAGACGCCGTTCGTAACGCTCAATGCCAGCATCGATGTCGCCGGCCTTGCGCAATTCCTCCGCCAGCACATAGGCCATCGCCATGCCCAGCGAGGCGCCCTGGCCCGCCAGCAGCGAGACCGCCGCGCAGGCGTCGCCAAGCAGCGCGACTCGGCCGCTATGCCAGCGCGGCATCTCGATCTGCGCCACAGCGTCGAAATAGACCTGTCCATCCTTTGCGTGCGCGAGCGCGTTGGGAATGCACCAGCCGAGATCGCCATAGATGTCGCAAAGCAGCCTGACCGGATCGGGCGAGGGAGCCTCCTCGCGCCCGGCATGGACGAAGAACGCCATGATGCGGCCGTCGCGTAGCGCGAAAAGTCCGACCATCCGCTCCGGCGCCGAGACAAGCGGGAAGCGCGAACCCAGCGCCTTGAGCGTGGCCGGGTCGCGGAAAAGATAGATGCCGACGCGCATGCCGAGATCGCGAAGGAATTCGCGTTCGGCGCCGAAGATTTTCCGGCGCACATTGGAATGGATTCCGTCCGCGCCGGCCAGCAGGTCCGCTTCGAGCACGGCGCCGTCGCTCAGCGTGGCCCGCACGCAATGCGGCATGTTGACGATTTCGTCGATGCTGCAGCCATACTTGATCGTAACGCCCTGCGGCAGCGTTTCGAACAGCACGCGCTCGAGGTCGCCGCGCATGATGCTCAAGAGCTTGCCGTCCAGCTCCTTGCGCATCGCCTCATAGCTGATCGTGGCCTGCACCCTGCCCTTCGCGTCGCAGAATTCGACTTCCGGGAAGTCGTAGGCGACGGCCTGCAACGCAGGCACAAGCTTCAGGCGCTCGGCGACGTCGTAACCGGAGCCGAAGAAATCGATGACGTAGCCTTCGTCGCGCAAACCCGGCGCGCGCTCGATCAGCGTGACCTGCCAGCCGTCGTCGGCCAGGCAGCGCGCCAGCGTCAATCCAGATATGCCCGCGCCGGAGACGATCGCCTTCATCTCGGGCCTGACCTAGGTCGACCCGCGCACGGCCGCAAGCCATTTTGCGGCGCGGCATTGACATTGATCATTATATTCGGCGGAACGCTCGCCTAAGTCAGATTGTTATCGCCGCAAGGGAGATTTCCATGACCGTCGACCGCACGCTCGTCGCCGTTTTCGACGCGGCCCATGTGCGTTTCTTCGAGTACAAGGCCCGGCAAGGGCGGCTCGAACAGGTGCTCGCCGAGGTCAGCTCAGGCCTGCATCACGACCGGCGCGACATCGAAAGCGACAAGCCCGGGCGCGGCTTTTCGGGGGGCCAGCGCCACGCCTATGAATCCGAGCACGATCCGCGCAAGCTGGAGAAGCACGATTTCGCGCGCGCCGTGGCCCAGGCGATCGAGGCGGCGCTCGACGCCCACCAGTTCAACGCGCTCGTCGTCGTGGCGCCCGAGCGCAGCGTCGGCGAATTTCGCGCCGTCGCCAGCGACAAGGTCAAGCGCACGATCTGGCGCGAAGTGAAGAAGGAATTCGCGAGCCTGACCGATCCGGAGCTCGAACGGCGCCTCGTGCCGATCTTGCAGTCGCCGGGGCAATAACCCGGTTGTCATGGCAGTTTGCAATATGATTGGCTCAGTCGCGCGAGCTTCGCGGATCGCCGGCGATGAGGCGACCCTTCTCGAGCCAGGACTTGAGCGCGGGTGAGAATTCGCGCGCGGCGCGCGCCTCATAGGCGGCGACGTCTTCGGCCGACAGCGCCTCGCGCCAGCGATCGTTGCGGCCCTCGTTGATGAAGCGCTCATGGCCCTTGTCCCAGCTGAGCGCGGCGCGCGGCATGAGCGTGGCGCCGTGTTCGCGCATGAACTCGAATCCGGCCGCCCTTGCGAGCTTCGGCCAGAGCGCCTCGTCCACCGCGATGTCCAGGAACGCGGCGATGCGGCGCATCTCGCCCTCGATGTCGGCCTTGAGATCGTTGTAGTGCACGAGCAGGACGTTGGCGCGATGGCGCTGCGCCCACCAGCTTTTCTCCATCTGGAAATAGAGCGAGGCCGGCGCGTCGTCGAGAAGCCGCTCGCCGCCGCCTTCGGTCATCCATGCGGCGAAATGGGCGCGCGGATCCGGATGCGCCTGCGGCAACGGCCTTGCGATGGTTTCGTCCGCCTCGCCCGCGGCGGACTGCATCTGGCGCGCCATCGGCGAGTAATGGCTGGCGTGGTTGTGCCACGACATGAAGGCGTCGCGGCCGTCGCGCGCCACATGGATGTAGCGCGCCTCGTCGTAAATCGGCATCGCGTCGAACGGCAGATGCGATTTCAGGAACCGGCGATGGGTCTGCGCCTCGATCGCCGCGACCACCGCCTCGATCGGCGGCAGGCGGAAATCGATCCAGGGAGAGATGAGCTGGATCTCTCGCGGCTCCGGCGACTGAAAGACGAGCAGGCTCGCGATCTGCTGCATCCAGGTGGTGCCGCATTTGGGCGCGGTGGCGATGACGATGTCGCCCGCGCGCGGGAGGTAATGCGCCCAACGACGGCTGTCGGTGGTCCAGCTGCGGATTTCGCGCGTGGGCGAAGCGGCGAGCATCGAGGTTTCCTTTTTGAGAGTATAGCGCGTCAGGGCCTTGGCGTCGGCGCCGGCGCGGGCATGCGCGTCCAGCTCTGCTCGACGATCCGCCAGGGCGCGGCGCGCGACTTGCGCGCGAAGACGACGAGGTAGAAGCCGCTCTCTCTAACCGCCGCCCCGCCCTTGGCCGGCGCAAGCGTTTCCTCATAGGACCCGCTGTCATAGGCGAGATCGCCGGAGGATTTGCTCGCAAGGCTGGTCATGACGAGCCGGGGATCGAATTGCGCCAGGTCCTCGACGAGGCGCTTGCGGATGTCGGCCGCGCCGGACAGGCGCTCGCCGGACGCCGTGAGAACCACCGGGTCGGGCGCATAAAGCGCCATCAGCGAATCGAGATTCTTCGCGTTCCAATAGCCGGCCCATTGCTGGGTGAGGTCGGCGGCGGGCGCGGCCCGCGCGGCCACCGTCGCGAGCAGGCAGAAGAGCCCCGCCGCGATCGCCAAGGCCGCCAGTCCGGTCCGCATGCCAGTCTCCCTTGCGAGGGGTTTTGCCAAATTCCGCCAAAAGCCGCGAGCGGCGTCTTGACGGGGCGGGGCCCCGAACCTATATCGCGGCGAGCCGGTTAGCACTCGCCTTGTGTGAGTGCTGCCGTGCGCACTCAAGTCATTGAAAACGCTACCTTTTGAGGAGACCTCTGGCATGAAGTTCCGTCCGCTTGGCGACCGCGTGGTCGTCCGCCGCGTCAAGGAGGATCAGAAGACCCCCGGCGGCATCATCATTCCCGACACCGCCCAGGAGAAGCCCCAGGAGGGCGAGGTCATCTCGGTCGGCCCCGGCGCCCTCGACGACAACGGCAAGCGCGTCGTTCCCGAAGTGAAGGTCGGCGATTTCGTCCTGTTCGGAAAATGGTCCGGCACGGAAGTGAAGATCGACGGCGAGGAACTCCTGATCATGAAGGAGTCCGACATCATGGGCGTGATCGAAGGCCGCAAGGGCGGCGTGAAGAAAGCCGCGTGAGGCTTCGCGTCCGAACCCGGAAAACGGAAATCTGAAATCGGAAAACTGAAACCAGAAGGAAGAAGCAGACAGAGGGCCGGCGTTCCGATTTCCGGCTTCTGACTTCCGACTTCTGCGAACGGAGTGAGAAATGGCAGCAAAAGACGTACGCTTCGGCGCCGACGCCCGCGAGAAGATGCTCCGCGGCGTCGACATTCTCGCCGACGCGGTGAAGGTGACGCTGGGGCCCAAGGGCCGCAACGTCGTGATCGAGAAGAGCTTCGGCGCCCCGCGCACGACCAAGGACGGCGTGACGGTGGCCAAGGAGATCGAGCTCGCCGACAAGTTCGAGAACATGGGCGCGCAGATGGTGCGCGAGGTGGCTTCCAAGACCAACGACGCGGCCGGCGACGGCACGACGACGGCGACCGTTCTGGCCCAGGCGATCGTGCGCGAAGGTTCGAAGTCGGTCGCGGCCGGCATGAACCCGATGGACCTGAAGCGCGGCATCGAGAAGGCGGTGGAAGCCGTCGTCGCCGACCTCAAGAAGCGCTCCAAGAAGGTCAAGGACAACGCCGAGATCGCCCAGGTGGGAACGATTTCCGCCAATGGCGACGTCAGCGTCGGCAAGATGATCGCCGAGGCGATGGCCAAGGTCGGCAATGAAGGCGTGATCACGGTCGAGGAAGCCAAGAGCCTGGCGACCGAGCTGGACGTGGTCGAGGGCATGCAGTTCGACCGCGGCTATATCTCGCCCTATTTCATCACCAATGCCGAGAAGATGGTGGCCGAGCTGGAAGACGCCGCCATCCTGATCCATGAAAAGAAGCTCACCAGCCTGCAGCCCATGCTGCCGATCCTGGAAGCGGTGGTGCAGTCGGGCCGTCCGCTCCTGATCATCGCCGAGGAAATCGAAGGCGAGGCGCTGGCCACTTTGGTGGTCAACAAGCTGCGTGGTGGCTTGAAGGTGTGTGCCGTCAAGGCGCCGGGCTTCGGCGACCGCCGCAAGGCCATGCTGGAAGACATCGCCACCGTCACCGGCGGCCAGGTCATCAGCGAAGACGTCGGCATCAAGCTGGAGAACGTCAAGATCAACATGCTGGGCACCGCCAAGAAGGTGCGGGTGGACAAGGACAACACCACCATCGTCGATGGCGCCGGCAAGAAGAACGACATCCAGGCGCGCGTGGGCCAGATCAAGACCCAGATCGAGGAAACCACCAGCGACTATGACAAGGAAAAGCTGCAGGAACGCCTGGCCAAGCTGGCGGGCGGCGTGGCGGTGATCCGCGTCGGCGGCGCCACCGAAGTTGAAGTGAAAGAGCGCAAGGACCGGGTGGATGACGCCCTCAACGCCACCAAGGCGGCGGTCGAGGAAGGCATTGTGCCGGGCGGCGGTACCGCTTTGCTCTATGCCTCCAAGATCCTGGCCAATGTCACGGGTGACAATGACGACCAGACCCAGGGCGTGGCCATTGTGCGCCGTGCGATCCAGTATCCGATCCGCATGATCGTGCACAATGCCGGCGAGGAATCCTCCATCGTGGTCGGCAAGCTGCTGGAACAGAAGAGCCAGACCTTTGGCTATGACGCCCAGACCGAGAAGTATGTCGATTTCATCGACGCCGGCATCGTGGACCCCACCAAGGTGGTGCGCGTGGCGCTGCAGAACGCCGCTTCGGTGGCGGGCCTGCTGATCACGACCGAAGCCATGATCACCGACCGCCCGAAGAAGGAAGCCGCTCCGATGGGCGGCCCCG
>DASZRM010000144.1:0-5381 GCA_035549135.1 Rhizomicrobium sp. | reverse complement strand
CCCTGCCAGATGATCTTGCCCTGATAGAGCATGGCGATGCGGCTGGCGATCTTGCGCGCGCTCGTCATGTCGTGGGTGATCGAAAGCGTCGTCGCCCCGACATCCTTCACCGTATTGATGATCAGGTCGTTGATGACGTCGGCCATGATCGGATCGAGGCCCGTCGTCGGTTCGTCGAAAAAGATGATCTCCGGGTTGGCCGCGATGGCGCGCGCAAGGCCGACGCGCTTCTGCATGCCCCCCGACAGCTCCGCCGGCGAGAGCATCGCGACCTCCGGGCCAAGCCCGACCTTCGCCAGCTTTTCGATCGCGATTTCCTTGGCGCGCGCGCGCCCGACGCCGCGGCCCTGGATGAGCCCGAACGCGACGTTCTCCCAGACCGGAAGGCTGTCGAACAGCGCGCTTCCCTGGAACAGCATGCCGAATTTCCTGAGCATGGCGTCGCGCGCGGCCCCGCGCAGGCGCTGCGCTTCCTTTCCGTCGACCAGGATCTGCCCCGCATCGGGCCTGAGAATGCCGAGCACGCATTTGATCATCACGGACTTGCCGGTGCCCGATCCGCCGATCACCACCAGCGATTCTCCGTGCTCGATGCGCAAATTGACGCCGTCCAGCACGGTCTTCGCGCCGAACCGCTTCTTCACGCCCTTCAGCTCGACTTTCGCTGGCCCCGCCATCGCCGTCACTTCACGAATAGCGCATTGGTGAGAATGTAGTTCGCGGCGAGAATGAGGATCGACGCCGAGACCACGGCGTTGGTCGTCGCCGAACCTACGCCTTGCGCGCCGCCGCGCGAATGAAACCCGTTGTAGCAGCCCATCAGGGCGATGATGAACCCGAACGCCGCCGCCTTGATGAGGCCGGATGTGATGTCCTGATTGGTGACGAAATCGATCGTGTTCTTGATGTAGATCGATCCGGTGAAGCCCAGGCTCTGCGTCGCCACCACATAGCCTCCGAACACGCCGATGGAATCGGCGATGGCGACGAGGATCGGCAGCGATACGACCGCGGCGACGAGGCGCGGCACGACAAGATATTTGGTGGGGTTGGTGGCGAGAGTCGTCAGCGCGTCGATCTGCTCGGTGACGCGCATGGTGCCGATCTCCGCGGCGATGGCGGCGGCGACGCGGCCCGCCACCATGAGGCCGGCGATCACCGGCCCCAGTTCGCGCGTGATGCCGAGCACCACAATCTGCGGCACGAACGCTTCCGCGCCGTAGCGGTCGCTGCCGATGAAAATCTGCAGCGCCAGAACGCCGCCGGTGAAGAACGCCGTCAGGCCGACGACGGGAAGAGAGAAATATCCGATGCGCATGGCCTGCTTCCCGATCAGGCCCCAATAGATCGGCGGGCGGATGCAGGCGGTCACGGCGTCGATGGCGAAAACCGCAAGCCGACCCGTCTCGGCCAGGAAGGAAAGGGCCATGCGGCCGATGGCGGCGAGAAGCTTCATGCGCCGGTCTCATAGTGGCGGCTGGCGCGGCGCGCAAGCGAGGTCAGGATTTCGTAGGACGCCGTGCCGGACGCCGCCGCGATTTCATCGAGCGAAATTGTCTCGCCGATGAATTCCGCTTCGGCGCCGACGGAAAGCGCCCGCTCGGGGATGTCCGTCACGTCGAGGGTCACAAGGTCCATCGAAACGCGCCCGGCGAACGGCGCGCGCTCGCCCGCGATCGCCGCGACGCCGCGATTGGAGAGAGAGCGGAAAAGCCCGTCGGCATAGCCGAGCGCGACCGTCGCCAGAAGCGTGGGCCGCTTCGCCTTGAAGGTCGCGCCATAGCCGGCGGTTTCGCCCTTTTCGATGCGGCGCAGCTGAAGGACGCGCGCGGTCAGCCGCACGGCGGTCGAAAACGGGTTGGGGCCGTTCTGAGGATTGGCTCCATAGAGTCCTACGCCGGGCCTTACGACATCGAAATGGTAGGTCTTGCCGAGCAGGATGCCGCCGGTCGACGACAGGCTCGCCGGCGCGGGCGGAAGCATCCTGAGAGCCGCCCTGAACCGCTCAAGCTGTTCGCCGTTCATCGGCGAACCGGGATCGTCCGCGCAGGCCAGATGACTCATGACGAGCGCGACGCGAATTCCCTCGAGACGCTTGGACGACTCCGCCGAAAGCGTAAGGAGCTCGCCGTAAGGCAGGCCCAGGCGGTTCATCCCGGTGTCGACATGGATTGCGGCGTCGAGCGGCTGCCTCATCTCTCTTGCGGCCGCGCTCCAGGCGGCGATTTCGGCCAGCGAATTCAGCGCCGGCGTCAGGCGATGGGAGATGAGCGCCGGCACGGTCTCGGCAGGAGCCCCATCGAGAACGAAGATGCGCGCCTCCGGCGCAAGCGGGCGAAGGGCCAGGGCTTCCTGCAGTCGCGCCACGAAGAAGGTGTCGCAGCCGGCCTCGGCGAGCCGGCGCGCGACCGCGCGCATGCCAAGACCGTAGGCGTCGGCCTTCACAACCGCCGCCACTGCGGCAGGTCCGGCGAGGCGCTGGCAGATGCGGAAGTTTCGCTCGACCGCGCCCAGGCGAACGGTCAGGCGCGTCGCCTCGAACCCGGCCTCGCGCGACGGCGCGCCCTCGCCCGGGCCGCGATCGCGAGCGCCGCCGGAGCCGCCTTCAAGGATCGAGGGCTTGGCGCTCATCATCGGCCGAATAGGTTCTTGTGAATGCATTCGGAGTGCGTGTTGCCTGCGGCAAGGCACGGATCGTTCGTCTGCAGCGTATGAATGACCTGATCTGCGCCGGATTGCGAATTGTCCGCGGGCGGCGGGGACACGTCGAGCACGATCACTCCTTTCGCATTCTTCTTGAACTTCCACGGTTGGCGCCGACACGCCTCGCGCTGCGCCTGTGACAGATTTTCGTAGGAGCCTGCGCCGCAGGCGAGCTCCTTGCCGATGGCCTGCATGATGTCGGATTGCGACTTGGCGGGCTTTTGCGGCGCCGGAAGGGTTATCGTCGCGGAGGGAGCCTGCTCAGGCCGGTTTTCGGGCAAGACTACGGGCGGCGGGGCGTTGCTCCTTTCCGGCTGCAGCGCGGGCAGGATGAGCTGCACTTCCTTGGGCTGCGCCAGGCTTATATGCCTCACGCGGCCGGCGGAGACCAGCAGCGCGACGATGAGGACGTGGACGAGCGCCACGGCGAGGGCCGCGCCCAGCCTCTTGAGCATGCGCTGGCGTTCGTCCTCGCGCGCATGGCTGTGTTGCGCCAGCACGAGAGCCAGGGTCGGATCAATGGCGCTGTCCTGTGACACCAAGGCGAAATCCGGCGGTAAGAACGGCTGCGCCAACGGCGTCGGCGACCTGGCCGGTCGCCATCCTAGCAGGTTTTCAATCGGCGCAACGGCGCGCGTTAACCAGGGTTCGCCCCTGCCGCCCATGACGCATTTGCAATGTCGCGGACCGGCCTAGCCCTGTTCGTTCGCCAGATTGGAGAACCGCGTAAAGCGTTCGTCGAAGAACAGGTCGATCTTGTTCGTCGCGCCGTGACGATGCTTTTCGACGAGCAATTCGGCGCGGCGATGGGCGCGCTCGCATCTCTCGAGCCATTTGGCGTGATCGGCCGAGCCCGGATCGGGTTCGCGCGATCTCAGATAGTACTCTTCCCGATAGATGAACATGACGACGTCGGCGTCCTGCTCGATGGAGCCGGACTCGCGCAGATCGGAAAGCACCGGGCGCTTGTCGTCGCGGCTGTCGACGCTGCGCGAAAGCTGCGACAGGGCCACCACCGGCACGTCGAGATCCTTGGCGAGAACCTTCAGCCCCTTGGTGATTTCGGTGAGTTCCTGAACGCGGTTCTCCGCCCGGCGCGCGGAGCCGATCAGCTGGATGTGGTCGACGATGACGAGCCCGATATTCTTTTCGCGCTTCAGCCGCCGGGCGCGCGCCGCAATCTGCGCGATCGAAATGCCGCCGGTGTCGTCGATGAACAGAGGCAGGTTGGACAGGTCCTGCATGGTGAGCACGAATTTTTCCCATTCCGACTCCGAAAACTTTCCGTTTCGGATTTTCCACATCTCGATTTCGGTCTGCTCGGAGAGAATGCGCGCGGCCAGCTGTTGCGCCGCCATTTCGAGCGAGAACAGCAAGACCGGCGCGCCGCGCGGAATGTCGGCCCCGGAGTCGACGTCTTCGACATAGGCGCGCGCCGCATGGAAGGCGATGTTGGTGGCGAGCGAGGACTTTCCCATGCCCGGACGCCCCGCAAGGATGATGAGGTCGGAAGGCTGCAGGCCGCCGAGCAGCGCGTCGATGTCGGAAAAGCCGGTCGGAAGGCCCGAGATGCGTCCGCCGCGGGCCTGCGCCTTTTCCGCAAGCTCCACGGTCCGGCGCAGACTTTCGGCGAAATCCAGGGGACCGACGCTGTATTTCGAGCTTTCGCTGATCCGGTAAAGGGCCTTTTCCGCCTCCTCGATCTGGACCTGGGGCGGCTTGTCGTGCGGCGCCTCATAAGCCGCATTGACCATGTCTTCGCCGATCGAAATGAGCGCGCGGCGGACGGACAAATCGTGCAGGATTCGCGCGTAGTCGCGCACGTTCGGCAGCGCCGGCGCGGCCTGAGCGAGACCCACAAGGTAAGCATGGCCGCCGACTTCCTGAAGACCCGGATCGGCCTTCATCGCCGCGTGCAGCGTCAGCGGAGTCAGCGCCATGCCGCCGCGCTCGTGGATATGTCCCATCGCTTCGAACAGGCGCTGATGCAGCGGATCGTAGAAATGCTCCGACCTCAGCACCGAGGCCACGGTTTCCAGCGCGCGATTGTCCACCAAAATCGAGCCGAGCAGCGCCTGCTCGACTTCCACGTCATAGGGCACGTGGCGATAGACTTCCTGCTCCATGCGCTTCCTGCCCTGCGACGAGCGGCCGATTGGGACGAGCCGCCCGCCCGAATCAATCACGCCAAGGCGGCGCCGCAAGTCCTATCCCAAGTGATGCACAGCCAAATAATTTTCCGCGGCGCTTGATTTCGTCCGCGCGTCATGCGCAGGCGCTAGCCGCCGAAAATCTCTTCATATCGTCCCGAATTGAAACCGACGATCACCTGTTTTCCGACTTCGACGACAGGCCTTTTGATCAGGCTGGGATATCGCGTCATCAGGGCGAGCGCCTTTTGCGCGTCAATGCCCGACTTGTCGTCCTCGGAAAGCTTTCGAAAGGTCGTCCCGTTTCGATTGAGCAGCGCCTCCCAACCAACCATTTTCGTCCAGCCTTCGAGCCGGTCGCGCTCCACGCCTTCGCTCTTGTAATCGTGAAAGCGATAAGCGACGCCTCGCCCGTCCAGCCAGGCGCGCGCCTTTTTCATCGTGTCGCAATTCTTGATGCCGTAGATGGCGATCGGGCCTTTCATGATCGGCTCAGTCTCCGCGCGCGCGGCGCCATGCGCGCCCGGG
>DASZRM010000143.1:0-8147 GCA_035549135.1 Rhizomicrobium sp. | reverse complement strand
AGCTCGTCTTCGAGGGTCGCATCTACAAGACGCTTCGCGCGCGCGATTTGTGGGACAGGATCATGCGCTCCACCTACGAATATGCCGAGCCCGGCGTGATCTTCATCGACCGCATCAATGAACGGAACAATCTCGCTTATTGCGAAACCATCCGCGCCACCAACCCCTGCGGCGAGCAGCCGCTTCCGCCCTACGGCGCCTGCCTTCTGGGCTCGATCAATCTCGCCCAGCTTGTGAGGAACCCGTTCGAGGACGACGCGCGCCTCGATCTCGAAGAGCTGGCGGATCTGACGCGCACGGCGGTCAGAATGCTCGACAACGCCATCGACGTTTCGCGCTTTCCGCTGGCCGAGCAGCGCGCGGAAGCCATGGCCAAGCGGCGCATCGGGCTTGGCGTCACCGGCCTCGCCGACGCGCTGATCTTCTGCAGGACGCGTTACGGTTCGCCCGAAAGCGTCGCCCTGATCGATCGCTGGCTGTCGGCGCTGAGCTGCGCGGCCTATGCGGCTTCGGCGGAGCTGGCGCGCGAAAAGGGCGCCTTTCCGCTCTACGACGCGGAACAGTACCTGGCGCGGCCCCACATCCGGGCGCTGCCCCAGGAGATTCGCGACGCAATTGGGGCGCATGGGATTCGCAACGCGCTTCTGACCTCCATCGCGCCGACCGGCACGATCTCGCTCTTCGCCGGCAACGTGTCGAGTGGCGTCGAGCCCGTCTTCGCCTATACCTACAAGCGCCGCGTCCTACAGCCCGACGGCGCGCGCTCGGAAGAGGACGTCGAGGATTTCGCCTATCGCGAATTTCGCGCGCGCTTCGGCGCCGACGCCGCCCTGCCCGACTATTTCGTCAACGCCCAGACGCTTTCGCCCGAGGATCACTTGCGGGTGCAGGCGGCCGCGCAGCGCCATGTCGACAGCTCGATCTCCAAGACCATCAACGTGCCGGCGGCGATTTCCTTCGAAGCGTTCAAGGACGTCTATCTCGAGGCCTACGCCGCAGGCTGCAAGGGCTGCACGACCTATCGCCCGAACGCGGTCACCGGCGCGGTGCTGGAGGTCGAGGCGAAGGCCGAGCCGGAGGGCGCCGCCGTCGATCAGCCGCTTCTGCCGCTGGCGCTTCCCGATCAGCCGGCGCGCCCGCGCGAGGAGGCAGGCGGCGTCGTCTACATGACGCGCCCGCTCGACAGGCCGGAATCGCTGTCCGGGCAGACCTACAAGATCAAATGGCTGGATTCCGACCACGCCTTCTACATCACCATCAATGACATCGTGAAGGATGGCCGGCGCAGGCCCTTCGAGGTCTTCATCAACTCGAAGAACATGGAAGCCTATGCCTGGACGCTGGCGCTGACCCGAATGATTTCGGCGGTGTTCCGGCGCGGCGGCGACGTCTCCTTCGTCGTCGACGAGATGAAGGCGGTGTTCGATCCGCGCGGCGGGCAGTGGATGGGCGGGCGCTACGTGCCCTCGCTCCTTGCCGCCATCGGCGAGGTGATCGAGCGGCATCTGGTGTCGATCGGCTTCATGGCGCCCGGCGAGGCGCCGCTTCCGAGCGAACAGCGCCGCGCGGTGGCGCTGGCGGCGGAGGGCGCGCCGGCGCGCTTCTGTCCGCGCTGCGCGAGCCCCAGCTTCATCCGGCTCGAAGGCTGCGACACCTGCGTCGCCTGCGGCTATTCGAAATGCGGCTAGACTGGACGCGGCCCGCCTCCTGAAGCCGGCGCGGCGCGCGAAGGAAGACCAGCCGCATGAATTACGCGAGCCGCCTCTATCTCTACGCGCCGGTCGCGCTTCTCTTGGCCGTCCTGGCCGCCGCGGGCGCGCATTGGTGGTTCGTGGCGCGCGATCTGGAGGCGCGGCTCGATGCGCTTGAGACCCGCCCAGCCATGCCGGGCGTGACTGTCCGCTACGGCGCGCGCAAGGTCGGCGGCTTTCCCTTCCGCATCGAAGCCTCGTTCCGGAATTTCAGCATCCAAATCGCCGGCGAACGCGGCCCCTTTCTTTGGCGCGCGGAGAAATTCGCCCTTCATGGCCTTGCCTATGGCCGCGATCAGATGATCTTCGAGGCGGCGGGCCGTCAGCGGCTTGAGTGGCGCGCGCGCGACGGAAGACTCAAGACGCTCGATTTCGAGACCGGCGCAACCCACGCCAGCGCGCTTCTCAGCCGCGGGGCGCTTTCGAGATTCGATCTCGACATAGTTGGCTTCGGCTCGCGCGCCTTCACCGCCGAGCGCCTCCAGGCCCATATGCGCCGCGCCGCATCCGGCCTAGACATCGCCGCCAGCGCGAGCGGCGTTCGCCTCTCGCCGGATCTGCGCGGCGCATTCGGCCCCGACGTCAAGCTCGCCGCGCTCGAAGCCGCCGTCAGCGCGCCGCGCGCCTTCGACGGATTGCTCGCCGGCCGAACCGATTGGCGAAGCGCGCTCGAAGCTTGGCGCAATGCTTCGGGCGGGCTTTCGCTTCATCCCGTCGAAATCGACTTCGATTCCCTCTCGATGCTCGGCAGAGGCGCGGTCTCGCTCGATGAGGCGCGACGGCCGCAAGGCGCCGTCGACTTCAAGATCGCCGGCATGAGCGCGTGGCTCGCGCGCCGGATACCGGCAAGGCCGGAGGGATTCGCCGCGGCGCTGCGCGATCGCGCGGCCAAGGCCGGAGGCGACGGCGCCGGCCGCATGGGCGCGATCGTCGGCGCGAAGGACGGCATCGTCTATGTCGGAGACGAGGCGGCGGGCCTCGCCGAGCCGCTTTATTGAGGCTTCTTCGGATTTCTGCCGAAATTGGGCGCGGCCGAATCCTGGCCGGCGTCGATGATGCTGCGGCGGATGGCGCGCGTGCGGGTGAACAGATTGAACAGCGCGTCCCCGTCGCCCCAGCGGATCGCCCGCTGAAGGGCGCTCAAATCCTCGCTGAAGCGGCCGAGCACTTCGAGCACGGCTTCCCTGTTGTTGAGGAAGACGTCGCGCCACATGGTCGGGTCGGAGGCGGCGATGCGCGTGAAGTCGCGAAAGCCGCCCGCGGAGTATTTGATGACTTCGCTCTTGGTCACCGTCGACAGATCGTCGGCCGTTCCCACGATGTTGTAGGCGATGAGGTGGGGCACATGGCTGGTGATCGCCAGGACCAGATCGTGGTGATGGGGGTCCATGATCTCGACCTGGCTTCCGAGCCTCATCCAGAACTCCCGCATCCGCGCGACCGCGCCGGCGTCGGCGCCCTTTGGCGGCGTCAGGATGCACCATCGCCCGTCGAACAGTTCGGCGAAGCCCGCTTCGGGTCCTGACTGTTCGGTGCCCGCGATCGGGTGAGCCGGCACGAAATGCACGCCAGCGGGAATGAGCGGCGCCACGTCGCGGACGACCGCGGACTTGACCGAGCCAACGTCGCTGACGATGGCGCCCTGCTTCAGCGCCGGCGACATTTGGCGCGCCAATTCCGGAAAGGCTCCGACGGGCGCGGCGAGGATGACAAGATCGGCGCCCGCGGCGCATTTGGCGGCGTCCGTCTCCAGCGAATCGGCGAAGCCCAAAGCTTTGGCGCGGGCGAGAATGTCCTCGGTATGGGCATGCCCGGAGATGTGCGCGGCCACATGTCCCCGGCGCATGGCGTGGGCGAGCGAGGAGCCGACCAGGCCGACGCCGATCAGCGCGACCCGCTCGAAAAGCGGCGGCGCCGCGGTCACCTAAGCCTCGCAAATTCGCCGAGCGCCTCGACCACGCGGCGGTTGGCGTCTTCGCGCCCCACCGTCAGCCTCAGGCAATGCGGCAAGCCGTAATTGTCGAGGCCTCTAAGAATGAGTCCGCGCTTTGTGAGGAACGCGTCCGCCGCCCGCGCCTCGTCCGCGCCGGCGAAATGAATGAGCGTGAAATTTCCGACGCTGTCGTCGCAGCGAAATCCCGCTTGGCGGACGCCGTCGATCAGATAGGCGAGCCATCTCTCATTATGGGCGCGGGACGCATCCACATGGGCGCGGTCCTCAAGCGCGGCGGTCGCGGCGGCCTGGGCCGGCGCGGAGACATTGAACGGCCCGCGAACGCGATTGAGCACGTCGGCCACCTCGAAAGGACAATAGGCCCAGCCGACGCGCAGCGCCGCGAGCCCGTATATCTTCGAAAAGGTGCGGGTCATCACGACATTGGAGAACTTCGCCGCCAGCTCCGCGCCCGTTTCGTAATCGTCGCGGCGCACATATTCGGCATATGCCGCGTCGATCACGAGCAGCGTGTCGCCGGAGAGCCCGCTGTGCAGCCTCCCGACCTCTTCGCGCGTGAGATAGCCGCCGGTCGGATTGTTGGGATTGGCGAGATAGACGATGCGCGTGCGCGGGCCGACGCGCGAAAGCATCGCCTCGACGTCCACCTTCAGGTCCTTCTCCGGCGCGGCTGCCGGAACGGCGCTGTTGGCGAGCGTGGCGATGCGATAGACGATGAAGGCGTGCTCGCTGAACAGAACTTCGTCTCCGGGCCTCAGATAGGCGCCGGCGAGGAGGGTGAGAAGTTCGTCCGAGCCGTGCCCGCAGACGATGCGCGCCGGATCGAGCGCATAGGTCCGCGCGATGGCCTCGCGCAAAACCTGCGCGCCGCCCTCGGGGTAGTAGGCCAGGCCCTGCGCGGCGGCCAGGTAGGCGGCGACCGCGGAAGGACTGGGGCCTAGCGCCGATTCGTTCGAGGACAGCTTGATCGGCTCGGACGCGCCGGCGGCTTGCGCGCGTCCGCCCACATACGGCGTGATGTCGAGAATTCCGGGGTTCGGTTGAAGGGCCATGGCGGATTTGAGGTAATGCATTTCGTTGACAGGTGGAACCCCCGGTCTTAGCACACGCCGCTTAGCGCATTCGGTCGCACAGATGCCCACGCCCACATCGCCGCGCTTTCTGCGGCCGCTCGCTCTGCCTCAGGCCGATACGGGAAGAGCCATGCGGTTCGACGAGGCTTTCGCGCTCGATTGCGGGCGCACGCTGTCGCCGCTGACCGTCGCATACATGACATATGGCCGGCTCAATGCGCAGCGCTCGAACGCCATTCTCGTCTGCCATGCGCTGAGCGGCGACCAGTTCGTCGCCGGCGTTCATCCTCTGACCGGAAGGCCTGGCTGGTGGCCGCTCATGGTGGGGCCGGGACGGCCGATCGACACCGAGCGCTACTTCGTGATCTGCGCCAATGCGATCGGCGGCTGCATGGGCACGACCGGACCCGCCGACGCCGATCCCGCGACGGGAAAGCCCTTCGGCCTGTCATTTCCGCTCGTCACCTTGCGCGACATGGCCAGGCTCCAGGCGCTGCTGCTCGACGCGCTCGGCGTTGAGCGGCTGCTTTGCGTCACCGGCGGTTCGATGGGCGGGATGCAGGCGCTGGAATGGGCTGCGCTCTTTCCCGATCGCGTCGCAAGCTCGATGCCGATCGCGACCGCCGCGCGCCACACCGCGCAGAACATCGCGCTGCACGAAATCGGCCGGCAGGCGATCATGGCCGATCCCGACTGGCGCGGCGGCGCCTATCAGAGCTACGGGGTCAGGCCTTCCAAAGGGCTCGCCGTCGCGCGCATGGTGGGGCATGTGAGCTATCTCTCGGAAGCGGCGCTGGAGCGAAAATTCGGACGCCGCCTGCAGGACCGCGACAATCTATCCTTCGCGTTCGAGCCCGATTTCCAGGTCGAATCCTATCTGCGTCATCAGGGCTCGACCTTCGTCGAGCGCTTCGACGCCAATTCCTATCTCTACATCACCCGCGCCATGGACTATTTCGACCTGGCCGCGGAATACGGAGGCGCGCTCGAAAACGCCTTTCGCGGATCGAAGACGCGCTTTCAATGCGTCTCCTTCACCAGCGACTGTCTGTTTCCGACGGCCGAGAACCTGCGCATCGTCGAGGCTCTGAAGAGAGCGGGGGCCGCGGTCGAGTTCGTCGAGATCCAAACCGACCGCGGCCACGACGCCTTTCTGCTCGACGAGCCCTCGTTGTTCGCGACGGTCCGCAAGTTCCTCGATTCCGTCGCGCGCGGAGAAGGGCTCGGCTGAGCCGCGCCTCAGCCCTTGAGGCCGAGCAACTCCATCGCCTTGGCGTAATGGACCATTCCGCGCTGGTAATAGCCGGCGTTGCAGAACTCGAGGGCCATGCGCCGTTCCTTCTGCGCCTGATCGTTCGATTGGTTGGCGAGGGCCTGCGCGACTTTCGAGCCGGCCTCGGCGCAGCTGGCCGAGCTGGCTTGTTCGGTGGCGAGGGCGGCGCCCGAGGCGAAGCCGAGCGAGAGAATGACTGCGAGGGTTGCAGCGATACGCATGATGTCACTCCGAGATTGATCCGCGGCACGGCGCCGCTTTCGGGACATAGGCGGCCGCGCGCCCGTGAAAAGGGGAAACGAGCGCGTCCTGGATTACGCCTTTGTCAGCAATCGCCCGAAGCCCGGCATTCGCAGCTAGTCGCCGGCCGGGACGCGACCGCATGCGTCTTATGCGCCCTGCGAATGCTAAGCGCGCGCGAGAACGGGTTCCGCGCGCTTCTTTTTCGGGATCGGAACCGGCGCGTAGAGCGATTTGCTGGCCTCGACAAGATGCACGCCGCCGAGCCGCGGCCAGAGCCTGCGGCCGATGCGCTCCCATCCCGCGCCGGCGCGCATCATTCTGCGGCCGCCCAGCGGCGGTCCGTAAAGCGCGGTGTCCCAGCGCTGCGGCTCGAACATGGTCTCGCGGAGGAGACGGTCGAGCTCGCCGCGGTGATAGGGCCTGCCATGGGCGAAGGGCGAGCGTTCGATCTGCGCCCAGAGACTGGCGCGATTGGGCGCCACGATGACCATGCGGCCTTCTGGCGCGAGCACGCGCCAGAGCTGGCGCATCACCGGGCGGACGGCGTCCGCGCCTTCAAGACCGTGCACAACCAGGATGCGGTCGAAGAGGGCGTCCGCAAAGGGAAGGGCGTCCTCCTCGCCGAGCGCGGTGAGCGGGCGCATCGCGGGCCAGCGCAGCACGCCCTGCTGCGCCGGCATCAGCGCCACGACGCGCTCGCATTCGAGATGAAACGAGCGCAGATAGGGTATGGTGAAGCCGAAGCCCATCATCCGGCAGCGCGCGGTGGACGGCCACAGCAGCCGCAAGCGGCGCAGGATGGTCCGCCTTGCCGCCTGCCCCATCGGCGATTCGTAGAATTCGTCGAGTTCGCGGGCGTCGAGCTGCATGGCGCCATGGCGTAAACCGGCGGCCTTGCGAGTTCAACGGTGCGCCCGGGGCTGCTAGCATCCGCCCCCTCCAAGGAGAACGCCGTGACCGCGCTCGAAATCGAACTTGTTCCCTGTCTCAGCGACAATTACGCCTATCTCGTCCATGACGCGTCCAAGGGCCTGACCGCGGTCGTCGACCCGTCGGAAGCGCCGCCGGTCGAGCGGGCGCTGGCGCGGCGCGGCTGGACGCTCACCCATATTCTCAACACCCATCACCATTTCGACCACACGGGCGGCAACATTCCCCTCAAGGAGGCCTTCGGCGCCGAGATCGTCGGTCCCGGAAAGGACGCTGGCCGCTTCGCCGGGCTCGACACCGGCGTCGACGAGTCCTCGGGCTGGCGCTTCGGCGACCGCGCGGTGCGGGTGATGGAGATTCCGGCCCATACCAGTTCGCACATCGCCTTCATCGTCGACGGCGCCGCCTTCACGGGCGATACGATGTTCGCGATGGGCTGCGGGCGTCTGTTCGAGGGCACGCCGGCGATGATGTGGGCGTCGCTCTCCAAACTGATGACGCTGCCCGATTCCACGCGCGTCTATTGCGGCCATGAATACACCCAGAGCAACGGCCGCTTCGCGCTGACGCTGGAGCCGGGCAACGCCGCGCTGGTCGCACGCATGAAGGAAGTCGATTCCGCGCGCGCGCAGGGACAGCCCACGATCCCCTCGACCATCGGGCTCGAGAAGAAGACCAATCCGTTCCTGAGGCCCAATTCGGCCGAGATCCGCAAGACGCTCGGCATGGAGACGGCGAGCGACGTCGATGTCTTCGCCGAGACGCGACGCCGGAAGGACAATTTCTAGGCAGGCCCCTTCGGAGGAGGCGTCGGAGAAGAAAGCTTGGACATCATCACAGCTAAGGTGTCTGGTGTAGAGATTGAGGTCGGCCGCGTATCCGACGGGATCGGTTGAGAGGAAGCGGCCGCCCTGGGGCCAGTA
>DASZRM010000142.1:0-7985 GCA_035549135.1 Rhizomicrobium sp. | reverse complement strand
CGAAAATATCGGGCGCTTGTGCTTGCGGCCTTCGCCTTCGCGGTCTGCTTCGCGATCTGGACGCTGTTCTCGATCGTTGGCGTGCGGATCAAGCAGGAGCTGGGGCTCAACGACGCCGAGTTCGGCCTGCTGGTCGCGACGCCTGTCCTCACCGGCGCTTTGAGCCGGCTGTTCCTGGGCCTTTTGAGCGACCGGCTCGGGGGGCGGCGCGTCTTCGCCGCGCTGATGCTGCTGACCGCGATCTCGGTCTATTTCGTGTCCCGCGTCTCCACCTTTCCGATGTTCCTTCTGACCGGCCTCGGCCTCGGTTTTGCGGGCGGCTCTTTCGCCGTCGGCGTTTCCTACGTGTCGAACTGGTTCGACCGCGCCCAGCAGGGAACGGCGCTCGGCGTGTTCGGCGCGGGAACCCTCGGGGCGGCGGCGACGACATTCGGCGCGCCGCTGCTCGTGAACGCCTTCGGCTGGCGCGAGACCGTCCAGATCTACGCGGCCGCGCTCGCGGCGACCGCGCTCCTGTTCTACATGCTGACCAGAGAGGATCCGGCGAGTGCGGCGCGCGCCCGAGGGCTCGTCAAGCCGCGCACGCTCGAAGACCAGCTTGCGCCTCTGGCGCGGCTGCAGGTATGGCGCTTCTCGCTTTATTACTTCTTCGTCTTCGGCGCCTTTGTCGCGCTCGCGAGCTGGCTTCCCCGCTATTACATGGGCATGTACGGACTCTCGCTGGCGGAGGCGGGCGCGTTGACCGCCGCTTACGCGCTGCCGGCGGCCGCGTTTCGCGCCCTTGGAGGCTGGGTCTCCGACAGGATCGGCGCGCGCGCCGTCATGTATGCGACATTCATCGTCTCGGCGGCGGTGTGTTTCGCGCTCTCCTATCCTGAGACCGATTATGTCGTTCACGGCATCAAGGGGCCGATCGCCTTCACCTTCGCAATTCCGCTCGGCGCATTCGTTGGGCTCACCGTCGTGCTCGGTTTCTTCATGTCGATCGGCATGGCCGCCGTCTACAAGCACATTCCCGTCTATTACCCCGATCACGTGGGCGCGGTCGGCGGCCTGGTCGGGACGATCGGGGGCCTTGGAGGCTTCTTCCTGCCCATTGCCTTCGGCGTGATGAACGACCTCACCGGCGTGTGGACGAGCTGCTTCATGCTGCTCTTCGCGCTGGTCGCCGGCGCGCTCGCCTGGATGCACGGCGCGATCCGGCTGATGGAGCGGCGCAAGATCGGCGCGCTCAAAACTCTTCCCGAACTCCCCGAGATGGCCGAATTCCACAACGGCCGATCACCACTCACCCGGCAGGCGGCGCAATGAGCCAGTTTCTCGATCGATTGACGTTCTTTCGCAAATACGACGGCTCTTTCGCCGACGGCCACGGCGTCACGACGCGCGAGGACCGCAAATGGGAGGACGCCTATCGCCAGCGCTGGTCGCACGACAAGATCGTGCGCTCGACGCATGGGGTGAACTGCACCGGCTCGTGCAGCTGGAAGATCTACGTCAAGGGCGGCATCGTCACCTGGGAGACGCAGCAGACCGATTATCCGCGCACCCGTCCCGAATTGCCCAACCACGAGCCGCGTGGGTGTTCGCGCGGCGCCAGCTATTCCTGGTATCTCTATAGCGGCAATCGCCTCAAATATCCGATGGCGCGCGGCGCGCTGGTCCGGCTGTGGCGGGAAGCCCGCCGCTCGAAGCCGCCGATCGAGGCCTGGCGCTCGATCGTCGAGGACGCCGAGCGGCGCAAGGCCTATGTCTCGCGGCGCGGCCTTGGCGGCTTCGTGCGACTGGACTGGGACGAAGCCAACGAGATCGTCGCGGCCGCGAACGCCTACACGATCCGCAAATACGGACCCGACCGCATCGCCGGATTTTCTCCCATCCCGGCAATGTCGATGGTCTCCTACGCGGCCGGCACGCGCTACCTGTCGCTGCTCGGCGGCGTCTGCCTCAGCTTCTACGACTGGTACTGCGATTTGCCGCCCTCCTCGCCGCAGACCTGGGGCGAGCAGACCGACGTTCCGGAAAGCGCCGACTGGTACAATTCCAGCTTTCTGCTGCTCTGGGGCTCGAACGTGCCGCAGACGCGCACGCCGGACGCGCACTTCTACACCGAGGCGCGCTATCGCGGCGCCAGAAGCGTGGTCATCACGCCGGACTACAGTGAAGCGGCCAAGTTCGCCGACCTTTGGCTGCACCCCAGGCAGGGCGCCGACTCGGCGCTGGCCATGGCGTTCGGCCATGTGATCCTCAAGGAATTTCACGTCGACCGGCAGGTCCCGTATTTCGCCGACTACTGCCGGCGCTATACGGACATGCCGTTTCTGGTGCGGCTCAAGGAGCGCGAGGGCCGGCTCGTCCCGGATCGCTTTCTGCGGGCGGCCGACTTCGCCGGCAATCTGGGCGAGTCCAACAATCCGGAGTGGAAGCCCGTCGCCTTCGACGAGATCGGCGGCGCCGTCGTCGCGCCGCAGGGCTCGATCGGCTTTCGCTGGGGCGAACAGGGAAAATGGAATCTCGAGGAGCGCGCGGGCGATGCCGGCGTGCGCCTCGCGCTTTCTGTGATGGACAAGCGCGACGCGGCGATGGCGGTCGCTTTTCCCTATTTCGGGGACGCCGGCGCCGGCGCGGCGAGCGGAGCGCTCGAGCGCAACGTTCCGGTTCGCCGCGTGAGGCTTGCGGACGGCGAGGCCTATGTCGCGACGGTGTTCGACCTGCTCTGCGCCAATTACGGCGTCGACCGCGGGCTCGGCGGCGGAAACGTCGCCGCCGGTTACGACGACCCCTCGCCCTATACGCCGGCCTGGCAGGAGCCGATCACGGGCGTCAAGCGCGAGCATGTGATCTCCGTGGCGCGCGCCTTCGCCGCCAACGCCGAAAAGACCAATGGCAAGTCGATGGTCATTCTCGGGGCCGGGATCAACCACTGGTACCACATGGACATGACCTATCGCGCCATCATCAACATGCTCGCGCTGTGCGGCTGCGTGGGACAGGAAGGCGGCGGCTGGTCGCACTATGTGGGCCAGGAAAAGCTGCGCCCGCAAACCGGCTGGACGCCGCTCGCCTTCGCGCTCGATTGGAGCCGTCCGCCCCGGCACATGAACGCCACCTCCTATTGGTACGCCCATACCGATCAATGGCGCTACGAGACTCTGTCGGTCGACGAGATCCTTTCGCCGCTGGCGGATCGCCGGGAATGGAGCGGAAGCCTGATCGACTTCAATGTGCGCGCCGAGCGCATGGGCTGGCTTCCGTCGGCGCCGCAGCTCGAAGCCAACCCGCTCGACGTGGCGCGCCAGGCCAAGGCGGCCGGCGTCTCCGCGGCGGACTTCGTGAGCGCGAAATTGGCGGCCGGCGAACTCAGGCTGGCCTGCCAGGATCCGGACAATCCGCTCAACTGGCCGCGCAACCTCTTCGTCTGGCGCTCCAACCTGCTCGGCTCGAGCGGCAAGGGCCACGAATATTTCCTCAAGCACCTGCTGGGCGCGACGCATGGCGTGCAAGGCAAGGATCTGGGCGCCATGGGCGGGCGCAAGCCCGACGAGGTGGTCTGGCGCGACGAGGCGCCCGAAGGAAAGCTCGATCTGCTCGTCACGCTCGATTTCCGCATGTCGACGACCTGCATGTATTCCGACATCGTTCTGCCGACCGCCACCTGGTACGAGAAGAACGACCTCAACACCTCCGACATGCACCCGTTCATCCATCCGCTGAGCGCCGCGGTCGATCCGGTGTGGGAGAGCCGCAGCGACTGGGAGATCTACAAAGGCATCGCGCGGGCCTTTTCCGAGATCGCGCCTGCCGAACTCGGCAAGGAATCCGACCTTGTGCTCGCGCCCCTCCTGCACGATACGCCGGCCGAGCTCGGCCAGGCCATTGGCGTCAAGGATTGGGCGAAGGGCGAGACCGCGGCGCTTCCCGGCAAGACCATGGCCGCGGCGAGCGTGGTCGAACGCGACTACCCCAATCTCTACAAGCAATTCACCGCGCTCGGGCCGCTGATGAAAAGCGTCGGCAATGGCGGCAAGGGCATCGCCTGGAAGACGGAAAGCGAAATCGCGCTGCTCGGCGGGCTCAACGGCGTCGTGACGGGGGAGGGCCCGACGGCGGGTCTGCCGCGAATCGAGAGCGATATCGACGCAGCCGAAGTGATCCTTGCGCTGGCGCCTGAGACCAACGGCGAGGTGGCGGTGCGCGCGTGGACGGCGCTCGGCCAGATCACCGGCCGCGAGCATCGTCACCTCGCCGAAGCCAAGGAAGACGAGAAAATCCGCTATCGCGACATCCAGGCCCAGCCGCGAAAAATCATATCCTCACCGACCTGGTCGGGAATCGAATCCGAGAAGGTCTGTTACAACGCAGGCTACACCAATGTGCACGAGCTCATTCCCTGGCGCACCCTGACCGGCCGCCAGCAGCTCTTCCAGGATCACTCCTGGATGCAGGCCTTCGGCGAGCAGCTGGCCGTCTACCGCCCGCCTATCGACACCAAGACGATCGCGCCGATCATCGACGCCAAGAGCAACGGAGCCAAGCAGCTGGTTCTGAACTTCATCACGCCGCACCAGAAGTGGGGCATCCACTCCACCTACACCGACAATCTGCTGATGCTGACGCTGTCGCGCGGCGGCCCCATCGTCTGGATCAGCGAAGTGGACGCGCGCAAGGCGGACATCGAGGACAACGACTGGATCGAGGCCTACAACCTCAACGGCGCGCTGGTTGCGCGCGCCGTGGTCTCGCAGCGCGTGCCCGAAGGCATGTGCATGATGTACCACGCGCAGGAGAAGATCGTGAACGTGCCCGGGTCCGAGGTGACCGGCCAGCGCGGCGGAATCCACAATTCGGTGACGCGCACGGTGCTGAAGCCGACGCACATGATCGGCGGCTACGCGCAGCAGAGCTACGGCTTCAACTACTATGGCGCGGTGGGCTCCAACCGGGACGAATTCGTCATTCTGCGCAAGCAGGCGAAGGTGGATTGGCTCGACGAGCCGGCTCCCGCGCGCAAGGTCGAGGCCGTGTCATGAAAGTCCGCGCGCAAATCGCAATGGTGCTCAATCTCGACAAGTGCATCGGCTGCCATACTTGTTCGGTGACCTGCAAGAATGTGTGGACCTCGCGCGAAGGCGTCGAATACGCCTGGTTCAACAATGTCGAGTCCAAACCGGGCGTCGGCTATCCCAGCGACTGGGAGAACCAGAAGCGCTGGAAAGGCGGGTGGCTGGTCAAGAAGAACGGAAAGCTCCAGCCGCGGCTCGGCGCCAAATGGCGCATTCTGGCCAACGTCTTCGCCAACCCGGACCTTCCGGAGATCGACGATTACTATGAGCCTTTCACCTTCGACTATCAGCACCTTCACGCCGCGCCGGACTCGCGCGCCATGCCGACGGCGCGGCCCAGATCGCTGCTGACCGGCCAGACGATGGACAAGATCGTCGGCGGTCCCAACTGGGAGGAGATTCTCGGCGGCGAATTCGAAAAGCGTTCGAAGGACTACAATTTCGAGGGCGTGCAGAAGGAGATCTACGGCCAGTTCGAAAACACCTTCATGATGTATCTGCCTCGGCTGTGCGAGCATTGTCTCAATCCGGCCTGCGTCGCGGTCTGTCCCTCCGGCGCGATCTACAAGCGCGAAGAGGACGGGATCGTGCTGATCGATCAGGACAAGTGCCGCGGCTGGCGGATGTGCGTGTCGGGCTGCCCGTACAAGAAGGTCTATTACAACTGGCGATCGGGCAAATCGGAAAAGTGCATTCTGTGCTATCCGCGCCTCGAGGCGGGCCAGCCCACCGTATGCTCGGAGACCTGCGTTGGCCGCATCCGCTATCTCGGCGTCGTTCTCTATGACGCCGACCGCATAGCCGAAGCCGCCGCGACGCCGGACGAGGCCGATCTCTACGAAGCTCAGCTTTCGGTTTTCCTCGATCCTTTCGATCCCAAGGTCGAGGCTCGCGCCGCCGCCGACGGAATATCGCGCGCCTGGATCGAGGCGGCCCGGAAATCGCCGGTCTGGAAGATGGCGATGGACTGGCGCGTCGCCTTTCCGCTGCATCCCGAATACCGCACGCTGCCGATGGTCTGGTACGTGCCGCCGCTGTCGCCCATCCAGTCGGCGGCAGAAAAGGGTCTCGTCGATCTGGACGGCGAAATGCCCGACGTGCGCTCGCTTCGCATCCCGCTCCGCTATCTCGCCAACATGCTGACGGCGGGACAGGAAGGCCCGGTCGCGCTCGCGCTCGAGCGCATGATGGCGATGCGCGCCTTCATGCGCGCCAAGACCGTCGACGGGGTGATCGACGAAGGCCTCGCCCGGCGCGTCGGCCTCACCGCCGCGCAGATCGACGAGATGTATCGCATCATGGCCATCGCCAATTACGAGGATCGCTTCGTCATTCCGACGGCGCGGCGGGAGCGGGGCGAGGAGGACATGCTCGACCTGCGGGGCGGCTGCGGCTTCAGCTTCGGCAATGGCTGCTCCGACGGCGTGAGCGAAGCCAACATCTTCAACCTGCCGAAAAACCGCAAGCTTCCCGAACCTGCCGGAACAGAGCCATGATCAGAACTTACAAGATCCTCAGCGCGCTTCTCAGCTATCCGAGCGCGGCGTTTCAGAAGGCCGCGCACGACATGATCGTGGCCCTCAACGTCGAGCGCCTTCTGCCGGCGCCGCAACGGGCGAAGGTCTGCGCGCTCGTCGCCGAGATCGCCGAGCGCGACCTTCTCGATGCGCAGGCCGACTATGTCGAGCTGTTCGACCGCACGCGGGCGCTGTCGCTCCATCTCTTCGAGCATGTTCACGGCGAATCGCGCGACCGCGGCCAGGCGATGGTGTCGCTGCGCGAGCGCTACCGCGCCGCCGGCTTCGACATCGCCTCGAACGAATTGCCGGACTATTTGCCTCTGTTCGTCGAATTTCTCGCCACGCGCTCGGCGCGCGAAGCGCAAGCCATGCTGGCCGAGCCGCTCCATATCCTCGCCGCGCTCGCCCAGCGGCTGCGCAAGCGCGGCAGCCGCTATGCCGACGCCTTCGAGGCGCTTGGATGTCTGGCCTCGCGCAGGCCGGCCGACGCCGCGGTGGATGAAATTCTCAAGGCGGATGTCGACGATCCCAACGATTTGGCTTCGCTCGATCGCTCCTGGGAGGAGGCGGAGGTCCGCTTCGGCCCGTCGGACGCGGCCGGTGGCGGATGCCCCAAGTCCCGCCAGCCCGCGCGCAAGCCTGTCGCGGCGGCGCAGACTTCCGGACTCGAAACGGGGGCCGACGCATGAGCGCCTGGATCAACACGTTCCTTTTCGGCCTTTATCCCTATGTCTGCCTCTCGGTGTTCCTGATCGGCAGCCTGATCCGGTTCGACCGCGAGCAATATGGCTGGCGCAGCCAATCGAGCCAGCTGCTTCGCCGCCGCCAACTGATCTGGGGCAGCAATCTGTTTCACGCCGGGATCCTTGTCATACTTGTCGGGCACGCCGGCGGATTGCTCACGCCGGTGGCGGTATTCGAGGCGCTCGGCATATCGCATCAGGCCAAGCAGCTGACGGCGATCGCGGTCGGCGGCGCGGCCGGCGCGGTCTGCCTGATCGGCCTTGCGATGCTCCTGCATCGCCGCCTTAGCGATCCGCGCATCTACCGCACCTCGTCTTTCGCCGACATCGCCGTGCTCGCGCTTCTCCTGGCTCAGCTTCTCCTCGGCCTTGGAAGCATCTTCGTTTCGCTGAACCACCTGGACGGCGGCGAGATGGTCGCTCTGATGAACTGGGCCCAGCACATCGTGACCTTCAGGCCCGGCGCGGCGGACTACGTCTCCGGCGTCTCTATCGTCTTCAAGGTCCATCTGGTCCTGGGCATGACGATCTTTCTCGTGTTTCCGTTCACGCGTCTCGTTCACATCCTGAGCGCGCCGGTCTGGTATCTCGGCCGCCGCGGCTATCAGATCGTGCGGGCGCGGGGATCGCGGAGCTGACCTTGGCGCAGCGCTCCCCCA
>DASZRM010000141.1:0-3657 GCA_035549135.1 Rhizomicrobium sp. | reverse complement strand
GACCTTCATGACGGCGCTGATGTGTTCGAGCCTCAGGATGCTGCGCCGCGTGGCGTTCTCTTCTTTCAGCTGTTCGATCTGGAGCCGGACCAGGCGCGTCTGCTCTTCGAGGAAGGCCTCGGCCCGCTTGCCGCCCTGCGCGGTTGCGATGGCCGCCGCCATGCCGGAAGCATCGGTCGCCTTCTTCTGCTCCTCAGCCATGCGCGCTCCTCGGGCGGCCCGACATTCCCGGAAAAGGCGACGCTTTGCCAACGGAATTATATTAACACTATTTGAAATGTTATTTGAAACAAAGAACACAAATTTTCTGTGATGTCTTGATTTGTCGTCCCCGAAGTGTGACCTATGGCCATGGCCGCCCCGTCCGCCCGGATGCTGACCGCGAACCGCCTGAAGGACGGCGCCGTTCTCTATTGGAAGGCGGGCGCCTGGGTGGAAGCGTTCGAGGACGCGGACAAATTCGCCGACGCCGCGCAGGCCGAAGCGGCGCTTTCGGATGCGCAGCGCTTTGTCGCCGCCAATGCGGTCGTCAATCCCTATCTCTTCGACGTGCGCGTGGAGGCCGATGAAGTCCACCCCGTCAAGGAGCGCGAGATCGTCCGCGCCGCCGGGCCGAGCGTGCTGCGCGCGCCCGCGCGCGAGACATCGGAACGCGGAAATCCGAAGCCGGAAAGAAGCGAATATGAAATCTGACTTCTGGCTTCCGGTTTCTGGCTTCCGCGACCGGCCGAAGGACGGGCGCCATGTATCGCTATGACGAGTTCGATGCGCGCTTCGTGAAGGAACGCATCGAGCAGTTCCGCGGACAGGTGGCGCGCCGGCTCTCGGGCGAACTCGCGGAAGACCAGTTCAAGCCGCTCCGGCTGATGAACGGTCTCTATCTCCAGCTTCACGCCTATATGCTGCGCGTCGCGATCCCTTACGGAACGCTGCGCGCCGAACAGCTGCGCATGCTCGCCCATATCGCGCGCCAATACGACAAGGGCTACGGCCATTTCACGACGCGGCAGAACATCCAGTTCAACTGGCCGCGTCTTGTCGACGCGCCCGACATCCTTTGCGAGCTTGCGACCGTCGAGATGCACGCGATCCAGACCAGCGGCAACTGCATCCGCAACGTCACCGCCGATCATTTCGCCGGCGCCGCGGCCGACGAGATCGAGGACCCGCGGCCCATAGCCGAGATCATCCGGCAATGGTCGTCGCTGCATCCCGAGTTCAGCTTTCTGCCGCGCAAGTTCAAGATCGCGGTGTCGGGATCGCCGAACGACCGCGCGGCGCTCAAATTCCATGACCTCGCCGTCGAAATCGTGAACAACGACGCCGGCGACATCGGCTATCGCGTCTATGTCGGCGGCGGCATGGGGCGAACGCCCTATATCGGCTTCGTCGTCGGCGACTTCGTGGCGAAGAAGGACATCCTTTCCTTCCTCGAAGCGGTGATGCGCGTCTATAACGAGGAGGGCCGCAGGGACAATCTCTTCAAGGCGCGCATCAAGATCCTCGCCCATGCGCTGGGACCGGAAGAGATGCGCCGCCGGGTCGGCATCGAATTCGACGAAATCCGCAACAGCGGGACGCTGGCGCTGCCGGCTGAGGAGCTTGCGCGGATCGAAGCCTATTTCGCGCCGCCCGCTTTCGAGAGGCTATCCGACGAGATGCCGGAAGGCGACGAAGACTTCACCAACTGGCTGAGCACGAATGTGGCAGCACATCGCGCGCCCGGCTACGCCATCGCGACGATTTCGCTCAAGCCCATCGGCGGGGTTCCGGGCGACGCCACGGCGGAGCAGATGGAGGCCGTCGCCGATCTGATGGACCGTTTCGATCTGTCCGAAATCCGCGTCAGCCACGAGCAGAATCTCGTCCTGCCGCATGTCAGAAAGCGCGACCTGCCGTCCATCCATGCGCGGCTGAAGGAGCTTGGGCTCGCCACGCCGAACGCCGGCCTCGTCACCGACATCATATCCTGCCCGGGCCTCGATTATTGCGATCTCGCCAATGCGCGCTCCATCCCCATCGCGCAGAAGATTTCCGAACGCTTCGCCGATCTTTCGCGCCAGCACGACATCGGCGAGCTCAAGATCAAGATCTCGGGCTGCATCAACGCCTGCGGCCATCATCATGCCGGCCATATCGGCATTCTCGGCGTCGACAAGAAGGGGGTCGAGCATTACCAGCTGCAGCTCGGCGGCTCGGGCGCGGAAGACGCCGCCATCGGCGAAATCCTGGGCCCGGCCTTCGGCAAGGACGAGATCGTGGATGCAGTGGAGCGGGTCGTCGGCGCCTATCTGAACCTGCGCGCGCCGGGCGAGCGCTTCCTCGACGCGTATCGGCGCCTTGGCGTCACGCCGTTCCGCAACGTCGCCTACGGCGAGGACCTCCATGCCGCTTATTAGGAACGGCGCCTTCGTCGAAGATCGGTTTTTCTTCGTCCCCGACGGAAAGGCCTTTCCGGATGAGAAGGGCGTCATCGTCACGCTGGCGCGGTTTCTGGGCGAGAAGGAAAGCCTCTTCGCCCATCGCGCGCTCGTCGGCGTCAGGCTCGCCTCGAACGAAAATCCGGCCGCGCTGAAGGCGGACCTTGCGCGGTTGTCCGTGGTTGCGCTCGAATTTCCGAAATTCCGCGACGGGCGGCCGTTCTCCTGGGCGCGGATGCTGCGCACGCGCTTCGGCTATGCGGGGGAGGTCCGCGCCACAGGCGATTTTCTCTACGACCAGCTCGCCTTCATGGCGCGGGTGGGATTCGATGCGTGGGAGGTGCGCCAGGATTTCGCGCTGGAAGACTTCCGCCGCGCGATGGGCGAAATCACCCTCGCCTACCAGCCCGCCGCGGACGGACGCAGGACCGTGCGGGAGCTGCGCAGTTTTCCCCTCTCCCCGTGAGCGGGAGGGAAACTACATCCTCAGCACGCTCTCGGCGGTCTTGAAGGGCAGGTTCTGCGCGTCGGCGACGGCCTTGTAGGTGAGCGCGCCCTTGTAGACGTTGAGGCCCGCGCGCAGATGCGCGTTGTCCTTCATCGCCTTCTCGGCGCCCTTCTCGGCCAACTGAAGCGTGAACGGCAGGGTCGCGTTGTTGAGCGCGAAGGTCGAGGTGCGCGCCACGCCGCCCGGCATGTTCGCGACGGCGTAATGCACCACGCCGTCCACCACATAGGTCGGATCGGCGTGCGTGGTGGCGTGGCTGGTCTCCGCGCAACCGCCCTGGTCGATGGCGACGTCGACGATCACCGAGCCCTTCTTCATCTGGCTCACCATCTTCCTGGTGATGAGCTTGGGCGCCGCCGCGCCCGGAAGCAGCACGCCGCCGATGACGAGATCGGCATTCGTCACATGCTCTTCCACCGCGTCGATGGTCGAGTAGATCGTGTTCAGCATCGCGCCGAACTGCAGATCGAGCTCGTTGAGGCGATGCAGCGAGACGTCGAGGATGGTGACATGCGCCTCGAGCCCCATCGCCATGCGCGCGGCGTTGGTGCCGACGACGCCGCCGCCCAGCACCACCACTTTCGCCGCGGGAACGCCCGGCACGCCGCCGAGCAGCACGCCGCGTCCGCCTTGGGCCTTCTCGAGCGCATGGGCGCCCGCCTGGATCGACATGCGGCCGGCGACCTCGCTCATCGGGGCCAGCAGCGGAAGCCCGCCGCGCGCGTCGGT
>DASZRM010000140.1:0-10607 GCA_035549135.1 Rhizomicrobium sp. | reverse complement strand
TCGCTGGTGAGCGCTTCGATGCGCCGCACCCCGGCCGCAACCGCGCTCTCGGATAGAATCGTGAATAGTCCGATGTCCCCCAGACGGCGCACATGAGTGCCGCCGCAGAGTTCGACGGAATAGGGCTTTCCCGCCTCCTCGCCCATGGCGAGCACGCGGACTTCTTCGCCGTATTTCTCGCCGAACAACGCTTCCGCGCCGGCCTTGATCGCCTGATCGGTCGGCATCAACCGCGTGGAAACCTCGCCGTTCTGGCGGATGACCGCGTTCACCAGATCTTCGATGCGCGCCAGCTCTTCCAGGGTCACGGGCTTGGGATGGCTGAAATCGAAACGCAACCGGTCGGGCGCGACGAGCGAGCCCTTCTGGCTCACATGCGGTCCGAGCACGCGCTTGAGCGCTGCGTGCAGAAGATGCGTCGCCGAATGATTGGCGCGCGTCGCCTGCCGCCGTTCGCCGTCCACCCTGAGATCGACGCCGTCGCCGACCTCGAAGCGCCCTTTGACCACGTCCACGATATGCGCATTGATGCTGCCGAGCTTCTTCTCGACATCGACGACCCTGCCCTCGCCCCCGGCCGACCGCATCGCCCCCCGATCCCCGATCTGCCCGCCCGATTCGGCGTAGAACGGAGTCTGATTCGTGAGGATCGTGACCCTAGCGCCGGCGGAGGCGTGGGTCACGCGTCTTCCGTTTTCGAGGATCGCAAGGATGCGCCCCTCGGCTTCCTCCAGATCGTAACCCAGGAACTCGGTCGGGCCGAATTCATCCCGAAGCCGAAACCAGCCCGCCTCGTCGGCGGCCTCGCCGGAGCCGGCCCAGGCCCTGCGCGCATCTTCGCGCTGACGCTCCATCGCCGCTTCAAAGCCCGACTTGTCGACTTTGACCCCACGCGGCTTCAATGCGTCTTCGGTCAGATCGAGCGGAAAGCCGTAAGTGTCGTAGAGTTTGAAGGCGACATCGCCCGCCAGCACGGCGCCCGCGCCAAGCCCCGCCGTTTCCTCGTCGAGAAGCTTCAGCCCGCGGGCCAGCGTGACGCGAAAGCGTTCTTCCTCCAGCTTGAGAGTCTCGCCGATCAGCGCTTCGGCGCGCTTGAGTTCGGGGTAGGCTTGGCCCATCTCGGCGACAAGCATGGGAACGAGGCGGTGCAGCAGCGGCTCCCTCGAGCCGATGAGATGAGCATGCCGCATGGCGCGCCGCATGATCCGCCGCAGCACATAGCCGCGGCCCTCGTTCGAGGGCAGCACCCCGTCGGCGATCAGAAAAGACGTCGAACGCAGATGATCTGCGATAACGCGGTGGGAGAAGTGCGCTTCGCCCTCATCCCTCGCCCCCGAGAGTTCGACCGACGCGGCGATGAGCCGGCGAAAGAGGTCGATGTCGTAGTTGTCATGCACGCCCTGCATCACCGCAGCGATGCGCTCGAGCCCCATGCCGGTGTCGATCGATGGCCGCGGCAGACCCAGCCGGGTCGTCGCATCGACCTGTTCGTACTGCATGAAGACGAGATTCCAGATCTCGACGAAGCGGTCGCCGTCCTCGCCGGGAGAGCCGGGCGGGCCGCCGGGGATATGGTCGCCGTGATCGTAGAATATCTCCGAACACGGCCCGCACGGTCCGGTGTCGCCCATCGACCAGAAATTGGCGGAGCTTGCGATCCTGACGATGCGCGCCTCCGGAAGGCCCGCGATTTTCCTCCACAGCGCGAAGGCCTCGTCGTCCTCGGCGTAAACCGTCGCCGTCAGCCGCGCCGGCGGGATGCCGAAGTCCCGGGTGATGAGCTCCCAGGCATACCGGATCGCGTCTTCCTTGAAATAGTCGCCGAAGGAGAAATTGCCCAGCATCTCGAAAAAAGTGTGATGGCGGGCGGTATAGCCGACATTGTCGAGATCGTTGTGCTTGCCGCCCGCACGCACGCATTTCTGGCTCGAGGCCGCGCGGAGATAGGGCCGCGTTTCCTGGCCGGTGAAAACGTTCTTGAACTGCACCATGCCGGCGTTGGTGAAGAGAAGCGACGGATCGTTGCGCGGAACAAGCGGCGAGGAGGCCACCACCTCATGTCCGCGCCCGCGGAAGAATTCCAGAAATCCGGAACGAATGTCGGACAGGCTTTTCATGTCGTGCTTGTAGCCTTGGTTTCCCACAATTGTCATCCGTTCGGCTCGGCGCGCGCGGCGTCGCGGTTCCCGGCGGCATGCCTCTGATGGTCCTTCAGGGCCGTTAGGCGAGGCTTAAGAATGCTGCGCGCGGGAGCGAAAACGAAGGGGCGCCAGGTCGCCCCGACGCCCCTTCTGGAGCCGTTCCCCATGCCAACAGGGAACCGGCAAACCTGTCCTCGCCTCTAGTCCTCCGGCGCGGAGGATTCGTCTCCGCCAAAAGTGAGCGCGCCGCCCAGCACGCCCGCATTGGCGCGAATCTGGGCCTCGATCCTGTCGGCCACGTCCTTGTTCTGGCCGAGAAAGGTCTTGGCCGCCTCGCGCCCCTGGCCGATGCGGTTTCCGTCGAAGGAGTACCAGGAGCCGGACTTTTCGACGATTCCGGCCTTGACGCCGAGATCGAGCAGCTCGCCGGTCTTGGACACGCCAGAGCCGTACATGATGTCGAACTCGACCTGCTTGAAGGGCGGAGCGACCTTGTTCTTGACCACCTTCACGCGGGTCTGGTTGCCGACCACCTCGTCGCGATCCTTGATCGAGCCGATACGGCGGATGTCGAGCCGGATCGAGGAGTAGAATTTGAGCGCGTTGCCGCCGGTCGTGGTTTCGGGGCTGCCGAACATGATGCCGATCTTCATCCGGATCTGATTGATGAAGATGACGATCGTGTTCGATTTGGCGATCGAGGCGGTGAGCTTTCTGAGAGCCTGGCTCATCAGCCGCGCCTGTAGGCCCGGCAGGGAATCGCCCATCTCTCCTTCGAGCTCGGCCTTGGGCGTCAGCGCCGCGACCGAATCGATGACGATGATGTCGATGCCGGCCGAGCGCACCAGCGTGTCGGTGATCTCCAGCGCCTGTTCGCCGGTATCGGGCTGCGAAATCAAAAGCTCGTCGATATCGACGCCGAGCTTCTTGGCGTAGACCGGATCAAGCGCATGCTCGGCATCGATATAGGCCGCGATGCCGCCCTTCTTCTGGGCCTCCGCCACGGCGTGCAGCGCCAGCGTCGTCTTGCCGGACGATTCAGGGCCATAGATTTCGATCACCCGGCCGCGCGGCAGGCCGCCGATGCCGAGCGCAATGTCGAGGCTGAGCGAGCCGGTCGATACGGTGTCCGCGTCGACATTGAGATCGCGCTGGCCGAGCTTCATCACCGAGCCCTTGCCGAATGCCCGATCGATCTGGCTGAGCGCGGCTTCCAGCGCGCGCTTGCGATCGTTCGCGTCCTCTTTTCCCACTACCCGCAAAGCCGCCTGACTCATGAGATTCGCCTCCTTATTCCACAGCGCTACCCCCTTTCCCAGTGAAAATGGGCCGGCGCGGGACCCAACTTCGTACATATTTTGTTCCTGATGCCAAGTCCTTGTTTATCTATTTGAAATAAATGGAATATTTCCATATGTTCGAGAATCGTTCCTGGCCGAGTCGACAATCCGCCCGCCCTAGCCGCCTCACGCATAGGCTGTGGAAGGGAGCGGGGCGAAAGGATTGGACCGAATTCCCCGCGGGGGACGCCGCACCGTGTGATTGAGAGGCGTTTGACAGCACAGGGTCGATAGATATAGTGCGCCGCCTTCCGCGGCAGAAACGCCATTCCGTCGCGGTTTTTCGCCACTTTTTCGGAACTTCGATGACCAAACGCGCCAACGCCAAATACAAGCTCGACCGCCGCATGGGCGAGAGCGTCTGGGGACGCCCCAAGAGTCCCGTCAACAAGCGCTCCTACGGCCCGGGCCAGCACGGCCAGCGCCGAGCCAAGAAGCTCTCCGATTATGGCACGCAGCTGCAGGCCAAGCAGAAGCTCAAGGGCTATTACGGCAACATCACCGAGCGGCAGTTCCGCAAATATTACCAGGAAGCCTCGCGCCGCCAGGGCGACACGGGCGAAAACATGATCGGACTGCTCGAGAGCAGGCTCGACGCCGTCGTCTATCGCGCCAAATTCGCGCCCACGCCGTTCGCGGCCCGCCAGCTCGTCAGCCACGGCCATGTGAAGGTCAACGGCAAGCGGGTGACCATCGCCAGCTTTCCGGTCAAGGAGGGCTCCAGCGTCGAGCTCTCGTCCAAGGCGCGCGATATGGCGCTCGTCCTCGAAGCGGCCAAGAGCGCCGAACGCGACACGCCCGATTATGTGGAGGCCGATCACAACAAGATGACGGCCAGGCTGCTGCGGGTTCCGAAGCTCTCGGACGTGCCCTATGCCTCGCAGATGCAGCCGCATCTGATCGTCGAGTTCTATTCGCGCTAAGCGCGAGCAAGCGGATGAACGGACCGCGAGGACATGCGCCTCGCGGTCTTTTTATTTGCGGCATGGACGAACCCGATTTTGGATTGTCCCGGTCCAAAGGGAGGCCCGCCATGAGAGCGCTCGTTTTCGTCTGTCTTGCGATCGTCCCCTCGCTCGCGGCGCGCGCAGACGAGGGTCAGATCCTCCAATCCAGAATGCAGTCCTTGATGGACGCCGTCGGGACCGGCGACGCCAAGGTCTGGTCGGCGACGCTCGACAAGCGCTTTGTCATGATTGACGAGACAGGAGCGATTTCCGACTACGCCCAATCCGTCGCCCAGGTGCAGCCGCTTCCCAAGGGCGTATCCGGCTCGATCGCGGTGACCGAATGGAAGGCCACGATCTTCGGCGACGTCGCCGTGGCGACCCACCTCGACGACGAGCATGAGGATTTTCACGGCCAGAAGCTTCACGCGCTTTATCGCTCGACCTCGTCATGGCTCAAGCAGAATGGCCAGTGGAAACTGATCTCGATGCAGACCCTCGCGCTGCGCCAGGACCCGCCCGCGGTCAGCCTGCCCGACAGGCTCTCCGACGAATATGTCGGGCGCTATCGCGCCGCGCCCGACTATGTCTACGAAATCATGAAAAGGGACGGAACGCTCTATGGCGCGACCAACGGAGGAAAACCCGTGGAATTGAAGGCGGAGCTGGCCGACGTCCTGTTTACGCCAGGCCAGCCCCGGACGCGGAAAATCTTCGTGCGCGACGCGCAGGGCCGGATTGTAAGACTGCTCAGCCGGCGCGAGGAGCGCGACGTCGTGTTCACGAAGGAGAAATGACCTGCGTCAGTGACTGCCGTGCGGCTGGCCCGCCGCCATGTAGCGCACCCAGTCCTGGCTCCAGTTCATGCGCTCCCAGTTCCGGCGCTCGGCGTCGTGGGGCAACCGCACGTCGTCGTTATAGGCATAACGCATGGTGATCTTCACCGGGTTGTCGTCCGACCCGGCGGGTTGCTGGATTTCGACGCGCAGCGGTAGGCCGGTTTCATTTGAGATCCATATTCTCGAGGACATTCCCGGATCCTGTTCGTAGCGATAAACGTTCGCCTTTTGGCCGTCGATGCTGTCGGCGCCGTCCCAGCTGCAATCGGTGAATCCCATGCGCCGCATGACGTTGTCGACGGAGCCGGCGACGCGCTGGTGGCGCAGCGCCTGGCCGGTGCGCCAGACTCCGCGCACCTTTTCGAACATGCCGTTCTCGGTGAAGATCATTTCGCTCGGACGCATCGAGCCATCCGCCATCGTGTCCATTCGATGGCGCATCAGCCGCGACTGATTCCATTCGAGAACCCTGGCCTTGGCGATGGCCTGACAGGCCTGATTGGACGAGGCCGCCGTCGCGGCCGCGGCCGGCTGGGCGGCGAGCGCCAATGCCGCTGCCGCAAGGGCAACGAAACCGGTCGTGAAATTCATGACGAAGCCCTCCTGATCGACGCAATCCAGGCTAGCACCCGATCGGCCAAATCCCCCTTCAACTTTTCGGGATTTCGCAGCGAAAAAGAGGCGGCGTCCGAGCTTTTTCTTTTGCGCGCATGGCCTATCTGTGGTCAGGAGAACCAGCGAGGCGGCGCATGACCTACATACTCTACGGCGATAAGGGATCGGGAGCGTTCAGCGCGGAGGCGGCGCTGGCGGAGGCCGGGGCGCCTTACGAATTCAAGATCATTTCGCTCGAAAAGAACGAGCAGCGCGAGCCCGCGTTTCTCGCCATCAATCCGAGCGGCAAAATGCCGGCGCTCAGGCTGCCCGAGGGGCAGATCGTCACCGAGTCGCTGGCCATACTGCTCACCCTCGCAGATCACTTTCCGAATGCGAAACTGCTGCCGCCGCAAGGCGGACCGCTGCGCGCGCAGGCTTATCGCTGGCTCGCCTTCATGGCCTCCGAAATCTATCCCATCGTCGAGATTTCCGACTACCCAAACCGCTTTGTCGCCAACGGCGATGCGGAAGCGTTGCGCCGAAAGGCGCAAGAACGCATCCGCGAGCGGCTTCTGATCGTCGAGCGCATGTGCGACGGGCCGTGGTTTCTGACTTCGGGCTTTTCGATTGTCGATATTTATGCGGCCATGTTCAGCCGCTGGCGGGGATCGATCGGCAAGGATTGGCTGGCCAAGGGCCACATCCCCAAACTCGACAACCTCGCGAGGGCTGTGTCCCGGCGACCGGCCATCGAGGCCGTTTGGGCGAGGCATTTTGGCGACTGAGCCGTCCGTCCTGTATGATGGCCATCGGGGAACGGAGGCCGGGATGGGGACGACGAGACGAGCCGCGATCGCAGGCGGCGCGGGAGCTCTGTTGCTGACGGCTCTCGGCGCATATCGGGCCGTGGACCGCGGCGTCTTTTCGTTGGCGCGAGGCCCGGCCTTTAGGCCCTGGCGCGAGTGGCGGGGTATTGCGATCGAGGGTCACAGGCGTCCCCTGCATGCAGCCATTCTCGCCGCCAGCCCGCACAACACGCAGCCTTGGTTGTTCCAGCCGTCGGGCGATTCCATCGCAGTCTTGGCGGATCGCTCGCGCAACCTCGGCGCGTTCGATCCGTTCCGCCGCGAGATGCATCTGGGCATCGGCTGCGCCATCGAGAATTTGATGCGCGCGGCCGGAGTCTTCGGCTGGTCGCCCAACGTCATCGTCAATGGCGGAAGGCTTGCGCCCTCGCCGGGCCCCGCGCCGGTTCGCGCGGCGCAAATCTGGCTCGATCCCGCTCCGGCCATGCGCGATCCGCTGTTTGAAGCCATTCCGCACCGCCACACCAATCGTGGGCCTTATCATAGACGGCCGATTGAAGGCTCGGCGCTCGCCTGGTTGCGCAATCTCGGCTCGAACGGGGAAACGCAGATCGCTTTCATCGAGGATCCTTTCGAGCGCCACGACCTGCGCAGGCTCATCATCGCCGCGACCGAGCGGATCATCGCCGATCCCGAGATGTCGAAAGCCTCTGCGGCGTGGATGCGCACCGGCCGGCGCGAGGTCAACGAGCGGCGCGACGGAATCAGCACCGACAATGCCGGCCTTTCTCCATTCACGATGGCGATGGCCAAGCTCCTGCCCGATGCGAGCCCGACGCGCGCGGATCGCTATTGGCTCGAGATGACGCGCGAAGTTCAGAGCCGCGCGCCGATGTTCGGGATGATCCTGGTGCGCGATCGCTTCGAAATGGGACCGGCGATCGCGGCGGGCCGGGCCTGGCAGCGCCTGCACCTGGCCGCGACGCAGATGGGGCTTGCCGCCCAACCGCTCAACCAGCCGCTCGAATGCGCCGACCGAAACGAGGAGCTTGGGCGGCGCGACGAATTCGCGCCCGAACTCGCCAAGTTCGCAGACGCCTCCGGATGGGAGCCGACATTCCTGTTTCGCCTGGGCTGGCCTGAGAATTGGGCCCCGCCTTCGCCGCGCCGGCCGCTTGGCGCAGTCTTGACCGAACGCGCCTAAAGCTGGCGCCCTTTCTCCGAGATCCGATCAACCGGCCCTCATGCTTCGACGGGTTCAGCATGAAGAACTAGATTTATGGACGCGCGCGCCGCGGCGCCCGCGCGGCATGCGTCAGGCGTTTTCGAGCGAAACCCCTCGTTCGGCGAAAAACTCCCTGAGCTCGTCGGCCTCGTACATCTCGCGCAGGATATCGCAGCCGCCGACGAATTCGCCCTTCACATAGAGCTGGGGGATTGTGGGCCAGTTGGAGAATTCCTTGATCCCCTGACGAATCTCGGGGTCTTTCAGCACGTCGATGGCTTTGAACTTGACGCCGAGGTCCGAGAGAATGCCGACCGCCGCGGCCGAGAACCCGCATTGCGGGAACACCGGCGTGCCCTTCATGAACAGGAGCACGTCGTTCGAGGAAACCTCACTTTGAATACGGTCATGGACCGAATTGGACATGTTTTTCTCCGCTAAATCGGCGGTGCAATGGCTTGGCCTTTCAAGTAGGTCCGCTGCCCCGCATCGTCAAGCTCCACTGTCATTCCCGGCCGAGCGACACGGCAGTGTCGCGAGGGGAAGGGAACCTAGGTGCATAGACCGAACATGGTTTAACCACCTGGGTCCCCTTCCCTCGCATCGCTCCGCGATGCTCGCCGGGGATGACAAGTTGCGATTGCTAGATTGATTTGTCCTGCTCTTCTCGCAGAGACCAAAACCACAGTGAGCCCCAATATGTTCCTAGCAAGATCGGCAGTCCAATTAGCGTAAGCTACAATTCGCTCGGACGTCCAAACCATATCGTGAAAAGCGACATCGCAACGGACGTAACGGCCAATCCAAGCAAGAGACAGAGAATGTCTTGGATGCGCGGCGACGACATCACTAATCCTTCGCGCTCGTTTGCAGCGAGAGCGCATGCAGCGCGCCGCCCATGCGGCCCTGGAGCGCGGCGTAGACCATCTGGTGCTGCTGCACGCGCGACTTTCCCTTGAACGCGGAGGATTTCACCATCGCCGCCCAGTGATCGTTGTCATCGGCGAGCGCGCTGATCTCCACCTCCGCGTCGGGGAACGCGGTCTTGATGAGCCTTTCGATTTCGTGCGCCGGCATGGGCATGGATTATCGTAGCACCTCTCAAAGCAGCACGCACCAAATCCCTATTGTCATGGCCCGCCGGAGTGCGGGGCACCCAGATGACGCTCGCTTTGTTGTCGACAGTTGGAACGCGGGCCAGCGTTTAACCATGTAACAGCTGTGCGGATTTCAGGTGGGTGGCCCGCACTCCGGCGGGCCACGACAACAAAAAAGAGATGGCTAATTCACGGGCGGGACTTCTTCCCTGGCCATGTAGGCCGGGAACCAGCCCTCATGGGCCTTGCGCAGCGCCGACAGCATGACCTGCCCGTGATCCGTGACGCTCAGCGCCTTCGCCGCATGCGTCTTGCCGATGATCGCATGGATGATCCCGGCTTCGCGCAGCTCGCCCTCGATCTTGTCGGCGTCCTTCTGCGGGACCGCGATCAGATAACGTCCCTGATCCTCGCCGTAGAAGAACGGGATCGGATCGAACGCAGTCCCGGCCACACCGACGTCGCAGCCGATGTCGCCGGCGATCGCCATTTCGCCAAGCGCAACGAGCAACCCACCGTCGGAAAGGTCGTGACAGGTGTCGCAGCGGCCGTCCTCGACCAGATTGCGCACGAACTCGCCCGCCGCCATCTCCGCGCGCAGATCGACCGGCGGCGCGGCGCCTTCCTCGCGCCCCTCGATCTCGCGCAGATAGATGGACTGCCCGAGGTGCCCGCGCGTATCGCCGATGAGGACGATCGCATCGTCTGCGCGCTTGAAGGCGAGCGTCGCCATGCGATGCACGTCCTTCATCAATCCCACCGCGCCAATGGCGGGCGTGGGGAAAATGCCCTCGCCATTGGTTTCGTTGTAGAGCGAGCAATTGCCCGAGATGACCGGAAAATTCAGCGCGCGGCAGGCTTCGCCGATTCCATCGACCGCGGCCACGATCTCCCACATGATCTCGGGCTTCTGCGGATTTCCGAAATTGAGATTGTCGGTCACCGCGAGCGGCTTGGCGCCGACCGCGTTGATGTTGCGATACGCTTCGGCCACCGCCTGCTTGGCGCCCTCCTTCGGATCGGCCTTGCAATAGCGCGGCGTCACATCGGTGGTGATTGCAAGGCCCTTGTTCGAGCCATGCACGCGCACGACGGCCGCGTCGCCGCCAGGCTGCTGAACCGTGTCGGCCATCACGGTGTAGTCGTATTGTTCCCAGATCCAGCGGCGCGAGCACATGTCGGGGCTGCCGAGAATTTTCTTCAGCGATTCAAGAATCGGATTCGTCGCATCGAATTTGGGATTGTCCGAACGCGGCGCGCGCCTTTCATAAGGCCGCTCATAGACCGGCGCCGCGTCAGACAGCGCGGCGATGGGCATGTCGGCTTCGATCTTGCCCTTGTGCTTCACGACAAGACGATGCGTGTCGGTGGTGATGCCGATGACGGCGAAGTCGAGCTCCCACTTCTTGAAAATCGCCTCGGCCTCCTTCTCGCGGCCCGGCTTCAGCACGGCGAGCATGCGCTCCTGGCTTTCGGAGAGCATCATCTCGTAGGCCGTCATGTTCGACTCGCGCTGCGGAACCATATCGAGGTTCAGCTCGATGCCCGAGCCGCCCTTGTCGCCCATCTCAGCGGACGACGAGGTAAGGCCCGCCGCACCCATGTCCTGAATGGC